>CAZJKT010000008.1:0-38374 GCA_964547015.1 uncultured archaeon
ACTAAAAAATCAAAGGAATTCTGGAAAGTCCCAAATAAGCTCCTGCTTGAAAAGACCCTCTTAAATATGGGCAAGGCAAGAGTCCTTCACAGCAAAAAAATAGCCCTCTCAAAAATCCCCCAAAATATGGAATCAAGAATTGAAAAAATTACTGCAATCGCCGAAAAATATGTTGAGGAAAAAGAATCCATAAGGGCGCTTGTAAATACTGATGGGGAAAAGTGGTATCTTGAGCTTTCCTTTGCCCTTCACACTCAGGAGGAGGACAAAAGGTCAAAAATACTCTCAGAGGCCTTTGTGGTGCTAAAAGATATTATAAAGAAAAGCGAGTAGGCCTTTTCAAAGGCCTTACTTCAAGGTCGCCCCTGATCTGATATTGCCTAAACTATAATTTAAAAGGTTACAAATCATCCATTTATGAACAAAAAGCATGTATTAGCAGCAGCGGGCGCGCTATTGGTTCTCGCAATAGCCGTCCTTGTTTCAGGAATTTTTGAGCAGGACAAGATTGTCGGGGAAAAAGAGTTCACTTTTGAACAGAGCAAAGCAATTGCCGAGGGCCATGTTTTAGGCCTATACCCCTACAGCCTGCTTAACGGCGGAGAGATCTCGCTTGTCAGCAGCGAAGAATATGAATGCGATTCGGATTCATGTTATTCCTTTAAATACCAGTTTCAAGTGGACTCTCAGGTAAATCCAGGCCAAAGAGAGCTTGCCCAAGCAGAGGTATTTGTTGAAAGCGGCCTCGCAGTAAACACAGTCTTTTCAGAAGAGCTGATTATAAAAAAGGAAGTTGAGGGTCAAAAATACTACTGCCAACCTTCTGATAGGAATGCGGAGTTTTGCGCAATGGTCTATGACCCTGTTTGCGCAAACAACCAAGAAACTTACGGCAACATCTGCACAGCCTGCATCGACCCCGAAGTTGAATACTACACTTTCGGCGAGTGCGAGACAATAGAAGACCCGATATATTTCTGCAATCCTGAGGACAGGGAAGCGCAAGCCTGCGTGATGATTTATGACCCGGTTTGCGCAGACAGTGGGGAGACCTACTCCAACAGCTGCCTTGCCTGCATTGACTCAGGAGTGCAAAGCTATAAGCTCGGGGAGTGCAGTTAGGCCCTAAAGGTTTTTTTAATTTTTTGTTTTTGCTCTTCTTCGTCGATTAGGGCAAGAACCCCAAACCAGCCGCAGTCCAGGCACTCAAACTGAAATCCTGTCCTAAATCCCATATAGGGGGCAACATTTTTTGAGCTGCAGACGGGACACATTCTCGAACTTGGCATAATTCTACTTATCTTAATAGATTTGCCTGTTCTAACTACTTAATTTCAACAATGTCGCCCTCTGATAAGCCCAGCCAAGAGGCTGTTCCTGAATTAAGCTCAAGGACATAGAGGGCAGGGTCTTTTGGCATATATATCGGGCATGGATCAGCAACACAAGGGGGAGTTTCTGAGCTGATGTAGACAACTTTAAGCCCGCGGTCTATCCAGATAATATCTAAGGGAATTTTTGTATCTTTCATCCAAAATACATGCCTTCCCTCCTCCGTGAATATGAAGAGCATACCGGTATCCGAATCAAGGCTTGAGCGGTTCATAAGGCCTAAGGCCCTTTTCTCCGGAGTATCCGCTATCTCAAGATTGAAGCAACTTCCTTTGAAGCATGCTTTTGGCAGCATTTCTCCATTGAGAAGGGTATATAAAGCCGGACCTAATAGGCATAAAGCAAAAATAATCCACAGTTTTTTAGAGCGGATTTCCGCTGTTTTATCGAAATTTTTTCCCATAAGAATAGCGCTGGGGGCAAGATTTGAAATCGCGAAAGCTTTCCTGATAATATGCACATTTCTGAAAGTCTTCACTCGCGCCTCCTGTAACGGAGACCAGCTTTCCAGGCTGGCGCCTTATTGCGGAAGACAAAACGACATATACTCAGGCTATAGGTCGCGAAGCGACGAATCTCCCTTTCTTTGACGTTAAGGACTTTCTTTCGGGAAAGAAAGTCTTTAACCGCTCGGCCACCCCAGCATAAATATTATTAGATATTTTCTTAAAAGGCATATTATGCAGAAAGGGATTGAAACCGACCTTATAGGGACAATGCTTATTGCTCTTGCGGGAGTTGCAATACTTCTCTTATTTGTTACAGGAACCCTCCAAAGCTCAGTAAATCAGGGTTTTTGCTATCTTGCAGGAAGCATTGGAATGGAGCTTAACTGGTGCGAGCCGCCCTCTCCGGCAAGAGAAGTTATAACTATATCCCCTTTCACCCCTGAAGAGCTTGCAGTTGAACTTGCCGCATATTCAATTTTATGCTGGGAGGAATCTGTAAAGCCCATCGATAAGGATGAAGTTGTATGCTACGAGATAAGGATTGAGAGGCGGCCAGGCCCTGTCAGCGAATATAACTTAACAAAAGCCTTGGAGGATGGGGGAGGGTGCCATTTGCTTCAAAACTACATCATTATTGATGAAAATGGCGCAGAAATAGAATATGACGGAAATTGCGGGGATAAAGACGAGATAAGCTGGCAGATTTACGACCATGTGATTGATGAGGAAACATTTGTCCGAATAATATATGACACAAAAGCCAACCAGATTGCAATAAGGGGATAAGTATTGACCGCCTCTAAAAAAGATATTTTAATAGAAACTGCAGTGCTCATCAAATACGGCAATTGCATTTGCCCTAAAGCTCTCAAGCCCAAGTGTTAAGGGGCTCTCCAAACTCTCTGCAAATACTTCCACCCCCTCAACACACATCCCAACACAGCTCTGTATTTGCTTTATAGGGTAGCCCATGCCATGCAGGAGCCTGTTTATTTCATCCAAATTCATCGCCTCATAAATCCCCGTTCTTACCCCCGAATCAGTAACCAAAAATATCCCCTTACCATCCTCATGCGCCGAAATTATGCCAAAAATTTCTTTTCTCATCCAATCTGAAGTATCTGTGCAATTGCGGCCGGGTGTTTTGCAAAATCCCGGCGTCATAAGCCAAATCTGGTCATATGCCTCGTAATCTGAAGGGCTTAGAGAATAATAATGCTTTAGCATGTCAATGCTATAGCCCTTTGCATGCAGAGATAAAAGGTATGATGAAAGGCCGGATATGTTTGGGTCTGTAAGGTTTTCCTCAAAAATAAGAATAATGTTGGACCCTCCAAGATGGGAAGCAATATTTTCAAGCAAAATTCCTGTTTCCGGGACGGGATTGCTCAAGAGATAGGTATCTGCCAAAACAACCGATTTTTCTTTATAGAAAAGCACGGGCTGCCACCCATTATAATCATAATAAATCGGAATATCCATTGACTCAGAGCCGCAAACGCATCCGTTGTCCGAATCCGGGTTTAGAATTGAAACGCCGCAATTGCTTTTCTCAATTTTTAGAACATACTCCCTATACTTCATATTGCCCCTTAGCTTGTCAAGCAGGCCCAAAACCTTAAGCTCATTTATAAAAGGCTCGGCCTCAATTTCGCAACCCAATTCTTCGCAGGAAACCTGACCGGAGATATTTATGCAGAGCTTATCCCCATAAGTCCTTTCCCCTTGCCCCATTATATCCTCCCCTGACGCAAAAATACCATTTACCAAAGTTGAAAGCTTTATTGTCCGCTCCAAGGAACGCTCTTCTGCTGTTGAGCACATTCGGTTTGCCTCTCCGGCAATTTCAGAAAATGCTTCAAGCGAACCCTGCACATAAGTCTGTTCATGTATCCCTGAAAAAATCTTGAGAAAGAGCACAAAGCACAGCATTACTACTATAATTCCCCCTATTACCCATAGCCATGTATCCATCCCCTTAAGGCGGGCCATAATTTTATTGGATTTTTACATATATGGCGCTTAGTTATAGGCGCCGGATATCGGGTAAGGTTTTGCCTAAAATTAGTACCTAAAATACAAACTATCTATAAATCTATCTAATTATGGGCATTCTTTCCCTTTTTACTCCAAAGGAGCGGTTTAAGAGAAGGATAACAAAAATTCGGATAAAGTGGGACCGGCTTAGGGAAAAAGTGCTAAAAAAGAGCCCCCCTTCAAAAGAGCGGTTTCTTGAAAGGCTCGACAAAGTGGAGCAGGATTTGCGCACTCTTGAGGAAAAGGAGAGTCTGAATAAGTGGGCAAGAAAGAAGATGGCAAATGAGATTGAGCTGGAAATAGAAAAAATTCGGGATGAAGTAGGCCTTGAAATTCACCCCTCAAAAGAAGAGCGTGAGATGGAGGATATTGAGGAGCTTGAAAGGAAAATTAAGGATTATGAAAAGTAAGTCCCTTCTGGTTGCAGCCATTATCTTAGGTTTTGTGTTTTTTTCAGGCATTGCCGTTGGATGTGGATCTTGTGATTCCAGCTGCAGCTGCCGACCTTCTGAGTGTATATTAGGTCCTACTAAAATGTCTTCAAGCGCAACGGTATGGTATTACACTAATGAATTAACCAATATTCCATACAATCCCCATAGCTATGCAGAACGAACCTATATATTCAAGGATTCTTACTGCCAACTCATCCATAATTCAGATAGTTGTAAAACGTGCTCCGATCCCTGCAACTGCAAGCCGGAAGGAGGGTGCGATACCTGCCACTATTCTTGCGGCCCATATTATGCCTGCCATTACCCAGAAACAGACTGCCAGCCCTGGGAAGAATGCAAAACAGCCTCCTGCGGACAGGGTGGTGACGGGTGCTTTTGCAATGAAGACTACTGCAAGGGCTGGTGCATGGACAACGCCCCGGTTTATGACGGCCTTTCAGGGTGCAGCATACCTGCGCTGAATTGCGGAGGTTCGGGAACCATAGCCCAAACAATATGCGAACGAACTTTTGGCGGAGTGTGCGCTAACACAAGGCCAAGCGAAATGATTTTGATAAAGGACAAAAAAGGCGACCGGCTCTGCTCAAGAGGGGTCGGCTCAAAGTGTTATGTTTATGAGACCGCCACATGCGAGAGCCTTGGGGGCAGTTGTTATGACCGTTGCCCTGAAGGTTACTGGCATATTGGCTATGAGCCAAGGGGACTTACATTTAGCCAATTTAAAGAGCTGCCTGAATGTGGTGATGATGAAATTTGTTGTATTCCAAAAGAATTGCCTCCTGAATACACTTCCGGCATAAATCCGCTTGAGCTTGCCTGCAGCCCAAGATACACTCTAGTCAATGACCCTCACACTGCCTCAGGCGGAACATGCTACTGCAATTATCTGGCAATAAATGACTTTCACCGGTGCGAAGACTCGCAAATCAGGGATTCTCATCCCTGCAAATCCGAAAACTGCGCCCCGGACTTTGTCGGAGGAGCCAGTTTCTGCTGCCCAAAAGGCCACTGTTCGCATTATCTGGGGGAAATTACTCCGGGAATAATTAGCGGGACACATTCCCAAAGCTCTACAGACGATGGGGAAATAATGTGCTTTGCCCCAGACTCGGAAATATCATACGAGGGCCTGCAGCTTAAGTGCGATAATGGGGTTTGGAAGTCATCTGTAGGCTGCGGAGAAACAATTTACAATTACCCCCTTTATTCCCGCGCAGACTCGGACTTTATAGAAGGAGAGAGGAGTTACAAGTATGGCTTTAAGAATACCCCTATCTCTTTTGACCTGAATCTTGACAAAAAGATTGCAACAGATGTCGCGGTCAGTGTATCTCCCCCCGACCCCCAGGTAAAAATTATTTTTGAGGATGTTGACGGAAACAATATTGAGATTGATGTTGATGGAAGCCCCACGGAATTTATTCCCGGAGATAGGGTTGCTCTCCTTAGTAAAGCCGTAGGGGCGCACAGAGTCAAATTCATCGGAAGCGAAGAAGGAAAAATATATAATTTATCCGTGTTCTGCCACACAAGCGAGGGGCACAACTGCAATCCCGGCGAAGCTATGTGCGGTCCCGGAAACTTCTGCAGCGAAAACCTTGAGCACCTTAAAACTGAAACTAAAAACAGGGCCGAGAATATATGCGAAGTTTTCAACAATAGGTATGTTGAATTAAGAGGTTTGGGCATAGATTCGAGAACATACCGGAACCGAATACAATATTATTATTGGTATGGAATAGGAGGATCTACTACCAAACCAGATGGTACCGTAGAATATCGATATATAATGAATTTTCTTTTAAGCGCAGGCGAATATGCCAGACCCGACCTGTATTCTCCAAGCTGTTTTTATTGCTGCCCAAAAGACTACTGCGCATATCGGCCTGAAGCGGGCCCAAACCCAAGTAAAGAGGAAGCTCAGTGCTTGGAGCAGGGAGCGCATAGAGACACGGACGGATGCAAGTGGATTTGCTCTGAAGGACGATGGGGCAAGGGCGGAGAACAGGCAATGAAATGCGGCAAAGACTGCGACTGCAATATGCCGGGAGACAATCTTTATCACTGCGCCGAAAGCTTTTTTGAAGGCAAGCCAAAATACTGCTGCCCTCTTGGAGAATGCGCCCTTGAAAACGAATGCGTTTTGGATGGAACAAAAATGTGGTTTAGCTCAAAGTTATACACCTGCCGGAACGGAGAATGGTCGGGAGAAGGATATATTACCCAATCCAATTACAAAAGGCAGGTTCTTACAAATTCCAACCAAAAACTAACGGTATCACTTGAAGCTGGAATCCGCGACCTTCCTAATGCAGAGGAAGGGGCCCTTCAGGCTTACCACTTTTTTGATATTGGCGGGCAATCGGGAAATATTGAGCTTCAAATAAGCCACATTGGAAATGAAGCCTGGAATTATGAGGGCCCCGCAAAAGGCGAAATTGAAATAGGAAATACCCAAGAAATATTTATTGAACTTCCATTTACCTATACTGCGACTATACAAGTAACCGATTTTGGAACTGCAAAATACCTCATATACTCAGGCTCAACTCTTGCCGTTCGCCCAACAAAGGCAAAATAAGCGGGGGCGCCATAGCAGTTCCTGCAAAGCGTCACCTAAAGATATAATTTCAAGCAAATATTCTTATGGAACTTAGAAATGAAAAAGAAAAAATCCTCCGGGAAATCCAACATTCAAGAAAAAAAACCGAACTGATAAAATCTCTTCCGCAAAATGAACAGGGCTTTGCAATATTAAGCCTCTCTAAAAACTCAAGAAAAAAGATACTTAGCGAATTAAGCGATTCTGAAGTGCTCGGGCTTGCCCACTACCTGGACCCGGATGATGCAACAGACCTTCTCCAGAATCTAGACCTGGAACGAAAAAAAGAGATAATCGGCAGGCTAAACGAAGACTTAAAAAAGAAAGTGGAATTTCTCTTGAGATTCAATCCTTCAACAGCCGCAGGAATTATGAACCTTGATTATATTCTGGTTGATGCTAATTCAACTTTAGGGGAGGCATTAAAGCTCTTACAAGAACATGAAAAAAGGACCGGAAAAGCCCCGACAATTCTTGCGGTTGATAATGGCAGGCTTTCGGGAGAGCTTCCCGGATATGCCTTTGCCCTCAACAGCCCAAGCTCAAAAATAAGGGAACTTGCCCGAAGGGTGCCCCATATAAAATACAGCGCCAAAGAGCCGGAAATAAGCCGGTGCTTTAAAAGGCACAAGCACAATAAAGTTGCAGTTACAGATGATGACGGAAGCATTATGGGCGTAATATACTCCGATGACATACTCAGACTGATGAAAAGTGAATCTGAAGCTGACCTGTACGGATTTGCGGGAGTAAACCAAGGCGAGCATATGCTTGATTCGCCGATTTCAAAGTTCAAAAACAGGTCCGGATGGCTGGCAATAAGCCTATTTGCGCTCTTCTGCGTAGCTTTTGTAGTCAGCCTATTTGAAAAAACCCTTGAGTCCTACATTATACTCGCAATATACCTTCCTGTAATTGCCGGGGTCGGTGGAAATGCCGGAACCCAGACACTTGCCGTAATTGTAAGGGGGCTTAGTTTGAATGAAATTGACCCGAAAGTAGGAAGGAAAATTATCGCCAATGAATTTGCAACCGGGCTGTTAAACGGACTTTTTATAGGGGCGATGATAGCCCTTGTTGCTGTTTTTTGGAATAAAAGCCCTCTATTCGGGGCTCTTGCAGGGGTATCTATGATAATAAACCTCGCAATAGCAAGCCTTATCGGGGCAATTGCGCCGATGGCCCTAAAAAAACTTGGAAAAGACCCGGCAATCTCTTCAACAGTCTTTATCACCGCTTTAATCGATGTGTGCGGATTTTTCATATTCCTTGGGCTTGCGACATTGATTCTTATGTAATATTTCAAAAATTTATGCCTGAAGCGCCAAATCTTGAGCTAAATTTTGAGCTAAATTATCCCCTTATTCTTCAGATATTTCCCATACCCTTCGACGAGAATCGTGTCCTGGTCAGTTTCCCCAAGCCAGCTTTTGACGCTTCTCTTCTTTTCTGACCTCTTCTTCTCAATTTCAGGCGTAGTCACCATAGATATCGCATCGCTTCCAGCCCCTGAGCCGTAAGAAACTATCAGAATTCTTCTATAAGGCGCCGCCATATCAAGCACTTTTGCGAGCCCCAAAAGGGAATTCGCCGAGTAAGTATTTCCTATCCAGTCAAAGACAATTCCCGGCTCAACCTGCTCAGTTGTGAATCCGAGCAGTTTTCCCGCCACCCTTGGAAATTTTGAATTAGGCTGGTGGAAAACCGCATAATCAAAGTCCTTTGGCTCAAGCTTTAATTTATTCATCAGGTGCTTTGCCGCGCCGATAGTATGTTTGTAAAATGACGGGTCGCCTGAAAACCGGCCCGCGTGCTGAGGGAATTTTTTCCCCTCGTTTCTCCAGAAGTCAGCAGTGTCTGTAGTGTAGCTTACCATACCCTCAATAAGGGCGATGGGGCTATTTTTTCCCAAAACATAAGCCGCAGCCCCGTCCCCTGCAGTGAGCTCAAGCACATCATTTGGGGCGCCTTGGGCAGAATCGGCGCCTATTGCAAGGGAACGGCCCCCGTTTACCGCAGCAAAATTATACGCATTCACAAAGCTCTGTGTTCCCGCCTTGCAGGCAAACTCATTGTCTGCGGCAAAGCATGAACTGCACTTCAATAATCCGGAGACAATGCTTGCTGTCGGCTTTACTGAATATACCTTGCTTTCGCTCCCAACCTCAATAAATTTAATCTCCCTCCCTTGAGCTTTTGCATGGTTTAGGGCATCCAAGGCGGCATTGCAGGCATAAGTTGCCTGGTCATCAAAGTCTCCGGGAAAGCTTTTAATTCCCCTTGCGGACCTTCCCCATACAGGGCTCAAGGTTGAGAGGTCAAGGCGGTTCTTGGGGATATATATCCCATAGCCTTCAATTCCAACCCTCGCATCTTTTGGAAGCTCCCGCTTTTCTCCATAGTGTTTCATTATAGGTGTCTCATACCCGCGTTTCTTTCTCCAAATTGACCCGTAAATATGGATACCCATATCATTTACCCCAAGAGCCCCTACTGAGGCAATAACCTTATCCCCTATCTCCACTACCCTCTCATCTATAAGGCCAAATATAAGCCGGCCATTAACATTGATTAGGGCAATAATATAGGGAACTTTTCGTTCATACTGGAAAATATCCGCCGCAACAAAAAGCTTGCTTTTTGAGTATACCTCCCCAACTGCGCCAACATGCTCAAACTGGCTTAGCCGCCTCACCTTAGCGGGCCTGGGCATCCTAACACCTCAAGACGGAAAAGGCCGCTGTGCCTCCCGTCCCGCCTATATTTAATGCCGCCCCGATTTTTGGGCTTGCCCCCCTCCCTTTAGCTTTTCCTAAAAGCTGTTCATAAATTTCAATAACCTGCGCAACACCTGTAGCGCCAACAGGATGCCCTTTTGCCTTAAGCCCGCCGGAAGTATTTACATAGAGATCCTTTCCATTAATATTGTATGGTATTGGCGCGCCTCTTTCATTTATGGCCTCATATGGAAGAAGGCTTCGGACGAGCTTATAACCCTCGCCCCTTGGAGCAAAACCTGCCGCCTCAAGGCACAAAATCTCATTGATAGTAAAGCAGTCATGCACCTCAATCACATCAATGTCTTTTGGGGAAATATTGAGCTTTTGGTAGGCGGTTTTTGCGGCGGTTTTTGCGGCATCAAGAACTAAAGGGTCGGCCCTATTTGCAAGAGATATTGCCGAGTTACATACTTCTATTGCCTCAAGCTTTACATACTCAGCGCCCAAGTGCTTGGCGCAGGCTTCTGTTGTCAGGACCAATGCGGCGGCCCCATCTGAAATTGGGGAACAGTCAAAAAGCGTCAGGGGTGAAGCAATCTGCCCTTTAAATGCATTGAGGTTTATTTCTTTCCGGTACATTGCCTTTTCATTAAGCATGGCGTTTTTGTGGTTCTTGATAGCTATTGCATGGAAATCGTCCTCAGTGGCTCCGGTCTCGTGCAGGTATCTTTGGGCAAGAAGCGCATAAAGCCCCGGAAAAGTCGCCCCGTTCATAACTTCAGTATCAAAATGCGAAGCCCCGGCAAGTATATTTGTTACCCGCTCAGTCATTTGGTCGGTCATCTTCTCAAAGCCCGACACTAAAATTGCCTTATGCTTTCCTTTCATTGCGGCAAGCTCAACTTCAGTTGCGGCAAGGCGAAGGGCCACACTGCTTGAAGCGCAGGCGGCCTCAGTCCTAAAAACCTGATTAATTCCAAGAATTTCGGGAATTCTTGCAACAAGGTGGTCCTGCCCGTCAAAGCGGGAAAGGTTCATATTCCCAAAAAATCCCGCATCAATATCCTTAATCTCTATATTTGCTGAAGTTATCGCATCATTGCAGGCCTGCGCTACCAAATCCTCCCAAGAGCTGTCCCAAAGCTCTCCGAATTGAGTCATGCCTGTGCCTATAATAGCAAGCGCCATTAGTAATCTTTGGAGTATTATTTAATAAACAGGTGGCAAAATTAGGCGATTGACTAATTGGAGGCATTACAATAAATTTACAAAAAACATACAAAAGCCTTACAAAACCAAAGATAATTTATTCAAGAAGGATTCCTGTTATGGAAACGCCCATAGCTGTAGCGGAAGTCATCTTTGACAAAAAAAGCGCTGAGCTTTCATCGGAAGAGGATATTGAGTTCTATTGCACAAAAGGAACCTATCTCATTATCAAGATATATGATCCTAAACTCATTCATGACTATTGGGAATCTGATTCCGATTTAGTTTATACTCCTCTCGACATCCAAGATTTACCTAAATACGAACACCTGCCGCACATCAAATGCGCGCCCAAGCACGATTCACAAGGAGTCCCTTGCATTACGGCTTTGGATGACAAATACGAATCGGATTATAGATATATCACAGCATCCAAAAAAGCAGAAGAATATATGCGGATTAAACGGGAGTATCTTGAATCGAAAAAAGGCAAATGAGCAAATATTATCCGAGCAGATTTTTACCAACCAAAAAATCCCGCACAACCCGAAAAGTCCATGCATGGCCCTTGTCATTTGGATGAAGCCCGTCAACGAGATTCTCAAAGTAGTTCTTCTCGCCTTTGAACTTCTCAAAAAGGCCAATAAAATGCACGCCCTTCTTATTGCAAACCTGCTCAATTATCCCGCTGTATTCGCAAATTGTGGCGTTTTTATAATAGTCGTCGTGGTACCACGGCACGGTCAGGGTCTTTGCCTCGTCGATTGGCGCCAGCCCCAGAAAGACGACCTTTTTTGTGTACTTCCGGGCGATTCCTATAAGATTTGAGACATTTGACTCAAATTCCTCTTTTGTTGTCCGAAGGGCGCCCTCTTTTGAGACAAACTGCGTGTCGTTAATCCCAATCTGGAAAATTATAATAATGTCCTCGCCCTCCCTGAAGCGCGGCCGAAGGTCGGACTCGAAGCGCGCCAAAAGCCCGGTCGAACTGTCGCCGGGAACCCCAAAGTTAAAGGTTTCATAATAGCCCTTCCCCTCCAATACTTTTTCATCAAGCCAGACCCTAAGCCTGTTCGCCCAGCCACCCTTCTCAGTATCCCACTTCCCATAAGGCAGGCTGTCTCCGAAGATGAAAATTTTTGCCATAATAACTAAAGGGATTTCTAATTTTAGACGACTAAATTCAACATGATAATTATTTAAGCATAGGTATTATTTATAAGCCCTCCTATTTATGGCAATAGTCCAATTACCGGAAGAATGCATATTCAAAAAGGAATTTCTTGAGGGTTATGAAGGTAACTTTCCGAGACTGGGCCATCGCCAGAAGGGGGGCAGATATGCTGCATTCTGCTCAGACCCCAATCACCCGATGGCAAAATTTATAGAGTGGTATATATTCAATGTTATTGATGCCAGTTACAATGGGCTCACCACCGGAGCTTGCGATGGAACATCCCTTGGAGAAAGGGCTGGCAAAGAAAGGTCTTACCGCAATCATTTCAACGGGGTTCCAGGAATCATAACCCTCTCTGAAGATATTGAAGAAGGAAACTACAAATACGAAGGTGCTTTGGAATCATTCGGGCAATACCTAAAGCAACTGGACTTCGCCGTCCGGGAACTTATGCTTCGGGGAGTTTCCGCTGAGAGTTGGCCCCTAAAAACAATTATAGACCAAAGAGATGAAATTGAAACCCAACTGAGCCGAATACAGGAAAATGAAGGCAAGCCCGATTTCATAGTTCTTCATATGGGTTAATCTGCTTATAATTCAAAACTACGGCACCTTTTCAAACCCAAACTGGGCCTCTAAATCCTTATAGGTAGCCTTCCCTTTTCCTGACTTTCGGGCATAACATATCTCTTTTGCCCCAACCCCCTCCATAATCGCCTTTTCCCAATCTTTAAAGACAGGATTGTCATCCAAATAGAGCAAAATCCCATCAGAAACAGAGAGCTTATTCTCCTTTCTTGCCTGCTGGATTTTTCGCACAAGTTCACGAATAAACCGCTCAGACTTCAAATTTTCATCTTCAGTCAGGTCAAGAACAATATATCCGCCTTTGAATTCCGTGCCTTCCTCATTTTTCTGTCTTATCAATAAATCTTCTTTTTCAATCTCATAGCCCTCAACCACCATCTTATCTGAAATGTCTTTTGGCTGCATAGCCGAAATCAGCTTTGCAACTTCCTGCGTCCTTTTGCCAAATTTCCTGCCCAAACTTGCAAAGTTCGGCTTTATCTCCACATTATCGCTTCTCTCAAAATAAACCTCCTTTAGGTTTGAAAGCGCGCATATTATATCTTTTGCATTTTCAACAGCTTCTTTTGCCCGCTCATCCCCATAGACTGTTGCTTTTATTATCGGAAGCCGAAGGCCAACCCCGTTTTTCTGCCTCTCTGCATTTATCGCCTCAGTAATCTCTTTTGCAGACTCAAAGCTGGACTCAAGAATCGGGCGCAAAAATCTCTCATCATATTCGGGCCATGCTGACTTATGGACTGATTCCCCGAATAGGGAGAAATAAAGGCTCTCGGACGCAAACGGCGCGAAAGGCGCAAGAAGCTTGAGCAGCCTCTCAAAAGTGTAGATAAAAACACCGCTCACAGATTTGTCTTTTTCAATCCTGTCGCGGGCAAGCTTAACATAGATCCTTGAAAAATCATCGACCATGAACCTCAGGATTTTCCTTGATGCATAATGAAACCTAAAATTCTCAAAGTCTTCTGTGGCTTCCTTTATGAGAGAGTTAATTCTCGAAATCAGCCATTTATCGGCAAGATTGTCGGATTTTGAGCTTTGCCCGCCTTCGCAGATATTTCCGTAAGCGCCCGCAAAAGCGGAAAGATTCCACAAGGTGTTTAGGTAGTTGTGCATCTGCTTTGCTTCATCAAACGAGAATTTCTGAGACTCCCAGGGGGCATTCGTAAAGCAAAGATAAATCCTCAGGGCATCCGCCCCGAGCTCGTCATAAGCTTCCTCTCCCCAGACAACATTCCCGATTGATTTGCTCATTTTCTCGCCTTTGTCGTCAAGGTTCCACCCGTTCAGGCAGACGGTCTTATAGGGCTTTTCATCAAAAATCGAAACCCCACATACCATCAGGGAATAAAACCAGCCCCTTACCTGGTCAAGGCTTTCATCAATAAGGTCAACCGGCCAAAGCTTTTCAAAAAGCTCTTTATTTTGGTAAGGGTAGCCAAGGGATGCCCAAGGGGAAATTCCAGAGTCAAACCAGACATCCATCACTTCCCTCTCCCTCTCCATCTCCCCGCCGCATCCGCACTTAAGCTTTATCTTGTCCACAAAGTCAACCGAAAGCTGAAGGTTTTCGGGAAGCCTTTCTGTTGCGCTATCTTTTAGCTCCTCAACACCACCCACCATTTTTTCCGAGCCGCATTTTTGGCAGACCCAAAGGGGAAAGGGAATTCCCCAGTATCTCTGCCTTGTTATCGCCCAATCGGGAGCGCTTTCAATAACATTGCGGAACTGTTCCCTTGCAAACTCGGGAAGCCAATTGACCGACTTATTTTCATGCAAAATCTTTTCCCTAAGGGTATCGAGCCTTAAAAACCATTGTTTAGTTTTTCGGTAAATCAAAGGCGTTTTGCATCTCCAGCATAACGGGTAAGAGTGGACAATTTTTTCGCTGTGAAAAAGAGTATCTTTTTGGGCGAGGCGCTCAAGAACGCTCTCTGTTGCCTCTTCTGTTTTCATTCCCGAAAATATTCCTGTGTCCTCAGTCAGGCGGCCGGCCTCATCAACGGGCGAGGGGCTGGGCAATTTATAATGTTCTCCAATCCGGTGGTCTTCCTCTCCATGACCCGGGGCAATATGCACAATTCCTGTTCCTGTGCTTATGTCTACTAAATGCCCAAATTGAGTCCCCTCCTCATCGCCTGTTTCCTTTTTTGCCGCAACTTTGCCCGAAGCCTTTTTTTTCATTAATGGAATGGATACAATAACCTTGTGGCCCGCCTCAAGCTCTTTTTGCAGGGGAATATCCAGAAGGGACTCATAACCCATGCCTTCAAGCTCGCTTCCCTTAAACTTCTCAACAACAACATAATCTTTTCCCAGAGCCTCAAGAAGGTCTCGCCGCTCCTCAGCCATTATCAAAACCTCACCTTCAACCTCAGCCCTCATATATATTTCGTCGGGGTGAACGCATAATGCAACATTTGCGGGAAGTGTCCAAGGGGTCGTTGTCCACACAAGGAAGAATTCATTTTTGCCTTTGACCTTGAACTTTATATAAATCGACGGGCTTTCTATATCCCTATAAGAATCCGTGACATCATATCCGCTAAGGACAGTTTCGCAATGCGGGCACCAAAAAGTTGGCTTCTCGCCCCTCACCAAAAGCCCTTTATCAAACATCCTTTTTACTGTCCACCACCCGCTTTCCCGGTAACTGTTGTCTGAGGTAAGGTAAGGCTCAACATAACCCCGCCAAGCCCCAATCTTTCGGTAAATTTCAAGCCATTCCGCCTCATGCCCTTTTGCAAAAGCCCGGCATTCCGAAATAAACCTGCCAATTCCAATTGCCTCAATATCGGACTTACGCCTCAAATCCAGCTTTTTTTCTACTTTGTTCTCTATAGGCAGGCCGCCGCAGTCAAATCCCGGCTGAAACCAAACCCCATATCCCTGCATAAATTTGAATTTTCCCCACACATCTTTGAAAGTTGTTGTCTTTATATGCCCGACATGAGCGGATGCATTAACATAGGGAGGGCCGTCTAGAAGGTAGAATTTCTTCTTTGCGCTAAATTCCACAACGGATTCCGGTATTTTATTTTTTGCCCAAATCCCCCGTACTTCCTCTTCAATCCTTTTAGGGTCGTATGCCATAATTTAGTTAAAATAAGCTTTTTTAGGTCATTTTTTGGCTTTAAAAAATCCTCTTTTTTGCCTTAAAGAACCCCTTTCTAAAAAACCAACTGTAGGGCATTCTTTTTCCCTGCCAGAGGAACTTTCCGCTCTTTATGACCCCCAAGACCTCATTTTCTTCCCTTTTGCAGTCAAGAATATTATAAGTCCTGCCAAAATATTCCAAATCATGGGCATCCGAGCCGGCAATCCCTGAAAGGCCAAACTTTTCAGCAAAAATTTCCGCATTTTTGTTCGGGCCCTCAAAAAAGCACCTTGAATTAAAAACCTCTACGGCATCAATTTTTTTTGCAATCTTTTCCATATCCTCGGCCTCAAGATTTAGCCCAACAGAGGATGATTTCCTAAGCGAGTCAAACGGGTGCGGCAACATCAAAAAAAGATTATTTGCGCGGGCCTTATCTATAAGCTCAAAAAGCCTGAAAGGCAGATTACCCTCATAACCGAAGGCTATAATGTCGCCGTATTCGGTCTTAACCTCCTGTCCAACGAGCACAAGAATTTCGGGAAATTCCTTTTTTGCAATCTTTTTTGCCTCAATAGCGCCTTTTGTTGTATTGTGGTCAGTAATTCCCAAAACCTCGATTTTGAGCTTTTTTGAGAGCTTCAAAATATCCCTTGGCTCAACCAAAGAATCGTGCGAATATTTTGTATGGATATGGATGTTTGCGGTCAGCATTTTTTAAGTATCCTAAAAACTTCTGAGCTGTCAACCCTTTTTCCATAGGACTTCATTATCTCCTGACCCGCCTTTTCTCCGTGAAGTTTTTTGAATTCAGACACCAATTCTTCCAATTCCTTTCCGGAAATCAGCTCCAAGCCGTCTATTTTGCCGCTAATAATGACCTCCTCAAGAGCCTTTTTTGATATTTTTCTATCCTCAAGGGCAGATAATGCAAACTCAATATTTCTCTTTGGAACCGCTCTTCCATCCCTCTCCAAAGCCTTTTTAGTGTTTAAAATCAGGTCGGCAATTATTTTGGGCTCGACCCTGTATTTTTCAATCATCTCCTCAAAAAGGGTTAGGTGGCGGCTCCTTATAATCTGGGCGGCCATTTCCGCCCCAAGCCCCATTTCTGCAAGCTCCATAGCTCTATCCTCAAGGGTTTTTGGAAGCTTAACTGACTCAAAGAGGGATCTTATTGGCACTTCTGGCAGGTCGGGCTCAGGATACATCCTTGCAGAGCCGGGAAGCTTTCTTGCATAGCGCGTGCTCTCTCCGTCAACAAATCTCGTTTCTTCAGGGATGCCTTTTGGAAGTTGAGCTATCCTTTTTTTTATAAGCTCAAGGGCATCCCTGCATTTTTTTCCGCCAATTAAAAGAAACAAGTCGCCTTTTTTTGACTTAAGCTCTTTTTTAATTCTGCCATATTCTTCTTGGCTAACGCCGTACTTGGAGAATTCCTCATCCGAGTGCAAAATGCCTCCAATCCCAAAAACTTTAGCGTAATTGGCAATCTCCTTACCCAAAGTTATTTTTCCGCAATGCTCTTTGAAAATACCCTCAAAACCGGAAATATTAAGCCCTATTAAATCCCCTTCAGAGAGCTTTTTGAGCAGTTTTGAGCCGGAATTTCCAAAAAAGCCCGACATTTCAGCCGCATAAAATTCGGGTTTTTTTCCTTTCAGCAGGCCCTTAATCTTTAGCAAATCCTTTTGTCGGAGCGCTTCATTTTCAATTACCTTATCCAAAGAGCGGATGTCCTGAAAGCCCTTAATCTCTATCCTTGCGCCGCCCTTTATTGAAATATTCACATCCTGGCGGATTGTGCCTATGCCCCTCTGGACTTTAAGCGACCTTAAAAGCAGGCCAAGCTTTTCGGAAAACTCCTTGGCTTGCATTGGGTGCCAGATATCAGCTTTTGAGCTGACTTCTATTAGGGGAATTCCTAATCGGTCAAGGCGATAGGTGACCTTCCCTTCTTTTGACTCAACCATTGTGGCGCTTTCCTCCTCAAGCTGCATTTCCCCAATCCTTACAGGGCCGTAATCGGTTTGAATAACTGATTTTTCTGAGCCAATTCCTACAAGGGCGGTCCTTTGGTATCCTGTTGTATTGCTTCCGTCAATCACAATTTTTCTCATAATGTGGAGCGAATCAGGGACCTGCAGGTTTAGCATTTTGGCAAACTGAAGGGCAATTTCAAGGGCCTCGGAATTAATTTCTTTTGGGAAGTCTGAGTCAGATTCTATTGAACAGCAGTTGGGGTAGTGAAGATATACAAAATCTTTAGCCTTTTTGAATTCCTCCATTGCCGCTTTGTCAATCTTTCCTATTTCGCTCGCTGTCGGCCTAAGCCTGCGCGAAAATTCAAATACAGGGCAGGCTTCCTCAGGATTTTTGCTCTTAATCTCGGTGTAGTTTATCCCATTCGGCCCATTAAATTCAGTGGGGCAATTGCAAAAAAGCTTAGTAGAGCTGGCCAGCCTTTGGTGTATTTCAATCCCTACCTTAAGGCAATTTTCATCCTGCATAATAAACATCTCGAATTAGTTTATTTGGTATTATAAACGCTATCAGGCTCACCCTATCCTTGGATTAACTCTTATTGCGGCAGTTTCTTCCATTACATAAGTGTACTTTGTTACAATCTTTAGGCGGGCTTCAATCTCATCCACTCCGGTTCCCGGCGCGCTAAGATACAATACGCACTCTCCGGTTCGGCCGCCCCTCATTCTTGCCCCATCACACCCGGATTTATCAGAAACCTTTACTCCTCCGGCACCGTCAGTCACAACATCAACGGAAGTTATTGCATAATCCCTTAATTCCGAAGAGCTTGAAGATTTAGGATATCCTTTAGAATCAATATTATTAAACCTCAGCGTAACAGGAATCTTGTTTGAGGAGCCTATAATAAACACATTATCCATCAGGACATCCACCCTTATTGGTGCGGCGGAGTTCACAACCGAAAAAACGGCCTGCACAGGCTGTCCGCGCTCCCGATAATGAAGATATTTTGCCTCTGTCAAAGCAAGTACGGTTGCGGTTGTTTCGGTCTCATATTCATATTCAAATCGCACCCCTATCCTGAAAGTTTCCTGGCGTTTTACTTCAGGAACTGCAATGCCATCCCACTTAAAGGTATAAACATCCCCAATGCGCCCTATTTCAGGGTTTGGCCTAAGAAGAGGGTTGGTTGTGGATTTTTCTCCTGTAAATTTGTCCCATGCCAAAAGATAAGGAACGGCAGTAACGTTGGGTATATCCCTATCGCCCAGATTCTGGACTTTAGCCTCAATGTATATCGTATCTTTGGAGGCAACATGGTCGTATTCGGGCCTAAGATATACTATATTTAATCCCTGCCCCGAACTGTACATGCCCGCATCTCCTCCCCCCCCTCCAAGAGGGCTTGTGCAGCCGCTAAAAAATACTGTAAGGCACAAAAAGCAAAATACAAAAGAAAATCGGGGCATTGTCGCTAATTTCTGTCAATCAAAGGCGGGTTAACTGTTATCTGAGACCTGCCCTCAATTGCATAGGTGTACTCCGTAGTTATCTTTATGTCTGCCACTATCTCATCCATTTGGCCTTGAGGGCTCACCCGAAGCCAAATTATGCAGTCGCCGCTTTTTCCCCCTCTCATAGTTATCGGCCCTGAATTGCAGTCGCCCTGTTTATTAACCAAAGTCATTCCGCCGGTGTATTCAGTATCGACCTTTACAGAGGTGAGCTGGAATTTCCTTGGGTTGAACAAATCCGGGCCCGGTGTAGCGGGAACAGGATAACCGTCACTTATCGTATTAGTAAACTGCAGAGTCACAGGAACCTCCCTCTCTCCGGATTGAGGTATGATTATAACATTATCAATGTACACCTGCACATTAATCGGGCTGTTGGAATTCTCAATTGTCCTTGCCATAGGCGGGTTTTCTCCCCTTTCCATCAAGCCCAAATACTTGGCCTCGCTTACCGCAAAGACCTTTGCGCTTGTTTGGGTCGCATAGTCATAATAGAACCTCACCCCTAATGGGAAGGTCTCCTGCTTTGACACTCTCGGGGCGATAACTGTCCATGTAAAATCACAAACTCCTCCTAATGTGCCTGTCTGCGGGTTAGGGCGCGTCATGGGCGGGCAGTCATCCCTAATCACATCAAAGCCCGGCCAAGGCAAAAGGAAGGGCTCTGCTTTAACATACCATATATTCCTATCCCCCATATTCTGCAGCCTTGCCTTAATTGTAACCGAGTCGCCAGACATAACATAATTATAATCCGGGCGGATTTCCCTTATAACAAGGCCCTGCCCTGAGCTGTATAATCCGTCTCCTGAGCCGCCCCCTCCAAGAGGGCTTGTGCAACCGCTAAAAAACACCATTGAAATCGCTAAAAGAACCGTTAGGTAACCTTTCATAATATAGATACACTCATATTTATATTAAAAAGAAAAACTAAAATCAGTAGTTTATAGGTGTGCATTCAGGGCCTTCTGCCTCAAATGTTGCCCTAAGGTTCCATTCTACATGCTTTCCGTCTGCCAGAGGGTGAAACTTCGTGTCATTCACATTTATCAGTATCGACCTGCCTGCGCTTTGGAACTGCAGACCGCTAAGGCATGTTTGTTCCTGAACCGCTCTTGTGCAGTCCTGATGAGGGGCCCCTGTTTCAATAATATTGCACTGTATGTATTCGGGGTTGTCCGGGTCAAGCTTCTTGATTATCTCTTTGCACAAATCCTTATAGGCAATCTGTATCTTTAGCGCATCCGGCTGGTCGCAGTTTTCGGCCATTGAGCTTGTTATAATACTTAGCCACTTATTATCCTCAAAGAGATCCTGGAATGTATTTAAGTGGTGCGGTATTCGGTTCATCCCTATGTCATTTATCTCAAGCGGACCTTTGTGCGCAGTAGGCACCGGAAAATCCACTTCTATCTTCTGGTCCAAAAGCCCTGCCCCCATATGAAGGCAGTTTGTATGGTCGCAAGGCCCTTCCGGAAGCGCCACGCTAACGCATTTAGGTTCGGAAACAGTTATCTCCTTTTCTTTAAGGAAAGTATCCTCCTGAAGCGCCACGATATAGGTATCCACATAGCTCTTAGTCACATTTCCCAGAGCCGCCAAAAATTCATCATCACTGACAGGCTGAGGCCTTCCATTGCAGCACCAATAAGTTACTGCTTCAAGCGAGCCTCCGTTTCTGGCAATATCCAATTCTGCATTAAGCGCGCTGAAACGAAGATTTTGCAGCACCATAGCTTTTGTATATTCAAGCTTCTGCACTGAGTCATCCTGCTGGTATTTTCCGGCGGTGGTCTCCACTACTTCAGAGCCGATTTGCGACTGGTAACTTAGAGCCCCAAGAACGCCAATAACACCAACCAAAGCAACAATTCCTATCACTGCATACGCTACGCCTTTTTTGAGCTTAGTCATAATCATATCCGCTATTTAAATATATACTTCGGCGAACCTGAAAATATCTGCGCCCAAAAACATGCGCAGGCCCTAAGACCAACTGGAAACCTGAACTTCCACAAATTTTCCCAGGTTTGTAACAGGTATAAGGTTTGTGACAACATGCAGATCTTTATTTTTAGGAGGCACGGTTCCCGCCTCAAGGTAAGGTATGCGATTCACATTGATACTGACAATTATATCCTTTATCGCTGAGGCTGCATCGGCAACAGACTTTAATTCATACATTTCACCTCCTGTTTTTTCCGCAATTTCTTCCATATATTCCACGAGAACACCTTTGTTGCAAGGACAAATACCCTGCCCTCCCGTGGACAAATCAGTTCGGCTACAGCTAGAACCCTGATATATCACAATACACCCGTCCGCTTTAAGCGGAAAAACCATTATATCATTTTCAGCCGCCGCTTTTATCCCGATATCAAGGCGATTTCGGTTAAGGTTTGTAACACTGCAGGCCGTATTTGTCCCCCGGCTGCTGCAGGGCAGTTCATCAGAAACAATTATTGCAAGCTTGACCACAAACTCCCCCCAGCCATATCCCCCTGTGCTTTGGTAAGGGCCTGACTCAATTGCGCACTCAAGGCCCCTTCCCCAATCCTCATCCGTTGCCCCGGATCCTCCCCCGCAAAGGTCGCATTCTTTAGGGTCATGGATTGAGCGGACATGGAAATATTCTGTTTCCCTATAAAACTCCCGATAATTAAACCTCACCGGCTGGTTATTCTCGTTTAGGATACAGCAGTCCGGAGTGCCGAGGAAAAATAGGGTCATTTTCGCATTCTTTCCTTCTGCGCGAAGCTCCTCGATTATATATGGGGCGCCTTCAAGAATATCCTTTATCTCGGGGCACATTGAGCCTGAAGTATCTGCAACAGCCACAATCTCTATATCCGCGGTAAGGTTTGGGAAGGGCACTCTCAAGTACCACTTGCCCTTTCCGTAAATCGCGTCAAATCTCCACTCAAGCTCTCGCTTGACATCCACATCCCCGACCCCGGGGCCGAAGTTAACGGTTGTGTTTCCAACCTTTGCGGAAATACCTAATAACTCAGTCATTGTTTTCCCTGTTTTAGGCTCTGTAGTATAGAGCAGGGAATTGACTCCTGCCTTAAAGCTCTCAAGGTCATGCCTTTTTGAAATCTCTGTTGCTGAAGCAGTGCTTCCTTTTGTGGCGCTCGCCCCGAAATAAAATAGGAGACCCATTATCGCAATAGCAAGTATCACCACACCAAATATTTCAAAGGTCTGCCCTTTTTGGTTTCTTGTTTTCATGTTTCAATTATAAGCTTGTTTGGAGGTGAAAAATCCATTATAAGCCGATATGTCCCCTTTGAGCTTATATCCTTCATTTCGAGTTCGCATAATGTAGTTCGGCAGTCTTTATCTTTAAGGCCATAGCACAGCTTTCCGTCAATAATTCTCAAAGGATAGCTCAAATGAATCCTGGCGTTTGTTGTAGTCTCTCGCCCCATCTTTCCAAGCATGCAGGCCCGGTCAATTGCCCCTGCGGCGCGCTCAAGGTCCCCGCTTATTAAGGTAATCTTCATAACCCCCACTCCGACATGGCTTTCGGAACGCTTTAGGGCAACAGGCATGGAATAAACCATTTTGCTGTCATAGTGCCCCCCGGACATTTCCTCAACCCCAAATGCCCAAGTCAGTCCTTCTCTTGGGCCTCTGTTTGCCATCTCAATTTCAGTTATTTCCACACGGTAGCCGTATCCGTAGTTTCTTGAGCAAAGCGGCTCAATTCCGCGATATTTTCCGGAAAATTCCTCTAATTTAGATACATCAACAATATTTGCGTAAGCGCTTGATGATTGAGTTGCCCGGTAAGCAAGGCACTCTTCTGAGTTTGCAAGCAAAAGAAGAATATCTGTAGAGACCGCCATCATGTCAAGGCTTTTTTTTACATTCTCCTTCTTGACTTCATTTGAATTAAGAAACATGAAGAGGAAAAGCAGAAGCACAACAAGCATAAGCATTGCAAAAGGCTTTATAGTAAAGCTCATCTGCCCCTTTATTTTGCCCGCCTCACTCATGTTAAGCAGTTCTCAATCCCAATATACTGGCAAATGCCGGGCGGGCTTTCCCGATTTAAAAAGCAGTAGGAATCAGTAGAATCAGTATTGCAATTAAGCTCTCTGCCCTGATTTAGGTTTCCTTGCGAAGCCAGGCCGCCCATTCCGGATTTAGGGAAGGCATATCCCGCAGTAGAATTATAAGCGCCGCCAAACCCGCGCGCTGAGGCATCAATCTGAGGGAAGGCCCCGTAATCATTGTAGGCTATGCATAAGTGCCGGCACCAGGGGGTGCCTTCATAAGGCTCAATTGTATGGTGAGTGGCGTCAACCCTAAGCCACTTATCCATATTCCCCTCGCATGCCGAAAGGAGATGGTGCGGCGGCATTTCCGGGTCGCAATAGTAGATTACATAAGCATGCCTGAACTTAGAGCCTTCAGACCCGCCCGCATAGCTCGAAAAAGCCGCATATACATTGTATGGAGGAACTCCGAGCGTCCTCAATACGGATAATACTGCAACCGAGTGGTCCCCGCAAAAGCCAACCCCGCGGCAAAGAGAATCTATAATCAGGCTGTCGCATCCCCTTCCGCAATAAAGCCCGCAGCAGCTCGCTGAAGAAAGATTGTAGTCCCGATTGGATTCAATTGTTTCTGTTGCCTTTTGCACAAAACTGCCATCCTGCTGAGGGGAACAATCTCCCTGCCTGTTTCTTATTGTCTGATATCTTGAAGCGTCAAAAGCAAAGCCGATAGGGGGCGGCATAAGCAAGCTCGCCTCAACCTGCTTTATATCCCATCCCCGCTGATCCAAAAACTCTATCGCCGCTTCTGAGCAAATCTCTATTGCGCCCTCAGTCCAGTACACTTTATTATCACGGTCCCCTCCTGTGTCATAATATGCGGGCGACTTGTCAAAATCTCCGGCCTCTCCTGTTTCGCAATATTCTTCCCGGACTATATCTGAAGCCGCCTCGCAATCTTCAGGACAGGTATATTCATTTTCCCAGTGCCGAGGGTTTGCATATATATCCCAGAAAGAATTGGATCCGAATAGCTTGGCAACAACCGGGCTTACCTCACAAATTTCATTTCCGCAGCATGCCGGCTTACTTGGGTCTGACGCATCAGCGCAAGTCAGGGTTCCCGGACAGCACACCCCCTTAGTTACATCATTATAGCAGCAGGGCAGACTGGCGCAGCTCTCCTCTGGCATAGCGCACCTGAACTCGCATCCAATATCATCATGGCAGTCGGGGTCGCATATATTCTCATCCATGTAGCAGTCAAGGTCGCAAATCCCATCTTTAGGCAATTTAACAATGCTTTGCTTTTGGCCGATTTTGTTGCAGTAGGAATGCTCTTTTGGATAACTTTGCCTGTTGCTTGAGCCGCAGGTGTAATAATTAGTATGCTCACAAGAGCCCCCCTGGTCGCAACAGCAAACCATCCATTCTTTTTGGCCCTTTATATATTCATCGGCCTCGTCTTGAGACACATGCTTGTTTTTGTGCTGGGCGCAATCCGCCCCAAGAGAAAAATCATTCTGATAGCAATAATTCACACCGGTCCAGCCATTTAATCCATCTAAACAGACAAATGCGCCCCCATCACGCTCAAGAGGCTCTCCACAGCAAATAAGTCTCCGGTCGCCACCGCAACGCCAATTCGTGTTTGTTTCGCCCCAACCTCCTGCGCAATCCGTCGAGGGGTCGCAGGAATATTCCGGGTTTTCCTGCACCCTTATTTCAAATATTCCGCTTTTTTCAGCGCATCCGGTATAGCAAAATCCGTCAGGAAAATCCTCAAACCCATCTCCATTATTGTCTATTGGAAGGCAATCGGGGTCGCAGACTCCGTCCGCGCCTGAAGTTCCGTTATACATAATCTTGCAGTCCAAATCGCACACTCCCTTCACTATGCCATCGCAATCAGGGTCGCAGATTCCGTCAGAAACAGAAGGCTGTATGCAGTCAAAATCGCACACATTCGACCTTTCATTTCTGTAGCAGTCAGGGTCGCAAATTCCGTCCCCGCTTTTTGAACAGTATCTGCTGCACACAAAGTCCTCATCTTCAGTGAGGCAGTCGGGGTCGCAGATATATTCTAAAAGGCATTCAGGATCGCAAACCCCATCCCCAAGGCGGCACGCGCATTTTTTCGGGACTATCGTAATCCTGAGGTCCTCCCTGTTTTTTACAAAGCAAAGCTCTCTTGGGTTCTCAAAAAAGTAAGGGCCTGAATTAATCAGCCCGGAATATGCCTGCTGGGCGCGTCCCTTATCATGGTATACCGTAACCAACTTGTGGTCGATTGAGAGGTTTATATCCATGCCT
Source organism: uncultured archaeon (assembly GCA_964547015.1). Lineage (GTDB taxonomy): Archaea > Aenigmatarchaeota > Aenigmatarchaeia > QMZS01 > QMZS01 > JAFGCN01. Next base: position 25,547 of record CAZJKT010000008.1, read on the forward strand.
TTTGGAATCTCAAGGCCAACCATCTGGGAGCCCGCAAGAGCCCCGATACGGTCAATTGTTGCGGCAACATCCCTTGCAACAGGCTCAAAAGAAGATGCGTAGGTGCGGTCGGCAGAATCAATAAAAAGCCCCTTTACAATCATTATAATAAGGATAAATGACAAAACAAGCGTGAATATATTTATCATGCTCTCGGAAAGGGAAGCGTCGCCCCTCAGGGATTTACCGGATTTGGATTTACTAAACTTCCTAATTTTAATTCCCCCTGTGGGCATAATAATTAAAGCAATGCTTATATAAAGTTCAAAAAATTGCGCGATAGCCTACCAATAGGTATGATTGCGCGATATCCTACTAATATGTATGATTAGAACAATTATTATGGAAAAATTTTCTCCATGCGGCTATGCTTTAGGGTTGCCACAAAGAACTATTGCTTTTGTTCTCGCGGCCTTTTTCATACTTCCTTGCCTTTCTTTTGCAGATACCGAATTAACCGGCTGCAGCCAGATTACCCAATCCGGAATCTATACCCTTTCAGAAAACATAACAAATTCCCATAATGACATCTGCATCGAGATACTGGCAAGCAATGTGAAGCTATACTGCAACGGAAACACAATTGGCGGGGTAAATAAGCAGGGCTCCATAGGGATACTTGCCGCAAGAAACCAAATTGAAGCTTACAATTGCACCATAAAAAAGTGGGGCGCCGGGATTAAAAGAGAAGGGTCAAATATCGGATTTGATTTGGGCCATACTATTAGTGAAAACAAGGTGGGCGTAAGTTATGAATACGCGGAATCAAATGTACTGAGGGATTCTGCGATGGATAAAAATGAGATAGGGGTCCACCTGTCTTTTTCAAGCAGAGGGGAATTCTCAAACAATTTCTTTAACAATACAAAAAATACTGAAATAATAGGCATCGGCAGAAATAATTGGAACTACACAAGGGACAGCTACATGTCCGGAAGAATATATTCTGAGGGGCTTCAATCAGGAGGCAACTACTGGAGCGGTCCAAACGGAGGATGGTCTGAAAATTGCATAGACTCAAACCGGGACGGGTTTTGCGACTCGCCCTATGAGCTTGCTTCTGAAAATACAGATTACTTGCCTTTAAGCAATAAATATGTCCCGGATACTGTCCTTCCGTCCGTAAACATTGATTCTCCAAGAACAAACTCTATTGTCAATTCCACCAAAATAACCGCCACAATAACCGCAAATGATGATAGATATCGCTACACTGTAGTGCAGCTTTTGAGGGGGACTCAGGTTTTCAGCGAAAAAACCGTAAATTCCCCGGGAACATTCACCGTAGAGCTTATCGGAGGGGACGGGGGGTACTACAATATTTCAGCTACCGCTTGGGACTGGGACGGGAACTCAAAGACCATTATCTCCGAGAATATACTAACGCCTCTTGAAATTGGCTCCTGCCGCGACCTGAGTATACAGGGGGCGACATATTACCTTAAAAATAATATAGCCTATCCTCAGGGAAGCGGCTCGGTATGCCTTAACATCAAAGCTGACGATATTACTCTTGACTGCAAAGGAATGGCAGTAAGAGGGACGCTTTACGCGGGGCATACAATTTACGGCATAGCACTAAATGAAAGGAAAAGGGTGAAGGTCAGAAACTGCCTTCTTGAAAGCTGGGATTATGGAATCTTAATGCACACCTCAACCGAAAATGAAATATCAGGCTCCACCTTCCAAAACAACCGGGAAGCGGGCATTTATATGCACTCTTCGGGCAACAACAGAATATATAACAACCACTTTAAAGACAAGGCGGGAATTATTTTTGGGGGGCAGTATATTAAAAATTCCTGGAATATCGGCCAAACTATTGGAAAAAGAGTATATTCTTCAGGCAGATATATAGGGGGCAATTACTGGTCAGGGCCTACAGGAGGATATTCGGACTCATGCGAGGATAAGGATACAGATGGGTTTTGCGACAAATCCTATGACCTTGCAACAGCCAACAGCCCTATTCCTACGGGAAGCTTTATAGAGCGGCTGTTTTCCGGGCTATTCTTCTTTACACTGAACTCCGGCCTTGAAAAAGGGGTGAATGTGGACAATTTTCCCCTAAGCCCCAAGTATGTGCCTGACACCGCCCCGCCGATAACAACCGCAACCGCAAAGCTTCCAAATTCAAGCTCCTATGGGTTTGGAGAGTGGACAAGCAGTGAATATGTAACACTAACCCTTGCCTGCTCTGACGGCTACGGCTCGGGATGCAAAAGGACATACTACTGCACCGATTCTTCCAACTCATGCCTCCCCGGCTATATCTACAAAAACCCTATTAAAATTGAATTCAGCAAGGACTTCACAGAAATTGTATACTTCCGCTATTTCAGCGTAGATGAAGAGGATAATCAGGAAAAAGTGAATACCTCTATCATAAAAAGCGCCTCCTCTGCCCAAAAGCTAACCCTTGTCGGCCCTGCTGACGGCTCCTATACCAACAACAAAAGCGCAACCTGGAAGGTATCAATCCTAAAGCCTGAAGAGCTGGAGTCTGTCCAGTTCATAGTAAAGAATTCTACAGGCGGGCTTATCAGCAACCCTGTTTATAAACAGAACACGACCTATAACGCCACAATAACCCTTTTGGCTGACGGAAATTATACGGTAGAAGCGATATTTAATGACATTTACGGCGCGCCGCATCTGGAAGCTAAAATTGGGATAACCCTTGACACTAAGCCGCCGGAAATTACCCGATTTGAGCTCACCCCCGAATCGGTTTTTGTCGGGGAAACGATAACCTCGCTTTGCCGGGCAACAGACATAGGCAGGGGAGAATTTGCGGGAAGCGTTTCCGGAATTGATACTTCATCTGCCGGGACTAAGTCCGCCTTATGTGTTGCAAGCGACTATGCGGGAAACACAGCCCAAAAAAGCCTGGAATATTTAGTAAAAGAGCGAATATGCCGGGAAGGGGAATACCGCTGCCAGTCAAATAACCTTGAATTTTGCAGCAATAATGTTTGGGAACTCTATCGGGCATGCAAGGAAGGGGATGTATGCAATGCGCAAGAGAGAATCTGCAAGGCAAAGCAAACTCAAGAACCTCCAATTGTCGACCCGGGTCCCGGAAATGAGACAAAACCATCACAACCGCCAAAGCCATTAGAACCCAGCATTATATTTGCAGGAATAATACTTGGCTTTGTAATAATCACGGGAATGGCCCTGATTTATGTAAAAGTATTTTCAAAATCCAAAAAAGATTACACTAAACAACTGGCTATTATTGAGAACAAAGTGCGAGAGGCTGAAAAGAAGGGAAAAAATACTGAAGATGTCCGAAAGGAGCTTGAGACCGCAGAAGAAGAAGCCAATATCGGGCTTAGTGAAATGGTTGGTCCCAGGCTTAAAAAAATCAATAAGATGCTTAAGGAACTTAAATAGATTTTCAGGAATAGCTGCCCTTTATTGAGCGCTTTTTATAATTCAGCCCGGGATTGCCAAAAAAGCGGATTTTGAAAAGAGAAGGCCTGCGGCTATTTTATTACCGGCTCTGCTAAAGCAATTACCTTCTTTTCCCCGGTTTTTGTAATAGTATATCGGTAACTGAATATGTTTCGCTCTCCCATGAGGTACGCCAGCCTTGTGGCAAGGGTAACTTTTAGTGTAGGGGTCCCGACATAGGTCATATTTATCTCGCAAGGAAGTTCCCAGCACCTTTTAGGGAGATTGCTCTCGCCCGACATGAGCTGGTAGCATAAATAATTTCCCGCGGAAGTTTCTCTGTCGGATATAAGGGTTGAAACTTTATCGGGCGGAGGGCTTCTGTTAGATTTTGCAATATATACAGCCTTAACTCTTTCAGGTATGGATATTTCATGGGTTGTCCTTGAGCCGGCCCCTTCGCTCACGCAGCTTCTCCTAAGCGCCGCGTGCAGGTCGGACAATTCAGACTGGAGCATCTCATCGGCCCCGGTTTTCATCATGCTGCCAATAAGGGTATATCCTGCATAAAAGATAATAAGCCCGAATATAACGCTTCCAATAACCCAAATCCAGGAGGCCATACCTTTAATCCCTGATTTCCCTTCTAAAAGGCGCATTATCTAAATTAAATTTAGACTATATAAGCCTTCGCCGGCTATTCCAAAATTTCCCTTACCTTTACTGCCCTTTCCGAGCCCGAATAGGATATTTCTATTAAGGCTCTGTTATTTTCAACCTTCCACTTTAGGCGGTCCTGGTCCTCAAATGTTTCTGAAACGCAAAAACTGCAGTTATGCGGAGGGCATTCGATATTGGGTATGAGCCTGCAGTCAAGCTGCCTTGTTACGCTCAATTCCGTAACCGCTTCCTTTGAGGATATTTTGAGCTGGGAGCATATTGCCGAAGTTTGCTCAAGCCCGCTTCGGTGAATCTTCCAGCAGGATTCCACCTCTTTTGCAATTCTTGCCGATACCTCAATGCTGTCCCCGTAAATTTCCATTGCGTCTTTTGGGTCAAATAGCCCGCCCTTTCCGGTGATAAAAAGAAACATTATAAAAGCCACTCCAAGGGCGACAATAATATACATATAATCCGAAAGCGAGTCCAAGGAGCCTTCCATTTTATTTACAGACCGAGAAGCTCAAAGACCTCCCCGTCAGAATCTACCCCGACATATCTATAATAAAGTTCTCCCATAAATGTTTCGCCCCGAATATTAATCCTAACCTCCTGTATTATCCCGCCCTCGTGATGGGGGTATATACCCAAGCATTCAGCCTTGTCTGCAATAAGCCCCCGACCTTCATAAAAATTGCGGGCAAGAAAGATTGCCTCCTCGCATGAGAAAGGCATTTTGTAATATTCGCAGCTTTTTGATTCTTCATTGCAAAACATATCCTCGCTTGGGCACGGGCAGTCTATGCAGCAGGTCTCCGGAAACTCGTACGGGGCGCATATTCCGTCGCCGCACACCATCTCAATGCATTTTTTATGCTCTGTTGAGCAGTATTCTCCGGGCAGGCACTTGCAGTCTTTTGGGTGGTTAAAGCAGTTTTCCCCTTCATTGCACACTCCATCCGGGTAGGCTGATTTTTTATCCGGGTCTGGAGGTGTTTCAGTCGGGGTTGCCTTATATTCGGGATATGGCTCTTCGGCCTCAAGTTCGGACTTCACGCAAGACCACCTTCCGCCCACATTGTTGCAGACATAGCCTTCGCCGCATCCGCACTCGTCGGGATGCTCAAAGCAGTTTTTTCCAAATCCGCACCCTGCCCTCTCGCTATCCCCAAAACCCGCAGGCTCTCCTGACGAGAAAAAGACAATTGCAATAATTATGATAACAACCAAACCTATCGCGCCATACAGATATTTTTTTATGTCCTTTGGTTCCGAATTGCTTTGGCTTTCTGAGGGCTCAAAAATGGGCTCTTGTGTGGGGTAATCGGGATATTCGCGGTATTGGTCAGACAAAACAGCCATAATTAAATTGGAGGATATATATTAAGGCAGGGTAGAATAGATGTCTATAGTCCTGAAGCCTGGGAGGGCCCTTCATAAGCCGCCTTCCAGGCATTGCTTTTTGATGAGCGGCGCTTTAGCAAAAACGCCGCCAAAGCAACAAGTAGGATTAGCGCCAAAACCATTAGAATAATTTTGCCTGATGATTTATCCTGCCCCTCGGGGGCTGTCGGGTCTTTAGGGCCTATTGGAATTTCTCCTGAAGGCTGATATCCGCAATCTTGAAGGCAGTTTATTTCATTTTCTCCAAGTTCAGTATCGCAGTTCTCGTCATAGTTGCAAATATCTTTGCTGTATAATACTGAACTGCCCTTCATAATCTGGATTTTTGACATCTGCTCAAAGTAAGGAAAAAGCATATAACTTTCTATGCAGTCCAGCTCAACCTCCACTTCAAAAAAATCTCCGGTTTCAGGGTCTATTCCGGTCCCGTGAGTCAAAAATGCTAAGCCAAATTTGTGCTCAAAGACCTGCTGGTCTTGCCTTGAAATAAACGCAACAGAATATTCTCCAAAGCCGCCTTCTTCGTAATCAAAGCCCCACAATTTATGAAGCCCGTATTCATGCAGAATAACAGTATTATTCTGGCATACATCAAAGAGCAGAAAGTATGGCCTTTGCGCTTCCTCGGCAAGAGCATATCCGGGAAGTAAAATAAAAAGCGCAATGAGCAAAATAGGGTATCTCTTCATAATTTAACCATATTTATTATAATTAGCGTTCGCATTTTTCCATCCATTTTGCAAGTCCTGCCGCACCAGGCTGTGTTCCTATATATTCGTCCCTAAGGAAATTATATGCTGCCTGACCGAATTTAACCATTTTACAATAACTCATTATATATACCTGTTTCTCAGACATTGGCTGGCTACAATCAGGGCAGTTTGGTGGCTTATTCCCATATTTGGACCCAAAAATCGGATACATAGCCAAACATGCATGGCAGGCAACACCACAATTTACATGCCCTAAACCCATTGCATGGCCCAATTCATGTATCATAACACAACTTCCTGCTGTATTGCATACCCTGTTTAATGAAGCTGCCCCATCACCCGGTATTCCTGTAGCGCAACCAGCAATTCCGTTTATGCTACTTGGAGTAATTACCATAAACTTGTCGTATCTGACTCCAAGTTCCGCCTCCATCTTTCTTGCGCACCTCCTCCCCAGATCATTGCAATTTCCGCACATACTTGTGCATCGGGCTGAGGCTTCGGCCTGGCAAAGAGAAATATCCGCAACCCAAATTCTCAGCAAATCTTCCTTATTTCTGCATTCTCGAAATGGGGTCTGGAGCAGGAAAATATTTCTTAACTCCTCGCCTCTCTGGTTTAGCTGCTCCTGGCTTGTCACCCCCACAGGCACTATAAATACATCATAAGTGTCAGTTACTATGCAGTGGCTTCCGTTCCACCTAAGCCCGGGCTCACAGCAGGCCTTATTATAGACACTAAAGGATTTGTCAACATCGTTGCAGGCCAAGCCCTCCATGCACTGGCTGTCGCAACTGCACTGCGTTCCCTTTATATACCCAAAAGAATCCGAGCATCCGTAAACATCGCTCCCGCCACCAGGGCAGCAAACCTTTCCAAAATCCTCGCAGGATGCGCCTGCAGAAGGGCAGTCTTCAGGGCAGGTTTCGCAGTTCTCATGGGCCTGAGGGCTGCATATGCCGTTTCCGCAGCACTCGGTCAGGTTATTAAATCCCCTAAACCCTTCCGGGCAGTCGGGGTCTTTGTCAAGCCTTGTGCATGCCATTGAGCAAAATCCGCTGCATATCCCGTCACAGATGTAGCAGGCGGCATCATATAACCCGTCAGGGTTTCCGGAAGTTATCTTTCCGTCGCAGTCGGGGTCGCATACAGTATTATTTATTGCGCAGTCGGGGTCGCATACCCCGTCAGAGACCCCGTTTGAATTTGGGTCGCAAATCCCGTCATAAATCTCCCAATTCTCCCATACGCAGTCAGGGTCATAAGCCCTTCTGGGGCTGATTTGACTTGAGTAGCAGTCGGGGTCGCAAATTCCGTCCCTGTCGGCCGCAGTTATCTTTCCGTCCCCGTCAACATCAACGCAGTCAAGGTCGCAGGGGGCATCGTTTCTTACGCCGTGCTCATAGCATGCGGGGTCGCAAATCCCTTCCATATATGCGCACATTGCCTGGCACTTTCCGTCATAAGGGTCGCAGCCTTCCTCAATCAATGTCAGCACCAGATCATTTTTTGGGGTTCCCTTAAATGAAAGCTCAACTATGTCCCAGGTCTTTATCGGGTGATATCCGGGATTTGCCCTGACAAGCACCGCACCTATTCCCAAAGAATCAATATCTGAGCGGTAAAATACATGCTCTCCGCTTTTTGCAATTTCGCTGGATACCATGATTTCAGAAATATCATCCCTTGTCAAAGAGAAGCTTGTCTGAAGGGTTACTGATGCGTTTTTGCAGTCACCCCTTGAGGCGGCCTGAAGCACTGACTGAAACTCGCTTACCGAAACCAACTGCCCGTCATATTCCTGGCATAGGTCATAGCTCTCCCCCGGCTTTATTGAGTCTGATGCATCCCGAAATATTCCCCTAAACTTTTCCTCTGCCCCTACATTTACACCCATGGATGAGAGTATCCCTATTGCAACACCAATCGCAACAAGGGTTATAATCATCAGGGCAACAGACTCTACATCCATTATATTACCTCCACCCTATGGTGAAATGCATCATACTTAATAACAATTGTTAGGTCTGAGCCTTGGATATCCCCTATTCTCCAAAAAAGGCTGTTTTTGTCGCCGCAGTCAAAAGACGCCCCTATGGATTCTATATGGTTATTTGGCAGGTCCCGGCACAGGTTGTTTTGGGCAAGGTGGGCTGAAAAGCTAAACTCATTTATAATTTGGGGCGAATCCCTTACAAAAAGCTCATAGCAGTGGTGGGTTTGGCCTCCCCGGCCCCGGAAGTTTCCGTCCCAGCAATTCATAATATAATCAAAAAGCAAATCATCAGTAAGAGGCTCGTCTATTACAAGCCTTCTTGTCTCTTTGTGAAGCCCGCAATGGTCAAGGTCGGGCTTTAGGCTGGAGGGCACAGGCAAAGCTGAAATAGATTTCCCAATCATGCAATAAGACTGGGCAGTAACGCTTGGCGCCATATTAGAAAGTATCGCCAAAAACAAGCCTACCGCAAAAAGCGAGATTATAAGCTCCGCAATTGTTTTGAAAGCGATACCTTTCATAACCTTCATAATATTGTAAAGGCTTGTTTTATTTGTTATTTCCGCTCATCTTTAATCCATAATTCTAACCAAAACAGGCCAATTCCGGTGGCGGCCCTATTTTCTAAATTCAATACTCTGCTTAAAAACCCTCAACTCACTATTATCTTATCGCCGAGATCCTTGAACTCAATTTTTAAGTGGGTTTTGGACAGGTCTGTTTGGAAAACCAGATTTTGGGCAACCCTCCCCCTAGTCGCCCCCCTTATTGCCGGCTCTGAAACAAAGCCGCTAAACTGAGAGTCCGCCATCAATACATAGCAAACAATATCCTTTTGCTCAACTTCGGGAACTTCGGTCATTGTGTCATAACAGCTTTCTATAAATTGGGCAATGCTTCCGGGAGTATAGTGCCCCTGCTCAACTGTTTGGGGAAAGTCCACCTCCAGCTTTTTGTCGTCAAACATATCGCTGACTCCTCTTTTTGCATCATCAGAAAATCTTATAAAAAGCCCGATGACAATTGCCGCAACAACAAGGATTATCACAAACTTTACCACCACATCAAGGGCCATCATGCCTCTTGAGCCTGCCATAATATCTATCCCTATAAAATATTATATTCTTGCCTTATTTTTTGCAGATTAGGCATATTTACTTTGAAACAGACTTCCCGATTACGATGGGATTTGAGAGAACTGTCTTTTTGAAGCCGTTTGCAGGATAAATTACCCTTGAAAGAGAGAAAGAATATTCTCCGCCCAAGCCCACTTTAGGCACGATTGAGTACACAAAAACACGGGTTTCCTTTGGCTCAAGCCTTCCTATATGCCAGGTCAGCTTTATATCATCCCCCTTTCGCGTGATTTTGGCGGGCTTTACCGAAAACTCATTTTTAATCCTAAACAGTGGCTGGACAAAGTCCTCCAAAGAAATAGATGCAATCTCTTTATTGGTCTTGTTTATTATCTCAAGGCACACCCTTATCTCCTCGTCCCCTTTAATCCTTGAAACTTTCCCCATAAGCGACTTTTTTAAGGCAATATCCTTTTTGGAGACCGAATATGCCATAACCCCAAAAAACAGGGCAAGGACAGCCAAAAGAAGCAAAAACAGATAGTTATATGCGCAGTTTATTGTTTTTTCTTCCCCCGGGGCCAAAACAAAATTCCAGGTGTACATATACCCCCCTTCAGACACCGACTTCAGGCTACCTTCGGAAGGTTTGAAGAATGGGTCTTTTGAGGCCTTAACAAACACAGAATATGCCCTTTGCTCTAAATTCGGGCCTTTATTGGTGAATGTTGCTTTTAAGCCCGACCAGACAATATAATCCCAGGATTCTTCCTTGACCTCAACATAGGTTGCGCTCAGTTGTGTGTGGAGCAGGGTATCTGTGTATACAGCCGCCCCGTTTCTAAGAAGCTTAAATTCTGCGCGGTATTCGCCGGGGCCAAACCTGACAGGCTCATTAAACGAATTTGAGCCTGCCAAAAAGCTCTTGGAAAATTCCCTTATAATCAGGCCTTCAGAATAGACCTGCACTTTAAGCTCAAGGGGCTCGGAAAGGTATGCTGAAATGCTGATTCCGCTATCGCTGAAGGACGCAAAAGTAACCACCGGTTGGGCGCCCAAAGGCAAAAGCTCAAGAATTATTTCCTGCGTTTTTTTGTCAAACCGGGATTCTGAAATAATTTCTAGAGGGTAGGTTCCGGGAGCATCTCCTGCCCTCGGAGTGGCAATTACCGCCACGCTCAGCCTCTCGCCGGGCTCAAGAAGCACCTGAGAGTCCCTTAGGGTGAGCCAATTATGCCACCCCTTGATATATAAAGTATAGATTGCGGGCTCTTTATTCGGGTTTTCAACCGAAAAATAGAAAGCGGTGCTTTTTTCAGGCTCTACCGTTATTGTTGCCCCTGACGCAAAAGTCGCCCCAAAGGACAGATAGAGGGCCAAAAGGGCAAGAGAACATAAAATTAAGCTATTTAATGGCGTTTTCCCCATGATAATTATTAGGATTATCCATATATATTACCTATATTAATTTTTGGTATCTACTATAATGATTGAGCCTTTCAAAAAGGCAATGAAGTGGCACAATGAAATTTGCCACGAAACAGGAATGCTTAATGTGAGGAAAATGTGCAACCGCAGAATTCTGGTTGATCCTGCCAGAGGTCACTGCTATTAGAATTCGACTAAGCCATGCGAGTATTATGGTTTTTCCTTCGGGAAAGATTGTAGTGCGGACTGCTCAGTAATACATAGCTAACCTGCCCTTAAGCCCTCCATAATCCCGGGAAACTGGGGATAAACGAGGATATAATAGGAACTCTGGAACGAGCCTATTTGAATTAAGGATGGGGCTATGCCCGATTAGGTTGTTGTTTGGGGTAAAAGCCCAACAAGCCATTGATCGGTACCGGTGGTGAGAGCTAGAGCCGGGAGATGGACTCTGAGACATGAGTCCAGGCCCTACGGGGCGCAGCAGGCGCGCAACCTTTACACTGTACGAAAGTGCGATAGGGGGATTCTAAGCGCTTATCAGCAATGGTAAGCTTTTGCCAAGACCAAAGCCCTTGGCGAATAAGTGGTGGGTAATACGGGTGGCAGCCGCCGCGGTAATACCCGAGCCACAAGTGGTGACCGTTTTTATTGGGTTTAAAGCATCCGTAGCCGGCCTGATTAGTCCATGATTAAATCTCTTGCTAAACGAGAGGCTGTCATGGATACTTTCAGGCTAGGGACCAGGAGAGGTCAGAGGTACTTTTGGGGTAGGGGTGAAATCCGTTGATCCTAAAGGGACCACCGATGGCGAAGGCATCTGACTAGAATGGCTCCGACGGTGAGGGATGAAAGCCAGGGGAGCGATCGGGATTAGATACCCCGGTAGTCCTGGCTGTAAACGATGCCCGCTTGGCGTGAGTCGGTTTGTAGGGACTGATTCGTGCCGAAGAGAAATCGATAAGCGGGCCACCTGGGGAGTACGGTCGCAAGGCTGAAACTTAAAGGAATTGGCGGGGGAGCACATAAGGGGTGCGGCGTGCGGTTTAATTGGACTCAACACCGAGAATCTTACCAAGGGAGACAGCAGGATGATGGTCAGCCTAAAGGGCTTACCTGACAAGCTGAGAGGAGTTGCATGGCCGTCGTCAGCTCGTGCCGTGAGGTGTCCAGTTAAGTCTGGCAACGAGCGAGATCCACACTCTTAGTTACCGCCGAAAGGAGTACTCTAAGAGGACCGCCGGCGCAAGCCGGAGGAAGGAGTGGGCAACGGCAGGTCCGTATAGCCCGAATCTCTTGGGCTACACGCGCGCAACATTGGTTGGGACAGAGAGTTGCAACACCGTAAGGTGAAGCCAATCCCTAAACCCAACCCCAGTTCAAATCGAGGGCTGAAACTCGCCCTCGTGACGACGGAATCCCTAGTAATCAAACGTCATCATCGTTTGATGAATATATCCCTGCTCCTTGCACACACTGCCCATCAAGCCATCTGAATAGGGTCTTGAGAGAGATTCTTCGATTTCGTAGAACCAATCTTGGGCTTTGTAAGGAGGGCTAAGTTGTAACAAGGTAGCCGTACGGGAACGTGCGGCTGGATCACCTCAATTGAAATCTAAAAAGGTTTCAGTAAAAATTGAGGCCTCACATGCATTAAATCCTGTTTCGTGGCGCTAAAACTTAATATATCTTTTGGCGAGATTTTTCGGGCTGTTGCCCAAGAGCTTTCCAAAAAAAGCCTTTTTTATAAAAGAAGTATCTTTTTTATGGCGGAGAATACTTATTTGGGGCTTCTTGCAATATTGTTTGCCATATTCATTTTCGGTATGATTTTTGGGACAGACCCGATGAAGCTTCTTGTAATCCTTGCAATCGGCGCCCTTGTGTTTCTTCTTATGACTATAAAGGACACAACCGTCATAATGGGGCTTGTTGTGCTTATATTTGCGCTCCTGTTCTATTTAATGTACCCTATACAGGGAGTTGCCCAATTCCATTTTTCCGCTTCCGAGGACTATTTTGGCGGGGTGCTATTAATTCTGATTGTAATTGTAGGATTTGTGCTGGCCTATAAAGCGACAGGGAAGTAAAATACTGGAGTAGGCAAATCTAT
>CAZJKT010000008.1:38474-39813 GCA_964547015.1 uncultured archaeon
CATACATCATATATTTATATGCAAAAAAACTATAAATAAAGATACCTTTGTTTAAAGGTATCTTCCATTTTTTATTTTAGATGCCTTTTCGAGCCTAAGTCCAGAATAACGACCCCAAAACATAAAAAGATCCGCTAATAAAGTAAGGTTAGCAAAACAAGGCAAACTAAGCCTATTTCAGCCTCTCAAGGCCCGATTTTGATATATACTCAAAGCCTTTTTTTGTCAAAATCCGCCCTTTTTTGGCTGTTTTTGACTGCTCTACAAGCCCGCCGGCCTCAAGCTGCTGCAAAATCACCCTGAGGATTTTTGTTGAGCCCGGAAAGACTTTGTCGGTTTTTGAGCCACGGTTTTTCCTGCCCCCAAAATGGTTTGAAAGCCTTTCTGCACCGATTGGCCCGTTCAAATAAACTTTTCTAAGGACCGATGCGCTTCTCAACTGCCACCAGTTGTCCTGAATCGGGACTTTTTCCCTTGAGACTCCTGTCTTTACAAATCGCGCCCATTCGGGCATCTCTGCGATTTTTTCCTTTTTTAGCTCTTCTGAGAGCTTAACCAGTTTCCTTCCTATCTCGTCCATTTTTCTTATACGGGTAACGCTTAATATTACTACAATTAAAACATTTTATATCCACTGTCTTTGTGCTTTTATTTAAAAGGACGCTGCAGGTGCGTCCGGGAACCAAAAGCATATTGCACTTCTTGCAGAATTTGCGCTTTAAGCCCCTTTCTATAGGCTCCTGGGCTTTCATGGCGATTTTTCGGGCAAGGCGGACATACCTTTTGGCCCTCTCGGAATTGCCCCTGTTTAGCTCATACTCTGCAAGCTCAAAAAGGATTTTGACCCTATCCCGGGCGATTTCTTTTTTTGGGGTTGGCATAACTAATTGAGGCTAAATATGGCTAATTAACAGCAACTCTTTCCTAAATCTAAAAAAAGCCCTTTGATAAAAAACAATATTATGGCAATGATTGCATTTCACTTCTCGGGAAGCTATCGGAAGGCGATTTTTAGCGGGGCGAAAACCTGCACTGTGATGAAAGGGGAAACTGCATTTAAGCAGGGGCAGGAAGTTTTGCTCTATATATCCCAAACAGAGCGGCTTTTTGACGGGCGGCTTGATGAGAGGGTTGGAAAGGGGATAATTGAAGAGGTGAGGGTGAAAAAAGTGGGCGAACTGACCCAAAAAGATGCTCTTGAGAGCGGCCACAGAAATCTGGCTCACTTAAAGGAGGTCATGAAAGATGCTTACGGTTTTGGGGATGACGGAATAGTCTCTTTTATAAGGTTTAGGGCGGTTTTTGAGTAGGGGGGCATGTATTGCTTGATATGTCTTAG
>CAZJKT010000008.1:39913-42442 GCA_964547015.1 uncultured archaeon
TAAAATTAGCTAATTATAAGCTTAAATTATGGATAAAACCTACAGCGCCGGCGGAATTGTGCTCAATCCAAAAGGCGAGGTTTTGGTTGTCAGCCAGAACGCAAACTCCTGGTCGCTCCCAAAAGGCCACATCGATTCCGGGGAGTCGGCAGTTGGGGCAGCAAAAAGGGAAATCTATGAGGAGTCCGGGGTTAGGGACCTTGAACTTATAAAGGAGCTTGGAAGCTATGCCCGATATAAAATCGGGCTTGACGGAGGAGATGACCGCTCCGAACTCAAAATAATTTTTATGTTTCTCTTTAGAGCCAAGCAGGAAAAGCTAAAGCCGATTGATAAGCAAAATCCAGAAGCAAGGTGGGTTTTGCCAAAAGAAGCCGAAAAACTCCTTACTCACAAAAAGGACAGGGCGTTTTTTAGGAAGTGGTCAAAAACATTATGACCGTCTAAATTTTCTTTCCAGAGAGCTTCTGATGGATTCTGGTGACCCAATTTCTATACCCTCATCGGAAGTTTGCCTGCTGACAGGGGTACCAATTTCAATAGATTCCTCAGTCGGCATTATCCCAATATCATCACTATACTCATCCGGGGGCTTTCCGATTTCGATTAAATCTAATTCCTGAGGCTCACCCAAAATGATCTCCTCTAATTCTTCCAGTTCCAACCTATTCTCAGAATATTCCTTTATCGCATAAGCGGCGGCTATTACGAGAGGCCCGCAATTGTAGCCGTCATTCTGGGTTCTCCCCCTTCTGCGAAGAAAATCAATTACCTCTTTTGGAGTAGGGCTTTCTTTGAAATATTCTTCAAGGAATTCCATATCAGACAATTTATTTGTGGAACCGTCCGAATTATATATCTCTATCCCTTCTTCTCTTTTTTTGTAATACCGCCTATCTAGTTTTGGAGAGAGGGCAAGCTTCATGATATCTCCCTCGACACGGATTGTAGTTTCTACAATCCCCCGTAATGGGTCATATACTAATGCCCTATATTCGTTGTCTTTGACCTTCTTATAATCCAATATTAGCCTCCAGTGAGAACCAGTACGTGCATATGCCGCTTCAATGCCGTAATCCTCTGAAGCCCTTCGCATATCGAAGTTGTCAAACCAAGTTTTCGCATCCAGAGATCCTCCGGGACGTTTATAGGCACCCTTGGAAATATCCCCCTGTAGCCTTTGTCTAACCGACCCCGCAGTTAATTCTCGCATAATTAAATACTATTATAAAACCTCTTTGATAAATAAAATTCCCTCCAATTAAATTATAGCCAATGGAAATTAAATCTATAAAGGCGGATTGGATTGCGGATTGCGAGCTAAATAAGACTGTCGGGGTATGGATTAAAACCGATGATGGCGTATTTTTCGGCTCGGCTCCGCAGGGAACTTCTGACGGGGACTATGAGGCGGTTGCCCTTCCTGTTGAGCAGGCAATTGAGAAAATAAGAAACGCTCTGCCCGACATTATTAACTTCAGCCCGGCGGATTTGAGAAAGCTTGACGAGTATCTGATGCACTATGGAGGGCCAAGAATGATGCACTTTGGGGCAAACGCATCGGTTGCCCTCAGCTCGGCATGGGCCAAAATGGCCGCAAAAGCGAGCGGCCTGGAACTGTATGAATATTTTGCCAAGGAGCTTGGAACAGAAATCAAAATGCCTGTCCCCTGCTTCAATATTATAAACGGAGGGCTTCACGGGGCGGTTGATTCTCAGGGAAAGCCCTATAACCCTATACAGGAAATTATGCTTATCCCTGCAAAGGCGGAAAGCTTTGAGGAAGCCTACTCCAAGTCAATGGAGGTTTTTGGGTGGCTCAAAAAAATCACGGGGGAAACACTTGTCGGAAAGGAAGGCGGAATTTCCCCAAAGTGCGGCCTGATAGAGTCTATCCTCAAAATAAAGGAGGCTATTGAATGGTCGGGGTATGAGGCCCGCGACTTTCGGCTGGCTTTGGACTGCGCGGCAAGCGAGTTTTTTGACAGCTCTATTGGAAAATACACTCCTGTTTTGGGTGGCGAGCCAAAAGATGTTGAGGAGATGATTTGCTTCTATCGGGAGCTTTTAGCAAATTCACCGATTTGGATTCTCTCAATTGAAGACCCTTTTGAGCAGAACGACTTTGAGGCGTTTGCCCGATTCACTTCCGAGTTTAAGGAGGTAATTTCTGTGGGCGACGACCTTTATGCAACACAAACCGATAGGGTGAGGCGGGGGGCAGAATACGGGTCTACAAATGCGGTTTTGGTTAAAATCAACCAGAACGGGACTGTTAGCGGAACCCTTGACACTATAAAATATGGGCTTGGGCGGGGGATGATGCACATGGTTTCGCACAGAAGCAAAAGGGCGCCAAATGACTTCATAAACACCCACCTTGCAATAGCTGTCGGACAGTTCATAAAGCACGGCTCGTCAAGAGGCGAGAGGGTCGAGGTCTATAACGAGCTTTTGAGGATTGAGCGGGAGGCGAAAGAGAGGGGAGAGCCGATTCCTTATGCCGGGGCTGAGTTGGTTCGATAAATC
>CAZJKT010000009.1:0-40905 GCA_964547015.1 uncultured archaeon
TAAATCTTCGAGACATTTTTGAGCTCTATTATTGGCATAATCTTATTGGTTTTTTATAGGACTATACTAAGAGCAGCTTATCTTGTACTACAGAGTGTATCTCCACAGCTTAGTCTTAAATCGAACCTACGCCGAGAAACTTCTGCATGTTCGTCTACGAGTCTCTCCACTTCATCTGTGAGTTTCTCCATTCGGGCAGTTAGATCAGCCTCGGCTAAATTGTATAATTCGCGCAAAATATCGGCTTCCCTTGAAAGAGGCAAGTCAAATAACCCCAACATCTCAGTATATTGGCCAAATGCATCCTTCACAATGCAATCGCTGTCGTAAGCTTCAGCATATTTGACGAGAGGCTGAGTAGCTTCCATGACATCCCTAAATGTCCTGGCCGCAACCAGGCCAAGAACATCCGTGTGTTCCGGGTGCTCCGACAAGTATTTGGCCGCCTCCTCAAGAGCCTCTCCAAATACCCCATATGCAAGCCCAATTTTAGAAGGATATATTTTTTCTGCAAGGAGCCCTTTCAACCCGAAGGCATCTCCAATAGATACAACTGCAAATAACCTCCCCAAAACTCCGATTTCCGGGGGCTTATCGGTTGATGGATGGCCAACATAGGGCTTCATACGGGAAAGATAAGTTATCCGTTCGGAAAGGTCTATAAACCTATCCTCTATGCACCGCCTTTCAGAAAGCTCTTTTTCCTGCCTATCCGCCTCAATCAGCCATTTCTGCTGCCCTTTGGCATCCTTAATTCTTGCCTGATAACCCCCATAAAACCCTTCCGGAAGGATATCTTGGGCTTCGCAAAAATCAATATATTCTTTGAGCTTATCTTCATCAGGAAGGTTCTCAAAAGCGCCTTCTTTATTAACATTTATTGCCCGGACATTTCGGTCGCAGCATTGCCTAACATATCGCTCTAATGCGTCAGAAGCCCCCTTTCTTACTTCCTCAAGCCCGCTTTTCCCAAAAATCTTCTCCATTCCCAAGCGACTAGTAATTCTTCCATCCTTGGAGCTTAGAGGATAAACACCTTCAGGGTCTATTAGAGGGATAACAGTCTCGGGAATTAAATTGCCATACCTTATTCCGCCACAAATATCATTTTCAAGCAGGTATGCAAAGTCATCCAAACCCCCCTTCAACTCAGCCCTTGCCCGGCGTCTTTCCCCGCGGATAGATCCCGCATATTTTAAGTCATCTACAACCAATCTCGCCCCCTCAGCCAAATCCTGTATCTTCATAGTTAATTACCGCAGAGTATTTATTTATACCTAAAAACCCTATTTTTGGGTTCCACACGCAATTTCACAGGTTCACATATATTCACGCAAGCCCCCGCCCCAAAAAAGCCCTATCCCTTAAATTCGCCCTAAAGCTTAAAATTTTGGGGTTTATGGTCAGTCCCAAAAAAATGCCGCTTTTTTTGGCGTGAATCAAAAGTTCCACAGGAAATAGGGGGGTTCCCCAAAAGGCATCCTAATAAGAACAACTTTCCTGCGCCCTAACCATAATGTCGGTAAAAAGCGCACCATGAAAACAAAGGGGGTATATATAATTTTTGTTCACATTCTTCATTTGCAGTCCGTTATCCGAAAGTAGGCAAACCAAAAAGATTATTCAGGCAAAAAATCGCTAAAATAAGGAACATTCATAATAAGTTATGGCAAAAAAGCATGTGTGCCTGAAGTGCGGCTGGGAAGGAAAGCCTATTATAATGGAGCCTGCCCAAAAAACCTGCCCAAAGTGCGGCTCGGTCCAGCTAAAAAAGCTTGATGAAAAATAAACCGCTAGGGTCTTGCAACAGGCAATTCGGGGTTAGCTTATTGATAATTAGCTTATTGATAAAATATCTGTCAGGAAATCCTATACTTGCTGCCTGATTTAGTTTCAAATATTTTCAAAGGAATTCTGTAGGCTTAAGGCCCGACAAAACCGCACTCAGAACAGGAATATTTTCGGGCGCCCTTTCGGCACACCTTGCACCTTAAAATCTTTCCTTTGCCGCATGAGGGGCAGTTAAACTCAACAAAGTCTTCGCCTATAAGGCCAATATTGCACCCGCTGCACTTAATTTCCGCCATAATATAGAAAAGTTTAAATTAAGGGAATTTTAGGCTCAATATAACAAATTATAAGTTTAATGTATCTGATTATGGCAAGAAAAAAGAAAGCTAAAAGCGCAGTAAAAAACGAAGAAGTGCCTACAGCGAAGACTAAGCAGCCTGAAAAGCAGGCAAAAGATGCAAAGGACTCAAAGGTTCCTCAGGAAAGCCCGGCATCCCCCAAGGATACCGAGCAGGAGAAAACAAGCTGCCCATCTGCCTATGACTCTATAGCGTTCCTTATAGTAGGGCTTATAGTAGGTTTGGTAATAGGCGGCCTGATATTCTCGGCAATGGGAAATGGAGACAAGGCGGGCGAAGGCGACAAAACAGAGCTAAAAGCCCCAAGCGAAGCTGAAATTGCGACTACCGGGCAAAAAGCAGTGGATTTCATTGCAACAAACCTGATATATGAAGGCGATACCGTGGAGCTTGTAGAAATATCTGAAGTCGGCAAAAGCGGAGTATATGAGCTTAAAATTAATTACACCAGCGGCGGATACTCCCAGATTGTAGAGTCATATGTTTCTAGAGATGCCCTAGTATTGTGCCCTCAGGGAATAATTGTAGATGAGTTTGCGGCGATGATTTCCCAGTTGGAAGCGGAAGAAGAAATACAAAGGGAAGTAAGCCCGGAGGAAACCTGCGATGCAATGGAGAAAACAAGCGAGCCTGTTCTTGAGGCGTATGTTGTATCAATGTGCCCTTTTGGAACCCAAATGCAAAGGATAATGGCTGAAATAATCAAAGAAGCCCCAGAAGCAGCCAGTTACCTTAAGCCTTTGTACATCGGCGCGGTTGTAAACGGAAAAGTGACGGCAATGCACGGCGACCAGGAAGCCCAGGAAAACTTGAGGCAGATTTGCCTTAGGGAAGAGACCGACAAATATTGGGACTATGTATCCTGCTATATTAAAGAAGGAGACACAGAAGGATGCCTTGATGAAGCCGCAGTTGACAGAACCGAGCTTGAAGGATGCATGAATGAGCCTGAAAGAGGGGTTAAATATGCAGAATCGGACTTTGCGCTCAGCAACAGCTATGGCGTAACCGGCTCTCCAACCCTAATGATGAACGGCAAGAGGGTCAGCGAGTTTGACTTTGGCGGGAGGACTGCAGAAGCAGCAAAAGATTTGCTTTGCTGCGGATTTGCAAGCCAGCCGGCCTTCTGCTCAACTGAGATGACAACAGTAAGCGCTGCAGTCGGATTCTCGGCGGCATATTCAGGAGCCACAAGCACAGGAAGCTGCTAATTTTATTTTATTTAGTTTGATTTTATCCAAATTTTATTGATTTAAACACAAGAATCCGATTTTACCCCTAGCTTATATAAAATCCTCACTCTTAAAACAACATATACATTTAAAAATATATATTTCTTTTGGTGCAGAGGCCTTTTCTTTTATTGAGAATTTATTGTTTAAAGAAAAGGGTTCTTATGGACAAAAAAAGGCTTGCCGCGAGGGTGCTGAAAGTTGGAAAGTCAAGAGTCTGGTTTAGCCCTGAGCACCGAAAAGAGATCGGAGAGGCAATTACCGCAGAAGATTTCAGAAACCTTATAAAGCAAGGGCAGGTCAAAAAGCTTCCTGAAACTCCGACACTCTCAATTAACAGAAACAAAAGGAAGGAGCAGGGAAGAAGAAAAGGGGCTAAATTTTCAAGGCTGCCTTCAAAGAGGCGCTGGATTACAAAAATCAGGGGCCTTAGGGCGGAGCTCAGATTCCTTCTTGAAGAGGACAAAATAGAGAAGAAGACCTACAATAACCTCTACAGGAAAGCCGCCGGCGGATTTTTTAGGGACAAATCCCACATAAACAATTTCATTGAAAGACAGGAGCTTTTGAAAAATAAGGAGTAATTTTAGAGATTATTAGGCTTAATCCTCAAGATTACCCTGTATTGTTGCCAAGAATAGAACAAATATGCCAAAATAAACAAGAAGCCAAATTCAGCGAATTCTACCCCTTGCCTACATAAATATAGGGCAACCACACCTATTTTAAAGTTTTACTATATAGATTGATATGGGACTAGAATACATTTACGCGGCATTAATGTTGCACGAGGCAAAAAAAGATATTGACGAGAAAACAATATCCGGAATTGTCAAAGCAGCCGGGATAGATGTAAATGAGGCGATGGTCAAAGCGACCATTGAGAACCTCAAAGATGTTGATATTGAGGAAGTGCTGAATTCAGCAGTGGTGTCACCTGTCGCAGCAGCTCCGGCAGCAGCGCCTGCAGGAGGGGAAGCCGCAGCAGAGAAAAAAGAAGACAAAAAGGAAGACGACAGCAAGAAAGAAGAAGAGGCGGCCGCAGGATTAGGCAGCCTTTTTGGCTAAGCCTTTCTGCCCAAAAACTGACCAAAAGGCAACATCGTACATCAACTGGCGGCGGTGTAACAGCACCCTGTTTTATTTTTAATGCTTTCATTTATACGCCTTCCTATACCTTATCTCTTAAATATTTTGAAACTAGTATCTTTTTTAGCCCTACCATTACAAACGCCCTTTTAGCTTAAAGAAAATAAGCGCGGTAAAGTATTTAAATATAAATGATAATTATAATTAGGTGATAAATATGGTAAATAATAAGGAAGATTTGGCTGAAAGAAAAAAGGGTGTGCTTGCCCTCTACCTCATGGGAAACAGCCCCGAAAAAATCTCAAATAAGCTTGCCGCCCCGGTTAAAACTATTAGAAGGGACCTGCGGGCAATGGGAATCCGGGCAACCGAGGATACAAAAAAGGATGAGGAGCAAATCGTGCAGGAAGTTATGCAGGAGTTTGAAATCCTAAAGCAGGAATGCTGGGGGCTCTATACAGGGACAAAAAGCCTTGAGGAAAAGCTAAACATTATTTCCGAAATCAGGGAAATTGCAACAAGAAAGGCTGAACTCGTCGAGCTAATGGGAATTATTCCCCTTGCAGAAACCCGCGCCCAAAGCGGAGCAGGCGTCTGGAAAGAGGTAAAGGAGGCTTTCTTAGGAAACGGAAAGCCTGCAGAGGCAAAAGCCCAAAAAAATCCGGAGCCTGCAGAAAAAGTTTCTGAAAAAAAGGAGGCTGTCAGCATTTTGGAAGAGGAAAAGCCGACCAAAAACAAAGAAAGCTTTGAAAAGCCGGTCCCCTGCCCAAAAAGAGACGCTGAAGAAATTGAAGTGGTTGAGCTTGACGAGATAAAAAAACAGGCAACAAAAAAGGCAGATAAGCCGGCTAAAGATAAAACGCAAAAGTCCGAGGAAAAGGCGACAGCTGTTTCAATTAAAGCCTGAGCAATCAGGTGTTTTTATAGTGTTTCTTTTTTCTAAAAAGACTTGATTATATTATGCCCGAGATTATTGCAGGCCGAGATTGGGATGATATGAAGAAGTACGGCAATAAGGGCACAATTGTAATAGGCAAAAATATTGTAGGAACAGGCGCCGAAGTGCACCTTACAACCCCAATAAAAATTGATGTCCTTCGCCCTCATGTAATCGTTGTAGTAGGGAAAAGGGGCAGCGGTAAGTCCTACACCTCCCAGATTTTTGCCGAAGAAATGACAAAACTGCCTGAGGAAATAAGAAGCAACCTCTGCATTATCTCAATAGACACGCAGGGGATTTTCTGGAGCATGAAATACCCCAACAACAAGCAAAGGGACCTTTTATATGAATGGGGGCTAAAGCCTGAAAGCTTTGGGGTTTATGAGTATGTCCCTTTAGGCCATGTAGACAAGTTTGAGGAAATGGGCGTAACCGTTGACAAAGGCTTTTCATTTAGGCCAAGCGACCTGACAGCCTCGGACTGGTGCTACACTTTCGGACTCAAGGAAAATGATTTGGACGGGATTTTGCTCTCAAGGGTAGTAAACCAGCTCAAAGGCAACTATTCCATCTCTGAAATGGTGGATGCCTTAAGAAAGGAGGAATTTGACAAGGACCTGAAAATAAAAATTGAGAATATGCTTCTCAACGCAAATGACTGGGGAATTTTTTCGGTCGGAGGAATGGATATCTATGAGTTTCTAAAGCCGGGGCAATTATCTATATTTGATGTGAGCATGTTTGGCGGGGGCGTGGGATGGAACATAAAAAGCCTTATTATCGGGCTTATAATGAAAAAAGTCTATGAGGCCCGCGTCCTTGCCCGAAGGCAGGAGGAGCTTGCAACAATAGAGGATATTGACAAAAAGGACAGAAAAGTGCCTCTCTGCTGGCTTATGACTGACGAGGCGCATAACTTTATCCCTTCCGAAGGCTCTACTGCATCTTCTGACATTATCCTTACCATAATCCGACAAGGCCGACAGCCGGGTATTTCCCAGCTTTTTATAACCCAAATGCCTGACAAACTACACCCCGATGTTTTGGCCCAGGCGGATATTGTAATAGCCCACAGGCTGACCTCACAAAGGGACATTGATGCCCTTAAGGCTATAATGCAGACCTATATGCTCTACTCCATCGAAAAATACCTTGACGAACTGCCTAAGCTTAAGGGAGTTGCCCTGATTTTTGACGACAATTCAGAGAGGCTTTATAAAATCAGGGTTCGGCCGAGGCAAAGCTGGCACGGTGGAGAAAGCCCGGTCGCCATATAATCAATCATAATCGCAGCTATTATCAGGATTTTCTAAAAAAGTCCGCCCTTATTTTAAAAAGCAGTTCATTTTATGGACTGGAAAGTTCCTGCAACAATAATAATCTTGGCGGTCATTGTGGGGGTGGGGGTTTTGCCTCTAATATCTCCCGAATTTAACCAAAAGCTGAGAGGCCACCTTTCCGAGTTTTCATCATTAAGCGACCTTCTGCGCAATTTCTTCCCTGACAGAGCGGATTATGAGGCAAAAATAATATTTTCCATGTCTGTGAACGATTTTCCGATAGTCAAAACAAGAACACCTGTTACTATAACCATAGACTCCCCTCACCCCTATGCCCTAAACCTTGATGGCAAAAACATGAGCGCTGTCGGAAGAATAACCCTAAAGGACTTTAAGGGTGAAATCAACCTGCGAGGCGGATCTATCACCGGGACGGCTCAGTCAGTTTCCTCAGACAGCTTTACTCTAAGCGGAAAAACACATGTTTCTTCAGACAGCCTCTTTGCCGAAGAGGTAACAATTGAGGGGCTTAAGATTGCGGAAATGTCCGTCAACGGAGGGACCCTAAAGACAGACAAGCCTCAGGAGATGGAGGCAAAAATAGCCAATAATGCTGTTGTAAGGGGATTTATGGGCAAGCTTACCTATAAAAACGGGATTGGCCACTTTGCAGGGAGCTGTTTTGAGATAAGGGCAAACAGCCTTGTGATTGGAGGACCTGACAGCAACGCAAAAAGCCTCCAGCAGGCGTTCAGCTAGGCCAGTTAGCGCTTAGAGAATAGGTTATAGCCTCAGTATTTCATACCTTACCTTCTTTGCATCAATAACCTCCTTTAGCATCCTTTCCCTCTCCGAAAGCTGGCTTTTTCCTGTTTTTACCTCGATAAATACTACCTCCCCCAGCCCGTTCTCGCAAAGGCCGTCAAATATTATGAAATCAATCGGCGAACCTAAAAATCGGGCATCCGTCGGGCTGTAACGAAATTCCGGCAAGAGGGGAGCAAGCTGCTCTTTAAATTTTCCCTCAAGAACTGAGCGGCTTTTTTTTATGGCTTCCTTTCTTATCTGCGCTTCCTTTCCAATTCTTCTAAGCAACAGCCACAATAAAACAATATTTGAGGCTAAAAGGAGAGCTAAAAGCAGATAGAGGTTCATAATTTATATTTTGCAACTGTAAGTTATGAAAATCCCGAAAGTTCAGCGGAAATACTGCAAATACTGCAAAAAATACACTGAGCAAAAGGTAAAAAGGGTGAAAAACAAGCCGAGGCGGACCCTTGCAGTCGGCCAGAGAAGGTATTTAAGGAAATTGGAGGGTTATGGGTCATTCCCAAAGAAGAACCCAAAAGGCCGCGGAAAGCCCTCAACAAAGCTGGACCTGAGATATGCCTGCCCTGTTTGCAAGAAACAAAACATCATAGGCTCGGGATTTAGGGCTAAAAAGGTTGAGTTTGTGTAAATTAAGCCATTGTTTTGGATGTTGGTCAGAAAGTTATATAATTTATCTTTATTATAAACAATGCCCCTCGACCGATTCGGAGAAGCTAAATCAACTGATACCTATACTCAATAGAACGGAAAATTGCCGAAAAATAATACACCGGGTCGCAAATCCAAAACTCATTTCCTGTCAAAAAAAACACCGGCCGCATAATATGCCGCCATAACCCCAAAAATTATACTCCATTCAAATATCCCAATCGGAGTAAGCCTAAACAGTTCCCTTGTAGCCGGAAATGCCAAAAGCGCCACCTGAAGCAGGACAGATGCAACTATAGCCCCAATCAGAAGCTTGTTTTTAAGCCAGCCCCCGATAGTCTTTATTTTATCAACTTTCTTTACTGAGATTATCCTTATAATCTCATAGAACACAAACGCCATAAAAAGGCTTGTGGTTGCCGCCTCCCAGCCCGAAGTTCGATTAACTATTAAAAATACTGCCAGCAGCGCGGCAGACATAAGAAGCCCGCCCTTAACCAAGGACATCATAGTCTGCCTGTCAAGAACGCCACTCTCCTTTTTCCTTGGAGGGCGTCTCATTATATCATCCCTTGGTGGGTCTGACGCAAGCGCAATTGAAGGAAGGCCGTCTGTCACAAGATTAATCCAAAGTATTTGGGCGGGCAAGAGTAGCGGATTTCTGAAAAAAAGCGTCCCCAGAAAAACAACAATGACCTCCGCTAAATTGCAGGTAAACATGTATCTCAAAAATTTCCGGATATTGTCAAAAATCGTCCTACCCTCCCTTATTGCCGACCTTATTGTCGCAAAATTGTCATCAAGAAGGATAATGTCGGATACCTCCTTTGTTACTTCCGTCCCTTTTATCCCCATTGCTATCCCAATGTCCGCCCTCTTTATGGCCAGAGAGTCATTTACCCCATCCCCGGTCATCGCCACAATATGCCCTTGTTTTTGTAGCGCCTCAAGAATCCTGAGCTTATGCATAGGGCTTGTGCGAGCAAATACATTTATGTCCCTGAGCGCATCCTCAAGACTTTTATCATCCATTGAGTCCAATTCTTCTCCGGTTACTGCTACTTTGCTAAAAAGCCCAACCTCCTTTGCAATTGCAAGTGCTGTCTTAGGATTGTCTCCCGTAATCATTATTGTCCTTATCCCGGAGTTCCTGCAATCTTCTATCGCCCCCTTAACCTCAGGCCTTGGAGGGTCTGAAAAGGAGACAAGTCCAATCCATATAAGCCCCGAATCGTAAGGCTTTGAATTTCCGGGCTTGTACGCAAACCCAAGGACCCGCCTGCCTGAGAGGGCAAACCCATCATTTTTTTGGATAATTTTTTGCCTCATTTTTTCAGTCAAAGCAACTGCCTTTTTTCCTTCAAGAATTTTTGAGCATTTTTGAAGCAAAACCTCGGGGGCGCCTTTTGAAAAAATTTCTGTTATTCCTTCACCAGCGCATACCACAATCTGCATCTTGCGGGCGGAATTAAATGGAATCTCGTCAGCCCTTTCATAATTTTGCGCCGGATTGCCCCCAAAAAATTCCTTTAATGCAACATCATTCTCGTCCCCAACCAAAACCTGCTCTCCGTTTTTTGAAACCGTTTTGGCATCGTTGCACAATATTGCGCATTTTCTAAGAACCTCCTCCGACTTAGAATTTCCAAAGGCGCCGAGAAAAAATTCCCTAACCTTAAGCCTGCCTTCAGTAAGGGTCCCGGTCTTATCCGTGCAGATAGTATCAACCGCCCCGATTGATTCAACAACACTAAGCTTTCTGACAAGGGCATTATTTTTTGCCATTGAATTTGCTCCCCGGCTAAGCCCTATTGTAAGCACTGCAGGGAGGCCTTCAGGGATTGCCGCTACCGCCAGCGAAAGGGCGATTAAAAGAGAAGTCGTCAGGTCTGATGCCCCAAACAGTATATATCTTGCGGCAACCATCAGAAGAATAATGCCTGCTATAGAATAACATATTTTTCGGCCCAAATCTTTCATCTCAACCTGAAAAGGGGTGAGGCTTTCCTCTATTTCCTGCATCTTCTGGGCAAGTTTTCCAATCCGGGTATCCATTCCGGTTTTTGTTGTCTGCATAAGAGCCCTCCCGCAAGCAACAGCCGAGCCTGAAAAAAGTTCATCTCCTACATCTTTTTTAATGTCCCTGCTCTCGCCGGTCAGGATAGACTCATCCGCCTCAATCATCCCCTCAATAATTTTTCCGTCAGCAGGGACTATATCTCCGCCTTCAAGAACCACAATATCTCCGGGAGCAATCTCAGAAGCGGGAATTTCTTTTTTTACGCCATCCCTTATCACAATTGACTGAGGCTTGGCCATATTCCTTAGGGCTTCTATTGCTCGCTCTGCCTTATATTCCTGAAAGAACCCCGCAATTCCGCTCGCAAAAACAATTATCAAAATCAGCGCAGTGTCAATATTTCCCGCCTCGCCCCCATGACCGACAAAAAAGGAAACAATTGCCGCGGCAATAAGAATCAGTATTAGCGGAGAGGTGAACTGGGCAAGAAATATTTTCCAGGGCGGCTCTTTTTTGGTCCGCTTTATCTCGTTTTTACCGTACTTTTCTAAAAGGTTTTCTGCCTGTTTTTGGCTAAGTCCGTTTTTAGTGGGCATAATATTAAAAGACAAAAACTGATTTATCCCGCTTTTAACGATAAAAATTGGATAAAATAATCAATAATAACTCAAGGATCGGAATATTTAATAATTTCATTCTCAAGCTGCCTGAATATTTGTGGTTTGCATTTTAAAGTTCTTGAAAAACCTTGGAGAATTAAATGCAGTTTACAGTTAAATCCAAATACCCTTGAGGAAGATAAAGATTCCTTTCCTTTGCATCTTTGAAGTGCTGTATTAAAAAAGCAAAATTATCAGAATCTGCCTGAATATATCCGCCAGACATTCCTAAACTTTTATTATCAAAATAATCCCATTAGGAATTAAAAATATATACCTCATCTGAATTTCAGTAAATTGATTAATATTGTAGCCTGAATTATACCTAACAAATTTCTGATTTCAAGAAATTATATCCGCTATAAAGTACATTCAAGTATATCCATAAATTTTTTTCGGAATACCCGTATCCCATTTGGAACCTCTTCGCATACCTTGCAGTGCTCGTTTCCGTTTTCATATATTTGCGCGGAAGCGCAGCCATCAAGTTCTACTGCATTATGGCACCCCAAGATATTCATTACATCGATAAGCATTTTTGGGTCTATAGACATTATAGCCCTATTTTTCGCGGTTGCGTAAAATACAATATTGCCATTTTCTTTCAGGCATACCGCAGATCTCGGAACAACGGCATTTCCCTTAGGATAGGATTCCTTAAATTCTTTATCGTTTATATTGACCGGATTGCCATCTTTTATTAAAAATCTAACTCCCTTCATGAGATGAACTATATCTTTTCCGTATTGTTCAAGAATATTTTCTGTATAATCCATTGCAATACTTCCATTTTTAAGAAATACCAATGAAGGTTTACCCTTTGTGGTCTTGCTTATTTCTTCCCCATAAATCATAATTGAGTCCATTCCTCCATTGTCTCTTCCAAAAAAGTTTCCATTTATTCCAGCAAGAGCCCCTTGCGCCTCTACCAGTTCCTTGATAGATACATAATCTTTTCCTATATCATAAAGTGTTGCAGGCCTTATCTCAAAAAATGTTGGGTCTATCTCTACAGCAACTGAGGTTATATATTTGACACCATAGGACACCTTTAAGCCAGATTCTGAATATTCGCCAATATAGTCTATTGAAGAGACTTCTATCTCTTCGGAATTCAGCTCGTTATCTTCAGCCTTTGTGGATTCACCCATCACACTTCTCGCTATATCTCTTGAGGTACCGCCTGCATTATCAGAAACAAAAATATATAACTCTCTGTCACTTCCGGCAAAATTCCCGTAGATTGATAACACCAACTTGCCTGCTGAAACTTCAAGAGATACCAAACAATCCTTTAGTCCTGGAGGGAGATATTCTGACTCAAGTATCCTATTATTTATCCCGAAAGCAAATTTCAGGATAGAAAAAAACAGACCTGATTTTTCATCGTCCTGCTGTTCAAACAAGGGCTCTATATCCAAGGACTCTGATTCTTTTTCCAATATATCTATTTCCTTTAAGATTTCATTTGCCTCGGGAATTATGCGGAGCCTTAATTCTTTAGCTATTTTATACTTGTCGGTATTTTCAAGTTGGCCTTTATTCTCAAGAATATTATCCATAACAGATATCCCCGCATTTAGTTGGTCCTCATAGTCTCTGTTTCTTAAAATGATGATGGCGCTTGCCCGGTCAAGTTGAGATTTGCGGCACTTCTTGCAGGGAAAAGCCCTGAAAGCGCCCCTAAAAAGAATAAAGATCTGTTTGGCTCTATCTCTTACTTGGGGGCCTTTTAGTAAATAGAACCGCCAATATTACCAGAAATAAGGCCGCTAATATAATAACAATTGCCTGATTGTTTTTTTCTGCCTTATTTTTAGGCGAGATTTTGGGAGCCTCAATAAGGGACCCTTCATCCGTCACTTTGTCAGAATACTCTGTAAAAGAAATGCGCGGGTTTTGGGATGCAAGAACTGAGGCCTCCTCCTCAATCCCGTCAGGAAGTTTGCATATTAAGCAGGAACCTCCGTAAAAGCCGGGGCATCTTGTTTCATTTGCCAGATACTGCCCAAGATTATTTGCGCTGCAGTATGACATCTCCGCTCCGGACTGCCCTCTTAAAAACTCTCCTGCTTCAGAATATGTGCCGTCAGGAAATTGGCAGATCCCTATTTCACCCTCAGGAAGATAATCCACCACATAATTGTATCCCATATCTGCACAATAAACTGCGGATGGATTGGGTGTGGCTGATGCCAAAGAAATGAGTAACATTATCAAAAGAGCTGTCCTTTTATTCATATTTTATGCACCCCCTCAACATAATAAGCTTCTCTTTTGCCTATATCACATTCTCCGTAATTTATAAAGAAGTAACCTTTTTTAAGATAATCTTCGCTGGAGGTGTCTATACCCCAACTATTCTTTAATATCCAAATAGATTCATAGCAATTTTCATCATGTTCTTTATATCCCAAAAGAACGACGTCATGTGAGCCTCTGCATTCCTCATAATTATCACAAGAGAAGTCCCATTTTTCGATATAAGATTGGGAGTATCTATATGTTGTGGTCATTGTAACCGCAAGAGGACCATTTTTTATAAGGGTGAGTTTCAGGTCATCTGTCGGGCTTACCTCGGAAACTACATCTATCCCCCAAAGATTTTCGTCCCACCCCCCCAACTTAGAATTACAGGATGTTCTTGAGCACGGACTTTCAGGGCATTTGCTTGAATCACAGCCATACTCTAGATATTCTGGGCAATAATATATTTCCTCATACAATCCCCCGTCCTCCGCAATGATAAGTTGCCGATATTCCATTTTATCCTTTAGGGGCTTTTCCGGGAAGTTACATTTCAAATTGCCAGAATTATAGGCAAAGTACCTTTCTTCAGTAACTCCCGAGTCTTTTATGAAGTTTAAAGTCTGGTCAGACCAGCCACCAAAGCATCCGTAATTACTTTCGTCGCAAGAAACTAGATGCTGCTCTGACAAGTCAAGCTTAATTGTAGGGTTTCCCTGCTCTATGCTGTATACTGATTCTATTGCGCCAAGCGTCGCAAATGCCCAGCATGAGTCGCAAATCCCTTGATCTTTTATGGGGGTCATCCAATCTAAACCATATGCATACTTCCAAGAAAATTCTTCCGGAAGGCTTTTTTCCCACCCTTTGACAAATACCCTAAATCCTCCGGGTTCCGTATAACTAGAGAGACCCCTTTGATCAATAATTTTAGTATAAATATAATAGAGACCATTATCTCCAAAATTGAAAGGTATTTCCCAAGACTTTGAGCAGGTGGCTTTAGAGCACCTGTAGTTTTCAGAAAATTCCTCGTTGCCTTTATTATTAACAACCTTAATCTGAATAGAATCCAGAGGATATCCTGACCTGCTTTGGGCATCGACTTTAAAACTTACCTTTTCGCCATCTTCTGCATATATTCGCCCATATTCCGAATCTTTAGATGCCGTCAACTCTCCAAAAGGATTTATACTTGTCGACATAACATTAACAAACGGCTCGCTTGTCTCTAAAAGCTCCGACAAGGGAACAAGCAGCATATTATTGTTCTCATCTGACTCTTTAACCCTATTTTCAGGATCCGCCTCTGCAATAATCAGGAAAGACGAAAGTTCGCTAAAGCTGCTTACCGAGAGGACACTAAAATCAGGACGGCATTTGAGAGCCCAGGACTGTCCCGGAAAAAGGCAGAAATTGCTTGAAGCCCTGCAAATCTCTTCTCCACTGAAATCAGTTAATGAAGCTTCAATCAGGCAGGTTTCCTTGTCCCCTACATTCTTGAGCTCAATTTCGATCAGGGAATTTTCTTCGTAAAATCCACCCCTTCCAACGCCAACCCTACCTATAATCAAATCCGGCAGACCCGAATATTTTTCTGCCTCAATACAGCACCTCACGCTACCAAAATACTTGGATGCCCCAGCTACATCAATCTCGTCATCTTTGCACTTAAGTATCCTTATATTTCCCATGCACCCCCTCATTTGGTGAAATTCCCTTGAGTCAACAGACCATTCGCCTGAATAGATATAGGACTGTTCTTTTCCGGGAGGTATATATTCCAAATCAAATATAAGCCTGTGCTCGCCATCTGCATAGAAACCAAAATGGTCGAGGTTGCAGGAGATTGTCTTTGTTCCCTGCGGCTCAATTGTTATCTCAAGCCCTTCGGGATATCCACATGATTTAGTTACTGCAAGCCTCGTGCTTTTGGGGGTTTTGAGATAGAACTTTATGTTTCCTTTTACTTCCTCTTCAAACGGGTTTTTAAGGTCAAAATATGCGTGTATGTGGTTGAATTTTTCCTCAGACATTGCAGGCGGAAAAGACAATAGGATAATCCCAACCAATGCCAGGTATGCCAAAAACCGGGGATTTTTAGGCATTATGTAACCACCCCTCCGCTTCCGGATACATAAACCGTCCTTTGGCACTCTAACCTGCCTTCGCTGTTTTTGGCGCAACCCCAGCCCTCCTTTGTTAAAGGAGTTATGCAGTCCTCATCAATCTCGCAGGGGCTTCCTTCATAGACCTTTTTTTCGCATCCTTGGCATGACCACCTGCACTGCTGGGCGGTCATACTGGGGTTATTGTAGTATTTTCGGCAGACATATAAAAAGTCTTTTGGCTCTCCCTCCTCAGTAAATGAAGTCATGATTTGGGCTACACCCTCAGCGCTGCACTGGTAGCTTGACTTTAACTGGGAGCATCCTTCCCTATAAGCTTTTGCCAAATCCGCGTATTCCATTTGTCCTGAGGACTTTCCAAGAAACATTGCAAGCATCAATAGGACGAATATTGCTAAAGCTATTATAATTACGGAGTTTACCGGGAGGGCAATGCCTTTAGGATTATTTTTTATGGGCAGAAAGGTTTGCATAATATATACTGCACAATCTTTAATTGCTATTTCTGCTTATTTATTACCGACCAACCACTTATTTTTTCAGCCTGACCTCATAGCTTCGGCCTTTCTTTTTTCGCTCAATTATCCCTCTCTCCTCGAGATTTTTTGCAATTCGGCTTACATGAGCTTTGGAGAACCCGGTGTCCCTGCATATTTTCCTCTGGCTTATTTTATCCTCTTTTAGGAGCGCGTCCAAAATCTTCCTCTCGTCCTTATTTAATTGGTACTCCTTAAGGGCGGGCTTTCTTCTGTAATAAACAAATATGATAACCATAAGCGCAAATACCGCAAATGCAACTGCCCATCCCAGCCTGCCAAAAGGGTTTTGCGGCCCGAAAGCCTGCTCATAGGTAACAGAAAAGGAAAATATATCTCCAAGAGAGGGTTTGCGCTCCCATGTTAGAGTTATTCTTCTGCCATCAGTCCCCCTAATTGCATTGTCGGGGTTGTAGGACATCAGCCCAACTTCATCCAGCCCCTCTTCGGCAATTATATATCCCGGAGGCAAAGTAACAGTCAGGCGAAACATATCTGTCGGTGTTGAGAATATATACCTGCCCGAAAGCATGAAATAGTCCTGCTTTTGCTGAATGTTTCCGGAATAATCATAATGCAACTCAATTTTTGAGGCATTGATGTTTGAGCATATTACCTGGCTTCCTAAAACCTCCCTGCCCAATTCGCAGTCAATCGGCGCCCCGTCCCCAAAAATACTTAATGCCGAAACAGGATATAAAAAATAATAGTTGAAGCTGTCCACACTTTCAGGAAACACAAGCTCAATAACTTCAGATACCTTCTGGTTTTGCAAAACCTCAATATCTACATTATACTCTATATATTTTATAGGCCCCGCCCCAAATACAGGCGAAACAGCCAATATAATCGCTAAAAAAACAAGGAGCCGTGCCATAAGTCTAGTTAAAAAATCCTATTATTAAGGAAGAGCATTACAAAAATTATACAAAACCATTACGGGGGAGCTACTCAACCACCACAGGAAGCCTTTGCGAAATTCCCCTTATCAGCTTTTTGAGTTCGGCCAAATCTTCCTCAAGGCAATAGATTCTCGCCTCAAGAGGCTTAGTTTCAGGAGAGCGAATCTTATCTATTTTGTAGCGCAGCTCTTCCCTAAATTGGTCAAACTGGTCCTGAGTTGTGAGGCCTTTCATTTTTTCGCTGAGTATTATCAAAAGCTTATTCATCTCGTCGTCAATAGTTTTTTCCACAACATCGCTTTTGACTCTGTTAAATTCTACCCTTACTTCCCGCACCTGTTCCCCAAAAGAGTTAATTCTCTTTGATTGTTTTGAAAGCACAAAGTCCACATTTTCCTGCAAGGTATCCTGAAAAGCGTCCATTCTCTTGGAAGCCGCTTCCTCAAAACCTTCATGCATCAACTGCATCTTTTTTTCTATCTCATTTCCCCGGCCCTCGATTTTTGAAAGCCCTTCCTGAATCGACGACCTGGCAGAAGATTCAAGTTTTTGCGCGGAGAGGGCAATCTCCTTTAGCCGCCCTTCATTCTCCTTTACTAGCTGCTTATTCAACACCTCCGCATTAGCCTTCAGTTCATTTGCTTTGCCTTCAATCAAGGCAAAGGTCTTGGAAATCCCCTCTTCGGTATCCTTTTGAAACTGCGCCATATTTTTCTCCAAAATCGAGTTCCTTTTATCAAAACCATCCATCCCCTTTTCAATCCCCTTTTCAAATACAGCCTGCTTTTGGGCCAATTCTTTTCCTATCAGGCCGATTTTTCCCTCCAGGCGGGCAATTTCCGCCCGGGTTTGGGCCGAAAAACTTCTCTCAAAAGTATGGCGCTTTTCATCCAAAGCCAAAGCCTCTGCAGAGAATGCCTCATTGAGCTCCTCTTTGAAATCCAAAAAATTATCCAAAAGCGCCTTCGCTTCCTTGTCCATGCGCAGGATTTCCTTTCGGGTTTCCTCAGACACCTGCCTGCTAAGGGCCATCGTCTCTTTAGCGGAATCCTCAATTTTTCCCAACTCCTCAAGGTTTAAGGAAAAATCCTTTTCCACACCGGTAAGGCGCTCAATCGACTCAAGGGCGGCGGCCCGAAGCTCTGAATAAAGCTTTCGGTCAGCTTCAAGCTCGGTTTTTAAGGCCTGCATCTCATTATAGTCCTTCCCAAAAGCGTCAATTTTTCCCTCAATATCCGAAAATTTGTCATCCACCGTCTGCACAAGCTTAAGCCTCCCCTCAACCAGCTTTCTTAGCTCATCCTCGGCGCGCTTAAATGTGTCGGATTTTGAGGAAACCGCCTTTTCAACAGACTTCAGGCTTTTTTCTATAGACTCCAGTCGAGCCTCAGCTTTAGGATCTGGCTTTGCCAAAGGTTTAGAGAGTTTGACCTCGGCCATTGCTTTTTGCGAGGCCTCAATCTTTTTAGTAAGCGCATTTTCGAGCTTATTGAGCGCCAAATCCATATCAGAAATGCTTTCCTTTATCTCCCCCTTTGGACCAATGCTCTTTTCTGCGCCTTCAAGCCTTCTTTCAAGAGAAGATAGCCCTACAAGGTTGCCTTGTATTGCCTTATGCAGCTTTTCGAGCCTTTCCTCCATTTTTTCCCCTATCTCTTTGGACAGGCTCTCTCCTATCTTTTCAGCCAATCTTTTCTCAAACTTCGCATCAATCGCCGGGGCTGAAGCAGGAACAGAGGCCGCCGCAAAAACCGGCTTTGAACTGCCTGCCTTTTTGAGCGAAGCATCAATTTTTCTGAGGTTTTTCTCAAAATTGTCCATCCTTGTGTCATATTCGGCAAGGGACTTTTCAATCTGAAAAAAGTTCACCTTGAGCCGTTCCTTGAGCCGCTCAACCTCAGAAGAATCAGTATCCTCCATAATAATCCAAACAATCCATAATATTATATAGAGGGTTAAATACATTTGAAGTAATTTTGAAGTAATTAATGAATTTATAAGTTTTGCTATCAAAAAGAATATAAATAGTTTGTATATAGATTATGGTTGCCAAAAAAGCAGAAAAGGTGAAAAAGGAAATCAAAGACCCTGAAGAGACAGACTTGGAAAATCTCTTGGAGCAGAGAAAAGCAAGAATTAA
This sequence comes from uncultured archaeon, assembly GCA_964547015.1. Classification (GTDB taxonomy): domain Archaea; phylum Aenigmatarchaeota; class Aenigmatarchaeia; order QMZS01; family QMZS01; genus JAFGCN01. The sequence goes on from CAZJKT010000009.1 coordinate 18,804, forward strand.
GGTGATAGGGGCCGGAGGCGCGGGAAACAATACCGCAACAAGGCTAATTGAAACAGGGGCTGCAAGGGTAGATGTAATTTCAGTTAATACTGATGCTCAGCAGCTTTTATACAGCAAAGCTGACAAAAAAATACTTATCGGAAAAGTCCTTACAAGAGGGCTTGGTGCCGGAGCTGACCCTCAGATAGGGGAAGAGGCCGCAAAGGAAACAAGGGAAGATATTAAAAAAGCCCTTACCGGGGCGGATATGGTGTTTATTACCTGCGGGCTTGGAGGCGGAACCGGAACAGGGGCGGCCCCGATAATTGCAGAAACAGCAAAAAAGCTTGGAGCGCTTACCGTGGGCATCGTTACAATGCCATTTACAATGGAAGGCCGCCACAGGCTTAACAACGCATACGGAGGGCTTCACAAGCTTGAGAAAAATGTGGACACTCTTATAGTTATCCCTAACGACAAGCTTTTGGAGATTGTGCCTGAAGTTTCAATAACAACAGCATTCCGAATTGCCGACGAGATACTGGTAAATGCTGTAAAAGGCATAACAGACCTTATAATGAAGCCGGGTCTTGTAAACCTTGATTTCGCTGATGTAAAGGCAGTTATGAGCGACGGAGGCCTTGCGATGATAGGTTTGGGAAGCTCAGACACCGAAAACAGGGCTACAGAGGCGGTTGAGAGAGCATTGAATAACCCTCTTTTGGATGTTGATGTTGAAGGCGCGCAAGGAGCGCTGATAAATATCTCAGGAGGCTCAAGCATCACAATAAAAGAATGCCAGGAAATTGTTGAGAGGGTATCCTCAGTTCTGGACCCTAATGCAAAAATCATTTGGGGGGCTGTAGTGGACAAGGCGCTTGGAGAAGGAGTAAATACTCTTATAATCGTAACCGGTGTCCAGTCAATTGACCAAATGGGCGAGCAGGAAGCAATAAGGGAAACAAAGAAGAAAGAGATGGAAAACGTATTGGGGGTTGATGTTGTGGAGTAATGGCCCTAGAAAAGAAGATTGATGAGTTGCGTGAGATACTAAGTGAGACGGGAGGAGATTTAGAGCTTGTCGAATTTAATACCGAAAAGAAAATGGCTTGCATCCGCCTTAAAGGCACATGCGCCTACTGCCCGTTCTCAAGGATAACTATGGCCGAGATAATTGAAAGAAAGCTTCTGGAGGTTCCCGGAATAGAAAAAGTTGCCTTTAAAGAATCTATATACTGATTTAGTTTTTATTTATAATTGGCTATAGCTAAAATAGAAAATGGGTAAAATTAAAAAAGGCTATTTGAATTCAAAGCTTGCCGAAACTGTTGCTGAAATGCTCACCTGACCCGGAGTAATCTCTGTTGGCGCCCCGGAAACCCTCGCTTCTGCCATATCATAGGCATAAGTTTGAGTATATGCCCGATATATTGCGCCTTCGCTTGCCGAGACTAAATTTGTTGCCTTTACTCCAAGCCCTAAAGCAATCTTTTGGGCTTTCTCTTTTGCATCTTTTGAGGCAATCTCAAGGGCCTGCTTTTGCAGAATATCCCTTTTCTCATCGGTCAGGCCAAAGGAAATTGAGTCTATCCTGTTTGCCCCCGCCGCAACAGCGATGTCAATATACTCGCCGATGTTTTTCATTGAATTTTCTCCAATAGTTTCGGTCTCAATTTTTAGGAGGTGCGTTGTTTTGTAGCCGATAATACTGTATGACCTGTCCTTTTCATCCCATCGCCTAACAGGCTCAACATTGTAGTAGGCGGTCTTTAGTTCATCTCTTGCTATACCGCTATCTGCCAGCGCCCTCCTTATTTCTTCAATTACCGCGGCATTATTCTGCTGAGAAGCTTCTGCTGTTGCCGCCTCTGCCTCATACCCGAAAATAAGGGTCGCTTTATCGGGCTCTGAGTAGAGAACTGATTCGCCGCTAACGCTGATTGCATTTCTTTCAGGCTGGCTTGTCACATAAACATCCCCCATCCCTGCAGGCTTGAATGCTATTATGGCAAGCAGGATAAAAAGCAGGGCCAGGCCAAAAGCAATTTTGACCGCAATCCCTCCGAACATATTTTCGAAAAAAAGTGTTTTTTGCGCCATAATAATAGGATTATTTAAAATTATGGGGCTTGCATCTGCTCTTTCCAAAAACGGATATTTAAAGGACCCCGAAATTATCAGGGCTTTTATGAAGATTAACAGGTCTGATTTTCTTCCGCATGAATACAAAAAATATGCAGATGAAAACCGCCCCCTTGAAATCGGGTGGGGGCAGACAAATTCCCAGCCCCTTACGGTTGCTCTTATGTTTGAGCTTTTGGAGCCGAAAATCGGGCAGAAAATACTTGATGTCGGCTCTGGGTCGGGATGGACTGCCGCGCTGTTGTCAGAAATTGTCGGGGCCGGAGGGAAGGTTTACGGAGTTGAAATAATCCCCGAACTTAGGGAATTTGGGGAGAAAAACGCCTCCAAATACAATTTTGTAAAAAAAGGAATTGCAAAATTTGTTTTGGGGGACGGGTCCTATGGGCTGGAAAAATACGCTCCTTATGACCGGATTTTAGTTTCAGCCTCCGCCCAAAAAATTCCTGTGGAGCTCAAAAAACAGCTCAAAGTTGGGGGTATAATTGTAATCCCAATTAAAAGCAGTATCTGGAAGATAAAAAAGCTTGAGGGCGGGAATTTTGAGGAAAAGGAATTTCCGGGCTTTGCGTTTGTGCCTTTGGTTTAAGTTTTTATGTCAAGTCCATCCCGAGAGCTTTCCTAAATACCAAGGAGCTTACAATCATAGTCAGGATAAATACGCCAAGCCAGCCGAGCTGAGCCCCAATCAAAGGTAGGCTCACAGGGAGAAGCAAAACAACCCCCTCAAAAAGGCGCTGAAACAAAAGAAAGGCGGGAAGAACAGGGAGGGAAGAAATCATTGAGGGCTTCATCTGGTGGATCATTAGCTGTTTGCTCACATCAAGCTGTTTTTTGGTCAGTTCGGTAACCTTTTGGGCATCATCTTTGTGTTTTTTTACTTCCTGGCTTATTCTCTTCATATCGCCCTTAAGCGACCTCACAAGGTCAATATCCATCAGCTTTTTCTGGATTAGGGTGCTTAAAAATGATATTGCGCCTGCTCCGGCCATCAGCAAATATATATCCGCCACCATAATAAGGCTATCTTAAGGAATATATACCCTAAATTATCTGAAAATCCCCCTCTGCCATAAAACAGAATCCGCCTACTAACCCCGCCCAATAAACTAAAACTTATTTTTGTCTATTCTTATGGGCCCGTGGTCTAGTTGGTTAGGACGTCGCGTTGACATCGCGGAGATCCCCAGTTCAAATGAAGCTTTTTCTTGCGAAGAAAAAGCCTCAACGCAAAAAGAAGCAGATTCGTGCTTCGCACAAATATTATGGAAATCTGGGCGGGCCCATTTTTGAGCTTATTTCTTTATTTATGGAAAAATGCCTGTATTATCTCAAAACGCATTTTCTAAAAAAACCTAATCCCTAAGTATAATTAAGACTTTCAAAAAAACCCTTACAAAAAACAAATAATCGTGAAATAATATCCTAAATCTGCTTCAATAAATCGTCGCAGTCCTTGATTATGCTGTCGCAGGCCTTCTCAATTGCCTTTTGGTTGTCCGCGCCTTCCACAAGAAGCTCCATCTTTTCAAGGAATGGATGTTTTGTGCCATATGCCGCCCTTTTTACGCCTTTTTGCTCCCAAATCCTCTCAACAAGCAGGTTTAATAGCGTTGCCCCCTCTTCTGTCTCCAAGACGACTTTTCCCTCCTTACTCTCAATGATTTTCATACTTAATTTAAAATTAAAACAATATAATGGCGACAGTCTCTGAGATGGTGAAAAAGGAAATCGGCGTAAAAAGCCTTTCTGAGAAGGGTAAACCCGAAACCATAATGGGGAATATTTCATTTGAGAAAATTAAAGAGATTGCAAAAGCTAAGGAAAACGAGATTCCGGGCAACACATTTGAGGCAAAAGTCCGGCAGGTGGTTGGCTCATGCAGGTCTTACAGGATAACAATAGACGGCAAAAGCCCAAAGGAATTTGCCCATTGGGACGGGAAATAGCATTCTATCTAAACTGCTTAATTCGCAAAAACTAGGGTCTAGAATAATTTAATTTTCCCTAAATACCATAATGCGCACTTCAGCGATTTCCGGCTTCAGCCGCCTAAGTTTGGAGGAAAAGCTCCAGAAAGCGGCAGAATTTGCGAATCTGGACAAAGATGACCTGACTTTAATGGAAACTTATCGAAATTTGCCCGATTTTACGGAACTTGAAAACAACCTCGGACCCTTCAAAATAGCGACCAACTTTCTCGTGAACGGAAATGATTACCTTATTCCAATGGAGACAGAAGAGCCCTCAGTTGTCGCCGCCGCCTCAAGAATCGCAAAACTTGCCCGTCTTGGCGGCGGATTTGAGGGAAAATACCTCTGCAGACGGATGATTGGGCAAATCCAGATTTTGGAGGTTAAAGATTTTGAAGGCGCAAAAAGGAATATTCTGGGCGAGAAAGAAGATTTGCTAAAGGTCGCCAATGAAACAAACAAATTCATTTTTGAGCATGGCGGAGGGGCAAAGGAAATCGAAGTTCGAACGGTCGAAACCGAAAAAGGCCCGCATTTGGGGGTTTATCTCTCAGTTGACACTCTTGACGCAATGGGCGCCAATATTATAAACACGATGCTTGAGGCAATAGCCCCAAAAATTTCAGAGATTTCAGGAGGCTCTCCAAACCTGAAAATTGTTTCAAATTTTGCGGTCAGAAGGGTGGTTTCTGTTGAGTGCAAAATTCCTGTCAAGAAGCTTGCAATCGGCGATTTTTCAGGCGAGGAGATTGCAGGAAGAATAATAATGGCAACGGCATTCGCAAAAGCTGACCCCTTCCGAGGGGCAACCCATAACAAAGGGGCAATGAACGGGATTGACGCCGTCCTCCTTGCGACAGGGAATGATTTTCGGGCAGTGGAGGCAGGAGTTCACGCCTACGCCGCAAGAAGCGGCAAATACACAGCAATTACGGATTACTGGCGGGAGGAAGGCAATTTGTGCGGAAAAATTGAGATTCCTATGCCGGTTGGGACAGTCGGAGGGGCAACGGGGCTCAAAAAATCCCGGTTGGCGCTCAAAATCCTTGGAGTGAAATCTGCGCAGGAACTTGGGGCAGTAGTTGCCTCAGTAGGCCTAGCCAACAACCTCGCGGCAATGTCCGCCATAGTGTCAGAAGGCATCCAGAAAGGGCATATGCGATTGCACAACAGCTTTATTGAAAATACAGCGGAGAAATAATATGGCAAAAACAATCAACAAATATAGAATGCCCGCCAAAAACATAAAGCCGAGGGACATAAAATTCAACTCCCCTTCGCATGAGGGACTTAAATCAAACGCAATTGATTTCCTGATGAATGAGGGGACGGGCATTTTGGCTGCGGCCGACGGGGTAGTAGTTTTTGCAAAAGACAGCTCAAATGTGGGCGGAAATAATGAAAGCTATCTGCTTGAAGATAACTGTGTGATTTTAAGGCACGCAAACGGCGAATATTCAAAGTACAGCCACCTTAAATTTAGGAGCTGTACTGCGCGGCTCGGCCAGTCGGTCAAGGCGGGAGACTTGATTGCCCAAAGCGGAAACACCGGATTTACAGAAGGAGATAGGCTCCATTTTGAGGTATTTCGGACCGGAGGCGAAAATCCCGACCCGAATGCGGATTTTGAAACTTTAGAAGTGGTTTTTGGGCAGTAAGTGTAACCTGTCGGGTGGTTATTTATCGGGCGGTCCAGCCCCCGTCCACATACAAAACCTGCCCTGTAACATAAGAGGCTTCATCTGATGCCAAATAAAGGGCGGCATTTGCTATATCCCTTGGGTCCCCGACATATCCCAGAGGGGTGCTCGACTTAATAAGCTTGCTGAAGGCTTTGTTTTTTAGGACATCCTCGGTCATTGCCGTCCTTATAAATCCGGGAGCAATAGCATTAACCCGTATCTTAAATGGGGCTAGGTCAAGGGACCCTGCCCGGGTAAGCTGAACTATCCCTCCCTTTGAGGCGCAGTAGGCAATTGCTCCGGGAAGGCCTACGCTTGCTCCGTCAAAACCCACACTTCCAAGAATTGAGCTCATATTAATTATCGAGCCCTTAATCTTGTTCTCCTGCATATATTTCGCGGCTGAGCGCATCCCGTAAAAAACTCCCGAAAGGTTTACTGAAATGACCTTTTCCCAGCCCTTCTCTGTTTCCTCCAAAATTCCGCCAAGCCCGCCGATTCCGGCATTATTGACCATTATGTCAAGCTTGCCAAAAGCCTTAATCGAGGCTTGGGCCAATTTTTCAACCTGCGAGGATTTTGAAACATCGCATCGGACAAACTTTGCCTTTCCGGGCCCGTCCCTTGAAACCTCCTTGAAAACATTAATATCCGAGTAAATAACATTTGCGCCTTCCCTAACAAACAAATCAGCAATTGCTTTTCCAATCCCTGATGAAGCTCCCGTAACAACCGCAACCTTGCCTTCAAGCCGCATAATTATTTTTCTTTGCCCTTGGAAAGGGCCTTGTTAATATCTTTCAAAAGCTCCTCGCAATTGATTCCGTAAGACTCGCAGATTTCCCCTATCTTTAGGACATCCATCTCCATTTTCGCAAACGGGCAGGATATGCAAGGCACATTATGCTCAGAGAGAACCTCCGGTATCCCCTTTTTCTCTATAATTTCGCCCAAAACCGTATCTTTTGTAACTCCCATTATAAGCTTAATTTTTTAATCATTAGCCATAAAATCCCTTGCGGGCGCTATCCCTCATTTTTATCAGCCGCTAAAACTCTTAAACTCTTAACTAAACGGCTTGACAACAGTTACATTTTCCTCAGCATCCCACATCCCAAGCCCCACTGTATGAAGGGCGGGCACAATCTTCATATTCGGGTAGGTTCTCATCATTGCGCTTACGCTTGCATCGCACCCTAAAACTATCGCAACATTTCCATCAAACACCAGCCTGTTTAATTGCCTCTCGCCGCACCCCGTGCCAACCAAATTCTCTGCGACAATCCGATATCCGTCCTCCCTCAAAACTTCGGCAAGCTGCGACATGGCATCCATTCCGCCGGTATTGCATTTTCTTGCGCAGGCATTGCATGACACCAGGCAGATACAGTCATCCTCATCCAAGCAGCTTTCGATTGCCTTAAGCGGCCTCCTTTCGGTGACAATCATAATCATATATTAAGAATAGAGATAATAAAATGTTTTGGTTAGACGATTGTCTAACTCCGCTCCCTATTGATTATTCAATAGACATCTTCCTCGCCTCCAGCAGACACTTAAGAAAAACGGGACTCTTCAGGCAATTGGCAAAGAATGCTTGCAACAAGGCCTTTGATATCCCTATCCCTTATGCTCCCATGCCCCGGCAAAAGAAGATCAATTTGCATTTTTTTTATTTTTTTGAGGGACCGCACCATATCCAGAAGGCTGCCTGTCGGAAGGTCTGTCCTCCCGATTGAGTCTGAAAAAAGAGTGTCGCCTGAAATGAGGATTTTTCGCTCAGGCTCATAGAGGCAAATGCCCCCGTCAGTATGACCCGGAGTATGCACTACATTGAATGCGTGCCTTTTTGAGACAATCTGGTTTCCTGTTTCAAGATGCGAGTTCACTTTTGAAATGGCAGGCTCTCCCCTAAAAATCTCAAAGCAAGATCCTTTTCCGGACTCTATTTTTTTTGCGGCAAGCCTGTGGGCGCATATCCTTGCATTGGTCAGTTTTTTAAATTCCTTGTTCCCCCCGATATGGTCATAATGCCCGTGCGTGTTTATGATAACGCTTATTTTTGAAAAATCTATATTCTCAGACTTCATTTCATCCAAAATAGCCTCAAAACCACCCAAAATCCCTGTATCAACCAGAATCTCTTCATCGATAAGGTAAATATTTGAGCACACCCCTTCCCCTTCAAATATGTGGATTCCCGGAGATATTTCCATAATATTTACCGCCCCAATAGATTAAGGCTAAAAAAGCAGCTACAAACTCTCATCAATATGGAGCTTTGGATAAATGCCCATAGCCATCATCTCATCCATGACAAGCTTAAATGCGTAACTCATCCTCAGCCTTACAATCTTGTCGGATTTTCCGCAAAGAGGGCACTTGACAATTCCCTTAACCTTATTGTCAATTACAGCAATCCCGCACTTCTTGCAAAAAGACATCTCAGTCTCGTCAGAGGAAAATCTCTCCTTAAGAGTTAATGCCGCCCCATGGGCCAAAAGGCAGTCCTTCTCCATCTCACCAAACCTAAGTCCGCCTTCCCTTGACTTCCCCTCTGTCGGCTGCCTTGTAAGGATTGTAGTAGGCCCTCTTGCCCTCATAAAGTATTTGTCAGTAACCATGTGGTAAAGCCTTTGGTAGTAGCATGGCCCGATAAGGACTTTTGCCGCCATTTTCTCCCCGGTTTCCCCGTTATAAAGCTCCTCTAAACCCGCCTTGTCAAATCCGGCATTCTCAAGAATGGCTACAACCTCCTCTTCAGGCGACTCATTAAAAGGAGTTCCGTCCATTATCTGCCCTGAAATTGCGCCGGCTTTTCCATACATCAATTCAAGAAGCTGGCCTATTGTCATACGGGAAGGTATTCCAAGAGGGTTAACTATAACATCAGGGACTATTCCATCAGCGCTCACAGGCATATCTTCCTCAGGAACAATTGCACCTACAACCCCTTTCTGGCCATACCTTGAAGCAAACTTATCCCCAATTTCAGGAATTCTTGTTTCCCTCACAACAGTTTTTACAAGCTTGTCGCCGCTGTCTGTCTGGGTTACAAAAACCCTGTCAACTATACCGCGCTCGCCAAACTTAACTGTGGTTGAAGTATCCCTCCTGTTTTCAGCCTCCAAAAGGAAACTTTCCATAGGGCCGTAAAATCTCAAAGGGGAAACCTTGCCCACAATAACCGCTCCGCCCTCGACTATTGTTTCCGGAGAGGCAATGCCGTCCTCACCAAGGTTTTGGTACTCAATTTTTGAGCGGTAATTCTTAACCCCCTCGTCAGGCACTCCTATCTGGTCGCTCTCAATACCCCAGTATTTCTTCTCGGCCGTAATATATGTCCTGAAAAAAAGCGACCTAAATAGACCCCTCTCAACAGAAGACTTATTAAGTATTACAGCATCCTCCATGTTATACCCCTTGTAAGGCATTATTGCTATAACCACATTTTGGCCTTGCGGGTGCTCCCCCAAAAGCCTGGACTTAAATACAATTGTATCCGCTATCGGATGCTGGGGGTAAAGCAGAATAAAAGCCTTTGTATCCGGCCTTAAAAGATAATTCCTTGTGTACATCCCGAGGGACTGTCCCATCATCTTTGCCCCATAGTTTACACGGTCAGCCCTGTTATGCTGGGTAAACGGAACCATCGAAGCTGAAATCCCAAGAATTACCATCGGACTTAACTCAAGATGAGTGTGTTCCTCAGTAAGTTCCTTTATGCTAAGGGAAATATACGCATTTTCTTCCTCTTCAGCGTCAAGATACTCAACAACCCCTTCCTCCTCAAGGCCCCTTAGGGTAATCTCGCCTTTCTGTATCTTTTTTATGTGGTCGGCGGTCATCAAGGGAACGCCTTTTTTAACAATAATAAGCGGCCTTCTAAGCCGGCTGTCATCTACATTAACCCTAATCTCATCAATATCCTCAAGGTAGACTATATTGGCCTCTCTTGAAATCAGGCCTTTTCTTCTCATCTCCCTAAGCTCTTTTACAAAGCTCTTTGACTTTGTTGTTTCTCCAACAAGCCGCCCCTCAAAATACACAGTTGTCATGCTTCAATCCTCTCCGAAATCACATTTAATATATTCTCCTTTTCCTCATTAGTAATCCCGCTTGAAAGTGTTACTGTGCAGGCCAGGTGCTTTCTTAGCCCAATCTTGACGCCTTCGGGGGTTTCCTGGGTGCAATATTTTCCCCAGTGGGTGCCGTGAAGCTCCCTTGCCTCGGGATGCTCCTGAGATGAGGAAAGCATTGAGATTACCGCCCTCATATTTGAAAGCCGCCTCACATAATTTATCCTATCAAGCCTTTGGGCAACACCGGCCCTTCCGCCAACCCACTGCCCTGTGGCAAGAGAAGACACAATTCTTCGGGTAATGTAATTTGACTCAAACAATGCCTGAACAACAGGGTACTTTTTTCTCTTAGTTAGCCTTTGGTAGTTGTACCTTACCCTGCTTGCAAGCCCGTTCTTCCCAAGGAAAAGGGACCTCAAAAGCACATCCATAAAGTATCCGGAAAGCCTTATCCTTTTGTTTGCGAGATGGTCGATATCATCAGACCTCTGGGTGTCCATGCCAATCTTTATTAGCCTCTTTGCCACATTTGCAAGATACTTTGCCTTAATTGCCTGTTCTTTTGGCTCGGTGCCCAAGTGGTGCAAAAGGAAATTATTCAAAAGGTTTTGGACCCTCTCCTCAGGGGTCTCCTTGCCCATCCCTCTCACAAACCTTTCAAGGTAGAGCAATGCGTCTTCGCGGCTTTTCACATCCTCATACTCGTAAATATTTGTAAGAACATCCTCCTCCATTTTGGGATTGTCCGCCATATTTTCTATAAGCATCTGGTCTGTCTCATAGCCAAGCGCCCTGATTACAACAATAAGCGGAACATTCCTGAGGTTTGAGAAGTTCATATATAGAAGCTTGTCTTTTCTCTCAATCATGTGCCTTTGGATGTATTGGTCCTTTTCCGAGTTTATTCTTGCCATTTCATTTCTCTTCTCCCTTGTTGCAACAAGGCGGTTATTTGCAACCTCCTCAACCCCGATAATCACTTTCTCTGTGCCGTTAATTATGAAATAGCCGCCGGGGTCGTGCGGGTCCTCCCCGATTTCAACCAGCTCATCGGGGCTCAGTTTAGATATAGGGTCTAAGGCGGACTTAACCATGATAGGAAAGTCGCAAAGCTTAATTTTCTCGGGGTCCTGAGGGACACCATTTGCGACAAGGACTGCTGTAACATACAAGGGGCAGGAATAATTGAGGTTTCTTATTATGGCTTCCATTGGGGTAATTCTTCGCTCATAGCCGTCAGATTCTTTGATTATCGGCTCGCCAAAGGAGATTTTCCAAAGCATTAGCTTTAATTCGTCTTCAAGGTGGATTTGCCCTATTGTATCTATAATGCCCTGAAGCCTGTCAAGCACAAACTGGTTGTATGACTTTATATGGTGGCTTACAGCAATATCTGCCAGCTCATTAATGATAATTGACCTAAAACCCTCAAAAAGTTGCTTGTCGTTCATGATACAATCCTATAATATAAATAATCTGATTTCCCCTTAACCATCGGCCTTTTTATCTCCACCAAATCTCCTGCCTTTGGCAGATTTTTGGCAATTGCCGGGTCTTTTATGCTGATTTTAGGGAAACTTTTTTCTTTGGCCTTGTATTTTACCATAATCTCTGCTTTTTCCTCATCACTTAGTATCCTGTGCTCAGGAACTAAAAAATGTTCTTCAACCGAGATCTCTTTTTTTGCCATATTCAACGAAAGTTGGGCCCGACGCGATTTCCGAGAGGCAGTCCTTTAGAGATTGCCGCATTCGAATTCGCGGAAAAACACCCTTTCAAGCGGTTTTCTCGCGCGACACCCGGATCTCCTTGACCTATGCCACCGTTTCTCTCATCATTGGGCATTATTAAATACCCTCAAAACTTTTAAACGAAACACATCGGCCCCTATATAAAGGGCTGAGGTTCTTAAAAGTCCGGTGCTCTAACCAGATTGCTCCTATATCCCTTTTTTTGGAAAGAAAGGAATAGAGACTGAGCTACGGGCCCACTTATATAGTATAGAGAATATTTTAAATTCTGAGCTGCGCGGGCGGGGGCTTATTTTGGGCATTCTGATTCCAATCCTGATTCTTTTTCCAAGATCTCGGATATGTCTTTTTTCAGTTTAGGCACATCCTTTCTGATGATTCCCCATATCGCATCCATATCTATGCCAAAATACCGGTAAATAAGCTTATCCCTAAGCCCGCAATCTCTTTCCAGGGAACATGCGGATATTTGACATAATAGCCCATAGGGAGGTTCTTAACAGCTTCTCCTATTACCTCAACCTCTCTCACCACGCACTCTTTCTAAGCTCGTCTTTTAGGAACTTCTCCTTTGATACACCTTTCAGGAAGGACTCTATCTTTTGCATACTGTCCCGAATATGCAAAAGGAAGATTTTAGGGTCTTTTGCCTCTCCCTTCATATAATCCTCACCTCTTCCTCAAGTATGCTCTTTTTGAGATATGGGCTGATGCCTTTATAAGTTAGCAGGTCAACATCACGGCGAAGCTCTTTTTTTAGCTCCAGCTCGATTCCCACAAGGTCAAGCAGGCTAAACCTTCTTCCCCTAACCTCTATAAGTATATCAATATCGCTGTCCTTTGTCTGCTCTCCCCTGGCGTACGAGCCAAAAACTCCCGCCCCCCTGACATTGTGGCGCTTTAAAATCTCTATGATTTTCGGCTTCATTTTCTCAAATTCCTTTCTCTCCTTTGCCCCCATAACTGTGTAACTTGGGATATAGTATTTGGTTTTTTGGATTTTGGCGGCAGGCTGAAGTTATTAGGTTTATGGAGCAGTAAATTATGGAGAGTATGCTTTTTAACCCCCGAACTGTCAAAAAGCTTGTTTCGGGCACCAAGATTTCTGCCAAACAGAAAAGGGCTGCCGAGGAATGGCTGGGGCTGCTCAAAGAAGGAAAGCTTGAAAAAGAAAAGCAGGGCTACCCTTCATTTATAAAGCTTATCCTTGGAGATCTTCTTGGTTACGACCTGACCCTGGGTAGCCTGGTGCATGAAGAAAAATTGATTGATTTTCCATTCAAGGACAAAAGCGGGAAGATATTTGTATGTTTCGAGGCGAAAGGCACGAAAACCGAGGACTTGTGGGGGTCTCAGCACAGAACAGAAAAAACCCGGGAAACGCCCGTGAAGCAGATAAGCGATTATATGTACCTCCACAGGATTCCTTACGGAGTTTTGACAAACTACAGGACATTCGCGCTTTTTGACAGAAGCGAGGGCTACTCCAGATACCACAAGTTCGATTTCTGCTCAATTCGGGAAAACCCGGAGAAACTGAAGGAATTCGTGGCGATTTTTTCAAGGGAAAACATCGAAGGCGGTTTTGTGGAGAAGCTGTCCGAGGCGTCAAAAGTCGAGGAGCGGAATTTCACAAAGGAGTTTTACAAGCTTTTCCACGAGACCCGACTGATGATGCTAAAGGAATTCCAGGAAAATGGGATATCAAGGGAAGAAGCGCTCCACTACGCCCAGCTTTACCTAAACAGGCTGATGTTCGTGTTTTTTGCCGAGGATACCGATAAGCTTTCGGAGCGGCTTTTCGAGAAAATGGTGACTGACGCCCTTAAAATGGAGACCTTATTGTCTGACCGGTCAAACTACGTTTCCGCCACGATTTCGGATTTGTTCCGGCGGATGAATGAGGGGTCGGAAACGCCCGTAAAAATCTTCGGTTTCAACGGGGGGCTTTTCAGGAAAGAGATTCCGCAAATGGTGTATTTCAGGGATTTTCGTGACGGGAAATTCTTTTCAGATGTTTACAAGAACTCAACGCTCAAGAAAGACGTTGAGCTTAATGAAGCGGAAAAGCCAATTTTTGCCAAATATCAAAACAGGCTCAACCCGATAATCAAAAACCTCCTCATATTGGCGTCTTTTGACTTCAAGACCGAAGTAAATGTGAATATTTTGGGGCATATATTCGAGCAGTCGCTTTCGGATTTGGAGGAGCTAAAAGACGGGAAGGTGTCAAAAAGGAAGAAAGACGGGATATTCTACACGCCGGAGTACATCACAGACTACATCTGCCGAAACACGATTATTCCTTACTTGTCCAAAAAAGAGGCGAAAACCGCCAAAGAGCTGGTCAAAGAGTATTCCTCAGACATTTCCGCCCTCGAGGAGAAATTCCGGCGGATAAAGATTCTCGACCCCGCCTGCGGCTCAGGGGCATTTCTGATAAAGGCGGTTGATGTGCTTTTAGAGGTTTCCAAAGAGATTCAGGAGTTCAAGCAGAAGCGCGGGGACTATTTCGCCGAAGGGACGAGCCGCGCAATGAAAGGAAAACAGGTCAAAGGGCTGGGCCAGCTTGCCCTTGTGGGCGGAAAATCCAAGTGGGACGAAGAAGACGAGGCGCGAGAGATTATACAGAACAACATTTTCGGGGTTGACTTAAATGAGGAGTCGGTTGAAATTACAAAACTCAGCCTGTTTTTGAAAATCGCCAAGAAAAACAAGAAGCTGATAAGTTTGGATAAGAATATCAAGTGCGGCAATTCCCTGATTGATGACCCTTCGGTTGATTCTAAAGCGTTTAAGTGGGAAGAGGAATTTTCCGAAATAATGTCAAAGGGAGGGTTTGATGTGGTGATTGGGAATCCTCCTTATGTACGAGCAACAACATTGGACAAGAATCATAAAGGTTTCCTTAAATCATACTTCGACTGTGCCAACGAACAGTTTGACCTGTATTACTTATTCTATGAGAAAAGCTACAACTTGCTCCAACCTGAGGGATATTTTGGATATATAAATCCCATTGGTTTTCTAAACAATAAATCGGGAGGTGAGTTGAGGCATCTTCTTCTAGAAAATACCCAAATTCACCAAATAATCGATGTATCCTTAGATAATGTTTTTAAAGAAGCCTCAACCTATCCTATTTTGTTAATATTTTCAAAAACCAAAAACTTAGGCAATAAAATCAAAATAGGGAATATTGAAACTATGAGGTTTCCTAAACAAATGACCTCTTCTCCAACTCAACAAGAACTCCTTAGCGAAACTGAAGCTGCGATTCCACTTAAAATAACGGGTGAAGAAAAACAAATTATTAAAAAAATAGAAAATAACGGTGTATCTCTCAGCAAGCTCACTTACATATACCGAGGCATGCAAATAAACAAGATTAAATTAGTGTCTACTCCTAATTCTGGCAAACTCCCAACATATCCCGCAGTGCATCTTAGGGACATTAATAGGTGGCAGTCCAGTCCATCCAGCACATATGCAATCCACGATGATGATGTTGCTGGTGCAGAAAAAAGGAAACTATTTCAAGAAGAAAAAATATTGATACCTCGATTCGTTCTCTCTTTCCAAGCAACCTATGATAAAGGCAACTATATTTTAGATAACATTTACATTTTAAATCCCATTGAGTCCCCAATACAACTTAAATATACTTTAATCATCCTCAATTCAAATGCCATGGGCTATTATTATCTTAAGAAATACTCCCAAACACATGTAGGTGGTGGATATTTCGCAATCAACGGGGAACAGCTAAGTAAGCTCCCAATCCCCGAAATACCGCCCTCAGAGCAAAAGCCATTCATCGAGAAGGCGGACAAAATGCTCAAGCTCAACAAAGAATTTTACGAGAAGAAGGGGAAATTCCTCGACAGGGTCGCCCAAAACCTTAAAATCGAGAAAATGCCAAAAAAGCTCGAAAACTTCCACGAGCTCGCTTTTTCGGAGTTTTTGGCGGAACTTGCCAAAAAGAAGGTCAAACTGACGCTAAAAGAGCAGGATGAGTGGTCGGATTATTTCGAGGGCTACAAAAAGGAGCTAACTGGGCTAAAGCAGGAAATCGAAAAAACCGACAGGGAAATCGACCAGATGGTTTACAAGCTCTATGGCCTGACTGAAGAGGAGATTAGGATTGTTGAGGGGGGATTGAAGAAATAATTGTCTAAGTAAGCAATTATAATATCCATGAAGCAATATGCTTTCCTGGGGCAGTATACCATAATTCACTAAATTCCTTAATATCCTCGTTTAAGTCTGTCTTGTCAAGCACGACCTGTTTATAGCCTACTCTCGGCTGAAGTGTTATGCCCCTAGCAATCTGTTTTGATAAGCCGCTTGCATTTCCAAGACCGTGAATTGCAACATATTCTTCGCCTCTTTCCAATGCCGCAACGATCTTTTTTGCAATTTCCTTGAGTTTTTCATCGGGCATGAAATTACTTGCGAAAAATATCGGCCGGTTTAAGAAGGCATTTATCTGGGATTCTAAATCCAAACTAGAAGGGCTTTCCAGAGACTCCACTAAATTTTCTATATATCCGCACAAATAGCAATTACAAAATTTTAATCCTCTGCTGCCGTATCTTTGAAATATCTGCCGTTTGGTATTTTCAGCATCAGATATCCTGCCTTGTTTATAGTACGTCCCCACTTGTAAGGATAAATTGATTAGAGATCGAAATTCATTAGAAAATAGCGTTATGTGCCTGTAAATAGTAGAACTTACCTTTTTGGGTTTTTTTGCATCATCAAAAGAAATAGCTTGTTCGACAGGTATTAGCTCTACAGAAATGCTAAGTTGTTTAACTTTACTCTGATATAACTGTCTTTCGACTTCTTTTCGAGCCTCACTATTTATAAAGCCCCAAGTATCTCCAATAACCCCAACATCATACTCTTCAAAGAACTTCTTGAAGTTTGGATTCTTCATAAACTCGGGATCGGTTTTTACACGATTTAAATAGGGTACGACTTTTTTGAAACTTTCCTGATCACAGGCAGCAAGAAAAGGCTTAGCTTCTTTATTAAGATACTTCTTATATAATCCTGAGATAATATTTTTGGCCAGATCATACAACTCAGAAGGTGAGAGAGGTATTGGTAGGGCAACCATATTTTACTCGGGGCGTAAGTCTATGCGTCCTTTCTCGGTTAAGAGCTGAGAATACCCTGCAACATTCCTTACAAATCTGTGACTGCCGGAAATTAAGGCATACTGCTTATCTTTGCTAATCTTAATAGGCTTATCATCTTCGGCTAGGACTTGCTTTTTAGTAGCCATGTCCACTAAAAAACCATTTTCTTCAGTATAGCCCATCTTATTCATTATCTCTACTTTTCTTTCCTCTGTGACAAAGAGGCGGATATCTTTGTTCTTAATATCTTCCATATTTAATTCTTTGAAATCCATATTAACCATATAACTACTAATACTTATAATACTTAGTCAAAGTATATTCGCTAATAACCGACAAAAGCTAATCTTTGGCTTCGTAGCTACAGGAAAAGGTGGTTCAATATCCATATATCTGAAATCAAAAACCTTAAAAATAAACGAACTTACAAAATCCACGTGATCAGGGCTAGAAGGAATGTTGAGACCACAAGGATCCTTGCGCACTGGCAATATAGTTTCTTGAACTGGTCCGACTCATCCTTCATGAGCATTTTTCCGATCCCGACACCAAAGAGGGCGCCTATCGGGAACCAGAAAAGCCCAAGGCCATACAAAGCGCCAAACCATATCAGGAAGAAAAATCCCCCAAGAATAGGCAGCGCGAAAAGCAGCATATTCAAAAACGGAGGGTTTCCTTTGGCTTTGCTCCGGGGCGATGTCGCTGCTGAATCGTATTTTGCCTGAGCCTGAACTTGCGCTTTAGGCTTTGGGGCAGAAACTGAGGCGGCCTTTGATTTAGGCTTAATTGCCTTAGCTGTTTTAGCGGATTTTTTGGATGTTTTTTTGACAGAAGTCTTTGGCATAACATACTAATGTAATCAATATATATTCCCTC
The DNA here is from genome assembly GCA_964547015.1 of uncultured archaeon. Classification (GTDB taxonomy): domain Archaea; phylum Aenigmatarchaeota; class Aenigmatarchaeia; order QMZS01; family QMZS01; genus JAFGCN01. Next base: position 36,436 of record CAZJKT010000009.1, read on the forward strand.
ATACTTATATTATGGACATTCTCCAAAAAGTATACAAAATACTTTTCGAGCCGAGTAAGTTTTTCTCGGGGCTAAAAAAGGAGAAGTCTGCAGGCGAAGCATTCAAATATTTTCTCATCCTCGCCATTTTTGGGGCGGTTATGGGTGGAATATCCCTATATTTCTTTTCGGGCCTGCAGATGGATATGCTCTCAAAAGTTTATAATGCAGACCTTTCCCCCGACAGCTATTCTCCAACTTTAGTCGCCAACCATGTCGCGCTCAACTATATTTTAGGAATAATCGGAATATTTATACTGGCGGGCTTGCTTCACATATCAATCCTGATTTTTGGCGGGAAAGAAAATTATACAAAGACCTTTCAGATGACGGTATATGCCTGGACCCCGATATGGATTTTCGGCTGGATTCCGCTGGCTGGCCTTATTGCCGCTATCTACACCCTGTTCCTTCTTATAATTGGAACGCAAAAAGTCCATAAAATCGCCCAAAACAAGGTCCTTATCTTATATGCCTTGCTGGCTTTGCTCTATATTTTGCTTTTGGCAAAGGCGGTTATGTAGGCTTTCCTTAATATTTCTAAAATATAGCGCCGGGGGTGAGATGCTCGTTCACCTTGACTTTTGTGTTTAAGCGTGCCGTACTGGAACGGCGCCTCAACCCTCTTCGAGGTTTAAGGTTTTCGCTTCTTTGGGGTTGTCAGACCTCCATCATTTGCGAAGCAAATGGTGGCGCCGTTCCTTGTGAACGCGCGTTGCTTCTCGCTGATGAAGGGATGACTTCGAACTCACGCTCCTTTTGGGAACTGGTTATCTCGTTGGCAGTTATATGAAAAAGCTGACGCTTTTTCGAAAGATTTTCTTTCTTAGAGGTGTCGGGCGTTCTTTCTTTTTAAGAAAGAAAGCCTGACTTCGAGACCAGCGCGTTAAACCGCTCCGCCACCCCGGCATAATCTATAACTGGAATAAAAAAAGATATTCGGGGATCTAGCTGTTCAGGTCAGATGCGCTAAAGATTGCATGAATTGGATAAGGATTATTATTCAAATCTGCCTCATCCGCCGGAACAATACGGTAACCCCTTGGAATTGCCTCCTCTTCAAATATCCTGTAATCTGACCTCTTGCCATCCGCTTCAATCCTAAGCAAATATATAGGATGATTTGGGCATTCAGAGAGCTCCAAAAGGGGCGCAATATTTTGCTGTTTAAAATATTTCAATGCCATTGACTTAATTGCATCTGCTGCATATCCCAAAGAACATTCTTTATTAAATACCACGCATATATCGCAAGGAGAACCGCCAAAAGCCGCCGCAATTCCGTTAAGACCATACCCTAAACTATCCTGTGTGGGGATTTTTTCCGGCATCTTAATCTAATTAACCCTTATTCCTTAAATAGAATTTAATTCTAAACAGGATATCTTCGACCATGACATATAGATGGAATAAAATAAGATAGACCTAATGCAATAAGCCGATCCACAAAGCCATTGATTTACCTCAGGTATTCCCTGAAATTTTTGGCGGCGGACTTTATGTATTTACCGTAATCATTCCAGGCATCTCCCGCAAGCCTTAGAGTCATCATATTTAAGAGAATCAACCTAGCTTCGGGGTTTTCACTTGAATAAAGTAGAAGGGTGCTATACGTGCCCAAAACCGTAGAAATTCGGGTAAAAGTTGTTAGCGCTCCCTCCCCATAGATGTCTGTAGGCTCGCCACCGCCACCAAAAATTTTTCTTTTAGTCTCTCGAGACATAACAAGCCCGTACAAACCCTGCACAAATCCTGTAGCCACACCCTTAAAGAGTTCTTTGCCCATATTCCCGTCAGTATATTCTGGCATTTCTGCTAAGTTTACCATATATCTATGATTAAAATATCAATAAAACTGAAAAATATGCAAAAAGTTCGACAATTGACTTACAAAAATTGAGCTATATACTTAGCTATTTTATAATAATTGCATGATAGAAGCCCCCTCTTTCAAAACGCCCGACCAGTTTTCCCCATTTGGAGACCAATCCCCTCCGTTTGAGATAGAGGTGGTTAAATGCCTTCCGTTGGATGCAGAATATGAAGTATGGATGAATCCGCTCAAGGGAAATATCCGGTTCGTCAGCGAAGAAGAATACCTGCATTATCATAAAGCCGCCCTCAAAGAGGCAATTGGCCGGTATAACTCCGCTTATGAAGCGGAGGTAGGGGAATACGAACTTAGGCAACTGGAGGATGATTTGGAAGCTCTCTATATATTTAGCGAAAATCACGAGAAGCTGGCAGGGCTGTTTATTTTTACATATTCTCCGGAAGAGGATACCGCAAGGGCCATAAAATGCTCGTCCGAAACCGTTGCAAGAGAAATAAAGGATCGCTGGACCGAAGCCCAGAAAGCATATGCATAAAATAAGATTTACTCAAAAAACCTTATTCTAAAACCAATCTATACTTATGATACAAGCCCCCAAAGGCACAAAGGATTACCTGCCTGAAGAGATGAGAAAAAGAAGGCAGGTGATGGAAAAAATCCGCCAAGTTTTCGAGAAATACGGATATTCCGAAGTTTGCACCCCCGCGTTTGAGAATCTGGAGCTTTTTGACAAGAAAGGCGGAATCGGGGACGACAACATCAAGGATATTTACAGGTTTCAGGACAAGGCGGAAAGATGGCTTGCGCTCAGGTTTGAGGTAACAGCATCAATTGGTCGGGTTATCGCAAACAACCCCTCAATCGCAAAGCCCCTCAAGTGGTATTATATTTCAAACCTCTGGAGATATGAAGCCACAAGAAAAGGCCGGCTTCGGGAATTCTGGCAGGCGGGAATTGAGAACATCGGCAAAAGAGATGAAATTGTTGACGCTGAAATACTTGCGATAACTCACGATGCCTTAAAAGCTGTCGGGATTGAGAACTTCGTGATGAGAGTGAGCTCCAGAAAGATAATTTCCAAGGTCGCCGATAAGTTCGGGATTTCCGACAAATTCGCATTCTATCGGGCAATCGACAAGAAGGAAAAGCTGGAGCTTGAGGATTGGATTAATGAACTTGAAGGGCACTTCAAGAGTCGGGCTGATTTGGATGAGTTTATCGACATTATAGAGACTCCTTGGGAGAAATTGGGAGAGAGGCTTAGCGGGATAGCTGACGAGGAAATCGCGTATTTAGGGAAAATGCTTGAGTATTGCAGGAGCTTTGGGGTTTGCGAGAAAAGCTTCAAGGTTGACATTTCGATGATTCGCGGGCTTGATTATTATACAGATTTCATATTCGAGACCCAGATTCTGGGTGAGGAGGACTTGGGCTCAGTTGCGGGCGGAGGCCGATATGATAATATGGTTGAGCTTTTCGGGGGGCAGAGCACTCCCGCGACCGGAATGGCAATTGGGATTGAAAGGATAATGGAGATGCTCCTTGAGAAGATTCCTGAAGAGAAGGCCATTGACGCGCTCATTTTGCCGTTCTCGGACGAGTTTTTCGGGCGGGCGGCTGAAATCTCAACGTTTTTGAGAAAAGAAGGCGTCAGGTGCGACATTGAAATTATGCGCGCTAAATTCGGAAAGAAAATGGCGTATGCAAGCGAAATCGGGGCAAAGTTTGCCATAATTATCGGGCAGGAAGAGGCGGAGAAGGGATGCTACACTCTCAAGAACATGGTAACCGGAGAGCAAAAAAGCGTTTCAAAAGAGGAGCTGGTTAGGGAGATAAAATGAGTATTGTTGCGAAGGTTCGAGAAATTGTAAAAAATGATTCCGGGGAATGGGACTGGAAATACCACATTACGCCCGTTGTCCGCTATTCTCTGGAGCTGGCAGAGAAGCTTGACGCGGATATTGAACCGGTCGAGATTGGCGCCCTTTTGCACGATATTGGCAGGATTCGCTTCAACCCAAAAGACCACGAAATCACGGGCATTTCAGAAGCGGAAAAAATACTCAAAGCGCTGAATTATCCTGACGAAAAAATCGAGGAGATTAAGCACATCGTGGAGTCGCACAGGGGAAGCGGCACGGTAAAGCCAAAAACCCTTGCCGCAAAAATCGTCGCAAATGCCGACGCAATGGCGCATTTTGCCGTAATTCCGGCGATGATGCAAATTGCCTTAAAAGTCAAGGAGGGAGATTTGGTGGAGGCGTTTGACTGGATAGACAAGAAGGTTGAGCGGGACTGGGAGGCAAAACTGACTCTTCCCGAGGCAAGAGAGCTGATGGAAGGGCACTACAGGGCGATAAGACTGCTTTTTGATTCAATGAAGGAATATTTGTAGCAAATTCAGATGGAGAACATTACGCAAATACAATAGTTCATCGAATCTGATTCGAATTACATGGATGAAATGGCAAGGATATTAAATGCAATCATCAGGTGGGTAGTGTTTGGAGTAATTTTTGGGATTTTGGTCATAATAGTACCACCCATAGTTTCAGTGCTTTTAGCAATTGTGGTTTTTATAATATATAACCTATTCT
>CAZJKT010000010.1:0-38693 GCA_964547015.1 uncultured archaeon
ACCGCCCCAACCATTCAACTCTCCTCACCAACAAACACAACTTACGGAATAACAACACTAGACTTAAACTACACAGCGTCTGACTCCGGCTCAGGGATAGATGCCTGCTGGTACTCCCTGGATGGCGAGGCAAACCAAACCCTGACCGACTGCCAAAACACTACTTTGTCTGATTTATCTGAGGGGGCGCATAATATCACAGTATGGTCAAACGACACCGCGGGAAACACGGCCTCAGCATCAGCCGCATTCAATATCTCGACAGTCGACCTCTACCTCTCAAAGGCCTTCACTCCGGATTTATTAGTCGCATACGAAGTGGAGCAGATAAACGTTACCGCGAACCTTAAAATCAACAAATCCTTCTCACCCGTCTTATCATTCAACTTCACAGACGAAGTCCCTTGGGATTTCTCCCTTGACACATCATCAATCGATATAGCCCTCAAAAAATACAGCCCTTACGATGAGATTAATGTAACTGAAAATGTTACCGTAAATATAATCAACAGGGACGGGCAAAACAACACCTTAATTGAAGTATTGTGCCAAAACACAAGCTCCTGCTTTGGAGAATACCTCGAGGAAAACGATACCCTAACCCTCTCCTACATTATGAACTCATCAGAGCTTGCCCCGCAAGAGATAAGGACGGTCATAACTTACGGAAATATTACGGACATCAATTCCAACTCAAAGAACCGAACTATTTCCTCAAACATAACTGTCTCAGCAGTAGTGTTGAGGGGTTACAAAGACCTGACAGTTGACCCCGCAAACCCCCAAAATATTACGGCAACAATTGTTGCAACAGCCCTTGGGGGAACAGTTGGAAACATAATAATTTCAGATTACCTCCCTGAAGGCGCGACAGTATACAGCTTTGAGGTGTGGTGGGACAACGGAACATATATTCCTTTAAATGAAACCGAAGACTACCAAAAAACCGCAGAAAACCTGACAATACTCGGAAACTACCGGGCAACCGCCTACCAGTATAATTTCACGGAAACAGGTTTAGTTTGGCCCGGACACCTGCAAAACAACCAGTCCCTTATAATTAATTATTCCTTCTGGGTGCTTGGGGGAGGGAGCTGGGAGCTTCCCGCAATCATCTCGGGCTATGACCCAATCTATAAAAGGGAGATTAAGACCGAAATGTATGCTGATGCGAATGTGCCTAGTTTTGATGTAATTCTTGAAGTGCTCACAAAAAAAGTCCTGCCCGGAGAAACCGTCAAAAGCCTTCTGAGGATTTTGAATGTGGGCGGCCCAAGGGCTAAGGTTGATGTTTATTCATCATATTCCATAAGGTCGCTTGAAGGCGAACTGATAGATGAGAGAAGCGAAACCATCGCGGTTACCGAGCAGAAAGAAAAGCTTCTCGAGCTAAAAGTCCCCCAAGATTCAGAGCCCGGAAGGTATATCTTTGAGAGCTATGTGGAATATACCGGGAGGGAGGCCCTCTCAACCCAGACTTTTGAGGTAATGGGGGAGCAAAAAAAAGGCCCTTTGGAAAAGTATGGGTTATATTTTGTAATAGGGCTTCTTGTTTTAATGAACCTTGCAATTCTTGCCAGAAGAAAATAGGCTTCAAAAAAGCCCGAAACTTAAATTCTTCCAAAAAGGCTTTCTATTCACATAATCGGGGAATATATATATATATATATCTAAGCGGTATAATTATATGGAGTTTAGATTTCAATTTGTCCTTTTTGCCGCAATAACAATCCTTTTAATGTCCCCTATTTTGGCTACGGTGGGGCCTGTGTCATACCTTACAGAGAGGGTTTATGCCCATTATGATACTGACGGAACACCTAATGCGTCTCAGACCTATACCGAATGCCCCGATGATTCAAACCCCTGCCGCTCAGGATATATTGAGGTTGCTCTTCCCAATACCGTTGACACCCTTCAGACCGTAAGGGTAAACCTTTCAGGCACTACGCACACAAGCCTTGGCAAAGTTGAGTCTTACCGCGCTACCGCAACCTCTTACCCTACTTTATGGAGCCGGACAAAGCTTTTGGTAAATGACACATCTTTTGGCTCCGGTCAGAATTATTATGAGATTACTAATGCGGCGGTTGCCCCTGCAATTGAGTTTAAGGTTGTGTCATATAGCAATGCTCAGGGCGGGTATGATTTGTATGATTCCGATAATATTGGCCCCGGCGGCAGCGTAAATAATATGAATATGGTCCTTTATGCTAAAAACCCTTCCGGCTCAAAGGCGCTAAACAGCGTTACTGTAGTGATAGATTTTGACAAAAATACAAATGGAGGGGCGGATTCGGTAAATATTACCGCAACCAGTTCAGGCTCGGCTTCTGACTCGGATTCGGATGGATATAATGATAGGATAACCTGGACCAATAATCTGGCGGCGGGAGCGAATGTGACCTTTGATATTAATTTTACGGTAACTGAAGGGGTAAATATCGCAGATGGGGTTACCTCTCTTAATCTGGATGACAGCTATTCAGATAAAGGAGCAAGAAGCGGATATACCGAGGCAGCCGCCCTGACAGGCCTCACAATTGCCGCGACATATTCAAGGGGGGCGATAAGGCAGGGAATTGACCTGGCGGAGTCAGGCGACCAGAACTCTTGGGAGGTTCGCGGATTTTTCAGGGTTCTCTCTGCCAACTCAACCGATTCAAGCCCCGGAACCCAATTGACTTATAATGTTACCGATTGGGCAATATATAATGTCAGCTCTTCTACAGGAAATATTACCGACCTTGTGCAAAGCGGCACTTATAGCCCGACTGTTTTTGATGCGGATGACGGGCTTATTTACACAACTGATGCCTCCTCAAGCTCTCAGGAAAGGGCCACTCTCCCGGGTTCAGGAAAGCCTTATGTTGCATCGTATTTTGACTGGAGCGTTGTTTGGAATGACACAGACCGGTATTATGTTTCCTATATTAATACAACCCTTGACTTGCCGACACTTTATGTTATCGACCAGTCTGTCTCAAAGGCAATGGGCGGATTTTTGTCGGTTGGGGTCGGCACCCAGTTTAATGTAACTGATGAGACCACGTTTACAGGGCACAATAGTGCAGCCGCAGAGAAAATTGAGATAAACAGCATTATACCGAGAAACACGACCTTAGGCGCTGCAAGAACCGCCTTTGCGGTTGATGCGGATTCAATTAAAGTTTATTGGTATAATACCACTAGCAGTGCATATGAGCTTTTGAAATCGGGCACAGGGACTTCTGACGGGGTTACTGTAAGCCTCACTCAGCCAACCGGCGGCGCTAACGGGATAATTACCGTTACGATAAATGACCTCAGCGCTACAAATGCTAATAAGAATTTGGAGGCAAATGAAAAAATTAAGCTTTTTTATAATGTAACTTCCCCCTCAGACCTTGAGACCGGCGACTCTTTCCAGTTTACCGGAAATATGACGCTTACAAGCCTTTCGGGAACCCCTGAAACCGAAGCCCCGACACCACAAACCCTATCCACTTCAGGCCGGCAGTTAATCGGCTATAAGGATTTGTTTATACCAAGCCCAACCGCGCCTACAACTGTTAACGGAACTTTGTTTGTTCAGGTGGTAGGAAGCGAAATACAGGGAATAAAGTTTGTGGATTATGTGCCTCTGGGAACAGACTTTACTTGTGATAGGGCTTCGGTAACTTTCTGCAACAGCACAGACGGGAGTGCATGGAGCTGCGGTGTAAGTTCTGATTATAATGTCACCGACAAAGGCGAAATTGAGCTTCCTGACGGAGTAACCGTCAGGGCTTGCGAGTATTCCAACGGGAATAAAGCCGGTTGGAGCCTCAGCAGCAATGCGGCTGTAAAGATATTATACTCAATTGAAATTACAAATTCAGGGCTTTATGAAATGCCAATGGCAATTGCAGGTTTTGACCCTGCAACAGGCGAGGCTGTTATGGCTACAGCGATGGGTGTGATAAGGGTAACTGTCCCCGAGCCTTTGGTTGAGCCCCAAATCAGGCAGGGCGATTTCTTGACTGTAAAGTCTGTTGTTGTCGGAAGCCCTGTTGCATGGATGAAAGATTTTGAGGTTTATAACCCAAACTCAAGATTCACCGAAGCTGAATTTTCAACAGAGGTTTTTGAGGATGCAACAGCAGGATATGTATCCTACCTTAATGCGGCAGGAGTGGAAGTAAAAGAAGAAGTTGCGTTTACAGCAAAGGAGGGGAAGCGCCAGATGGTGTGGAGGTCAAGGCTTTATCCGGGAGAGACCAGAGTTTATGATGTTCGGGTTATAACCCCGCCGGTTGTTGAGACAGACCGGGATGTAGAAATATTGGGCGTGCTTGAGAATAAAATGGTTGAATTGAGGATGTCAATTTTCCTTAGAAGCCTTGCCGCCCAGGATTACTCAAATGTTCAATTTAATCTGCCGATCTCTTCCCACAACATTCTAAGCATTAAAGACTCTGAAGGTATGCCAATCCCTTACTCAGGCGGAAGCAATATCCGGGTTACAGTTCCGCAAATGCCTGCTCAGGGGATGAAAGAGATTGTAATTGTCTATAAGCAGGCCTATCCCACAATCATAATCACCCCAAACAAAGACAGTTATGGGCTGGATTCGGAGGTAATGCTTGATATTCTTGTCATTCACGGAGGGGAGGAGATAAGCTACCCGTTTATTGAAACAGAGGTTTACACGCAGGATAAGGTGATGGTATATGCAAATGTCCAGAATTTAGAAAGGCTTGAGCCGATATCTCGGACAAGCATTTCCGAGCAGTTTAGGGTGCCGATGGGCGCGCCTTCCGGAAGATATATTGCAGAAAGCCGGCTTAAGTCTGATATGGCCACACTTGCTACAGGAACAGGCAATTTCTATGTGAGCGGAACTGCAAGCGCTTATGCGGCGTGGGTAAATTATATAATTTTGCTCTTGTGCGCGGGAGTGCTTTATGTTGGGGTAAAGAGGCTTAAGCCCCAAAAGGCAGCAGAAAGTATTAAATAAATATGCCTTTTGACTAATTATGGCAGCAGGAATTACAGGGAACCTGACACTGTTCGGTCTTGAGATTCTGACTTTTGACCTTTTGCAGTTAATTGTCCTTCTGTGCGTCGCCGCCTTGGCATTTATATTTATAATTGAGCTTGAGTTTAGGCAGGCTAGAAGGCTCGCCCGCCGGTTTGATGATGGGGATATTGTCCTTGCAAAGAACTTGAGGGAATTGAGGGATTCTGTAAGGGAACTTGGGGATATTGTAAATAGCGGAAAAAAAAGCCCCACAAGGCATAAAAATAATTCTCAGGAGGATGAAGATGAAGGCCGCGATAAGGCTTCATCGGATAGAGAGGAAATTAATATGGACAGATATATAGATAGGGGTGGGATTTAGATTATGGAGGACAATACCGTTTTGATAGTTTTGGGCGTAATCCTTTTGACCATAATTTATGGGGCATACAGCGGCCTTGTAATTCAGTACCCTAATGTCCTTATACTTCTGATGGGCGCAGTAATTGTTTACCTTGGAATCCTTTGGGTTGAGCTTCGCCAGCTCTCAAAGATTGCCGAAAGCATAGACAAAAAAGAGAGCCTTCTCACGCAGTCAGTAAAGGAACTAAAGTCCGAAATTGATGAATTAAGGCAGGCTGCGAATTAGGCAAAAGAGGATTATCCTCCAATATAATTAAACATAGAGATAAATTATGGGTAAGTGCACTACAAGCGTAATTGCTATAACTGTATTCATAGCCTTGCTTTTGTGGCTTGGATTAGGCATAATATTCTCTTATGGAGCCAACCAATCAGGCTTCATCCTTAATCTTGATGAGCCCTTGATAAATTACACTTTGCAGCAGTTCAGCGATGCTGACACTTCAAAGGAGTTTGAATTTGAGAATTCTTCAGACAAGCGCATTTTCTATCTCTCTATTCCAGAAAGTTCTTTGGTATATAACATTTCAATGAATTTCACCGGAAAACTTACTTCGGTTTATGAGGCTCAGATAAGCTCAAATGAGGTGGCCGGGCTTTCGGTAGGCAATGCAACAGGCGGGGAATATTTGGATATAGCTATCGGAACAAAAGAGGGAGGGCATGGCAGGGTAAGGCTTATTAGCGGCAATAACGGGACTGTTATCTGGAATTCGGCAAGTTTTGGAAATTATCAGATTTATTCAACAGATATTGGAGAGCTTGATTTGGAAAGCTTCGGTGAGGAAATTGCGGCAGGCTCTCAGGATGGCAGGGTATATATTTTAAACTCCTCAGGGGGCCATATCTGGAATTACAGCACAGGAAACAGCGTAGTTGCGGCGGCTATAGCCGATTTGGATCTGGACTCAAAAAATGAGGTTATTATAGGTTCCGACAAGATATATGCCTTAAACTCCAGCGGGAGCTTAATTTGGAACACAACTCTTAGCGGAATCAAGGAGATTTCTGTTGGAAACCTGTCTTTGGATTTTGGGGCCGATATTGCGGTAGGCTGCAGCGCGGGAAAACTGTATGCGCTGAATTCTACCGGAGGGATAATACAGAACCTTACTATAGGCTCGTCAGAGATAAGGGCTGTGGCAATTGCAGATGTTTCGTCGAGCCCCGGAAATGAAATAATCGTTGGGAATACGGACGGCGAAATATATATTGTAAATTCTTCATGGGAATACGCAAAGATTTTTACCGCAGGCAGCGCTATCAACAGCATTAAGGCAGAGGATGTTACCGGGGACTATCCCGGAAGTGAGATAGTTGTAGGCAGCAATGACCAAAAGATATATATTCTTAACAGCACAGGCTCTCCGATAGGGGATTTTCTTGCAAATAATTTCATAAATGCTGTGGGTATTGGCGGCTTGGCAGAAAGCCCGGGTCTTGAAGCCGCTGCAGGCGGGGCAGATGGAACGGTATATATATTCAATTTTGACTATTTTCCAACAAACCTTTCAATAGATGTCGGGAATAACGGAAATAGGGAATGGGTTTCGGGCCATGAAAAACTGAGAGGCTCTGAGGTTGCATCAGGGGACAATATAACTGATGCAATAAACACCTATCTTGAGGCATGCTCTCCGGATGCATCAGGCAACTGCCAGATCCCTCTTGCATTTGAATCAAAGTTTAAGGGAATGCTCAATATAGGCAGCCTATCGGTCTCGTACCTTTACAATGTTTCCGGGCTTTTCCAAAAAACACCTGCTTTTAGCTGGTCAAGGATAAGCAATATATCCGCGGGGGAGAGTGTAGGGTATTCTGTATACAATATTACTTTTTCCGGAATCCCTTCAGAAAATTTATCGGTATATTATCTGTTCGTCAACCAAAGCGCTACGGCATGCGACTTTAACTTTGCAAAAAGAAGCGTTGCGGATATTGGGGGCTCAAAAGTGTGCGATATAACTTTAGAGCCTTTGTTTTTTGAGGCGGGCGTTTCCATAAACTCAAGCGAGAGCTCTTTTTTGTTTTGGGATGACACAATGGAGTCGCAAGTCGCGATTCATTTGGATAACCTGACCGATTATTTTACTGAATACGGCGAGCCTGACAGGTACACTCGGCAGGCAAATCTGTCCCTATATACGGATAACGGCTCTTTTTTGTGGGCAAGCGCTGATTGGGTGGTAAATGACTCCCAAATTAAGGGTGAGGAATTTTTGAGGGTGTTTGACGGAGGAGAATGCGATATCACCCCGCCAGACGCTCAGGATGACTGCGATTCAGAAGCCCCGGAGTTTACCTACCAAAAAACCTGCAGCCAGTACAGCTTCTTTTCCTGCAAAAAGGAGACTGGGGACGGGATGTATTTCAGGTGGGCCCAGTCAAGCCTGTCTTCAGACGCGCCAACCTTATTTCAGGCAGGCGGATCATATAATTTAAGGCCGGAGCTATCCAATCTCTCGGCAATTCCAAATTCTTCCATTTGGGGGACCAATATCACTTTTTCGGCAGATTTATATGATGAAGAGTCTGATGGCGTCAATGCAACCCTGTGGATATACCATTCAGGAAATTGGCATAATGAATCTCAAAAATCGGTTTTGGGCTCGATTTTGCAGTTTAATGTTACTTCAGCTAAGGAATGGGTAGGCGTTGCGCAGTATCTTTTTGAGTATTATGACTACAACCTGACAGGCCTTTCCCAGATTTTCCACCTGCCACAAAACACCACAGCTAAAAACTTTACAATTGAAAAGCATAATTCAGAGGTAATCTATAGCCCTTTTTTGGGGACATTTGGAAATGCAACCTCAGTCTATCTCAATAACACAGCTTATCTTTCGGCATACATTAACGACACTGATTTGGGGGAGCCTGCAGTGGGGGCATCCTGCGCGCTATGGGTAGGGGAAATTTTGTCGGGAACAAACCTGACAAATTCAACAGGGCACTGCAATATTGTATTTTTACCAAACCAGTCCTATAGTGTCGGAGAAAAGAAATGGAAAATAGGCATTCTTGGGGATGGGGCATACAGCAACTCAAACTCAACAGAGCTTGACATTGAAATTCGCGGTGAATTGCAAATATCCATTATAGGTGAGGAAGATATGGAATTTTATCGGGGAATGCCAAAAGAGTTTGGGGCGCAGCTTCAGGATGTTTACGGACGAACTCCAAACCTAAGCAATTACAACTGCTCTTTTAACCTTTCAGGCTCAGGAATTAATTCAAATATAGGCTCAAATATGACTTTGGAAGGAGCTTGCGCTATTTATTATGCGGCGGGATGCGGAGGGGTGTGCGCCTCGGTCGGTGAAAAGAACCTGTCAGTTCAGGCCTCCCGAATCGGGGCTGATGATTACTATGATATTTCAGGATTTTCGGCTCAGGATATGGTTCAGGCGGCCCTCAAAGATTCCCTTGTTGTGTCTGTCCATGAACCCGAAGACTTGCTTTATTACAAAGGCAGCCAAATCCCCCTCAATGCAACTGCCGCCGACTCCTGCTCGGAAGTGGGCGATGTTATTACAGAATGGAGCCTTATTAACAAAAATTTTATCAATGTTACGGTAACAGACATTAGCGGGTCGGATAGGGAGGATTATCCGATAATTTTAGGCGCAAGCTTATTTTCCTCGGAGCAGTTTGATATCGGCTCATGGATTATAAACAACACGAAAATTACCCTCCGGGGAGAGGAAATCCCATTTGAGATATACCCGTGGTCTGATGAGGGAGAATCTTTGCTAAACAATTCGCAGGAGAATATGTCTGAATATTCAAAAATAGTTTTTTTGGCGGATCTGCCCGCATCATCAAGCAAAACTTTTGAGATTGATTTGAGATATTACAATCCGGAATTCTACACCTACAATGTCCCTTACAGCCTGAGGAATGCAGGATTTGGCTCAGGGAATTTTTCCTATTGGACGGAGTCTGCCTGCTCGAGTTCGGGATGCGGAGTTGAGGTTTCCGGTTCAGGGGGAATGCGCTTTGCAAACCTTTCTGCAGGAAACGGGCTGACTTCAATATTTCAGGGAATTCCAAACCACGCCGCCCATACAGGAGAGATTCAGATAAAATATAAGGCATGGGGGGAATTTGGGCATTCGCTCTACCCGGGAGAGCTGTATATCCAATCCGGGGATTATGTCTGCAACCTTACGCCAAGCATTCTGGAAAATGCTGACGGCGAGGGATATGTTTCTCAGCCATCAAACTGGACTGTTGCGAACTGCGCAGATATTTCGCTCCGATCCGCCCAGAATATTTCAATTATCCTAAAAGACATGGGGGACGGCGGGGCTGACCCTTCAAACACAAATGCATTGATAGATTATATTTGCTTTGCGGATGCTTTTGGGGAATGCGTCAGTTTCCACTCGGGCCTGCCCGATTCCGTTGAAGTATCCTTAAAAAAGAGCCTTGGGAGCGCTGAGGAATACTTAATCGGAGGTTTTGAGGAGGTTGGCAGAAGGAAAGCTGTTGCTATTGCATCCAAGGATTATTACACTTCCGGATACAATTCTGCATATTTCAATATATCCGGCTTTGCAAAAATTGGAAATTTTACTGTAGATTCGGAATACTGCTCAAGATGGGGGGATGAGCCTTTTAGGCATATTTGCATGAGCGATGCGCACATTTCCCTTGAGGCTGAAGTTTTGGACAACTTCACGCTATCCGGAATATATAATTACAGCGTGGGCTTTTATAATGAGTCCGGATTAATGGGCTCAAACTATACCGGTGTTGGGGGCATAGCCGAATATTTTACTTCAGTCGGAAATGAAGAAAATTATACCTATACTGCCAATATATCTTCAATGCCGGGATTGTTTTATGAGGCAGTTGAGCCAAAAGGACTGTCGCTTGATATAATAATTGATAATGGAACAACTGCAGGGAGTATTGAGCTGAACAATACTTATGAAACCGCTTCCGGAGTTGCCCTAGATAATAACCATACTTTTATGGTTTACCTGAACCTGACAAATACAGGAAGCAGCGGAATGTATGCAATAAATATTTCGTCAACAGAGTCTGAGGGAATAATTATACCAAAGTCTTATTGCAGTCCCCTGCCTTCAGGAAACTCCTGCGGAAGTGAAATAAATATTACCGTTACCGTGGATGCGGATGCAACCCAACAGGTGATTGTTTTCAATGCTTCATGGAGAAACGGGGATGGGAGCAACAGCTCTACTCATTCAAACCTGACAATCAGCATTCCTGAAAATAAAAGGGCGGTATTTTATGAAGAGAGCCTTTACCTGTCAGCCCCGATAACAGCCATTCGCTCAGCCAATTTTACCGTTGTAAATTACGGCAATGTCAACCTGACAGGTGTATATTATAATATATCCGGGACCGATGCCGGGGAGGTTGCCGATTGGAGCGCTTTTATGGAAAATGCCTCGAATATTGCAAAGAAAGGCGAGAGGGAGAATTATATTCGGTTTGAAGTTCCCGGAAATGACACACTAATAGGTGTTTATTTTTTCAATATTACTGCGACGATTCCGGACTGTTCCGTGGATTGCTCGGTGACACTGCCTTTCACCTTAAATGTCACCTCGCTTGACTGGTATATTACCCCGGACACAAATCTCTCTCGGGTTGTCGGCCTAAAAGAAGAGCTAAAAAAGCTTGGGGAGTTTAATTTGGTAAATGTAGCCCCCGGAACTTATAATTATAATGTCACTGTATCGCCTCAGGCGGGTACCTCGGCTGAATTTTTGGTTCTTAACAGGGCATCCGGACAAAAAAATATTTCGTTCTCACTGCAAAACCAGGCTTCAATGACAATAAGCGTATATTATAATACCAGCGTTTCTCCGGAAAGCCTTGGCTCATATATCGGGAAGCACAATTACACAATAAGGGCGCGCAACCTCAATGAGAGCGCGGTTCCGCAATATGTTGACCTTCCGGTTTATTTTGAGATAATCAATTTTACTGTAGATATAATTTCGCCTGCAGAGGCTGAACCCATAGGGGGGGTTTATGAAAATGATACCTTAGAGATTATTGTTGAGGCGATTTCTGGAAACTCGCCGGTTTCTGAAGGTATGGCTTGGTCGGCTGAAGTGGGGGGAGTTGTTTGCTTAAATGAAGGGCAGGCCCAATATAATGCTACGAGCGAAAAATGGCTTATTGAATGTTTTGCCCCGGAAATTCCATCAAACAGGATAAATAACAGCCTTACGGTTACAGGGATTTATTCCCGTGAAGGAGGAGAGGTTGAGCTCTCCGATATTGAAGAAAATGCGGTGATATATGAAGATGTGTTGCCGCCTTGGTTTAGCAGAATTGCCTCAAGCCATATCAATTACTTTTCAGATGCCCCGACGCAATCCTTTAGGGTGAATGTTACCGACAACCTTAATATTTCCTCGGTCTGGGCAGAAATCTCGGCTCCAAGCGGCCCGAATATTTCTTTGGGTGAGGGAAACTTCACAAAAAGCCCGATAAGCGACCCGGATTTCGAAAGCTATGAGTATATCTTTTCTTTTGCAAACCCTAATGAGGTTGGGGACTATGATATTTTTGTCTATGCAAATGATACCGGAGGCAGGGTTGGAATTGCCGGGGGGTGGTTTGAGGTATATCGCCCGATTACTGCCGCAGGAAACCTGTCAAACCCTAAAGGGGAGGGGATAAATGCGACTTTCAGGTTTTATAGGGCAGGCCACAACAGGACTGACTTGTATTTTATGGGAAGCTACTCTGTTTTTGGCGGAGATTATAGCTGGGCGCTCCACAAAAGGAAATATGATGTGGTCGCGGAAATATTCGGCCACGAGATTGCGCTTTTGGATGCGGATTTCAATATAGAGCCAAATACCACAGATTCTCCGTTTAAGTTTGATAATTTCCCACATAAAAACTCAGAGGATATGTCAAATATCCTTTTGCCTGATACTGCTAACCGGCAGAGCATTTTGCTTGCGGTTGTTGTTGAGTCCGCCCTAAACCTTTCGGGAGCTGAATTTAGCATAAATTATACAGAGGCTTTGGGGCAGGGGAGCTTTTCTGAAAACCTCCTTAAGGCGTTTTACTGCCAAAACTGGAATTACACAACACGGTCTTGCTCTGAGGGGGAATTTAGCTATCTTGAAGGGGGATATGCGCCTGAAATTATCTCAAATATTTTTAATTTTTCCACAAATCACCTGTCAGCCTATGCTGTTGCGGAAAGCTCTTACCCTGATAAGTGGGGGGTTTCGCCTCCTGCCCCGGACCCCGGGACTTCCCCTGCGCCGGGAGGCTCTGCCCCAAGGGACACTTCTTCAGGCATTAGCGAGCCGAGGCCTTTTTGCGGCAACGGAATATGCGAAATAGGGGAGAATGCGGATAATTGCCCTCAGGACTGCTCAAGGGACTTTCCGCTGGAAGTTGACACAAACCTTGAGGATGCGCGGATTTTCCTTGGGGAATCAAAAGAATACTGGATATCATTAGGCAACCTCCATGAGAGAGATATAAATGCCACGATTTCATTGAGCGACAATATGGCGGGATTTATTTCAATGCAAGAAAGCCGGGTTCAGGTTCCAAAGGGAGGGCGCTTTAGGCTCAACCTTTCGGTAACAGCCCCTCTAGATCAGGCGGTGGGGACATATGGAGGCTATGTAATTTTGGAGGCGGAAGGGAAGAAAAAATCCCTTCCAATAACACTAAGGCTTCTTGAAAGCGCAAAATTGATTTTAAAGATGGATGTTGAAATTCCCTCCCAGAAGATAAATGCCGGAAAGAACTTGAGTTTTGTGGTGAAGCTTGTGAATTTGGGTGACCGGGGGAATTTTGAGCTGAATATTGATTATCTTGTTATACGCCAGTCCGACAACAAGATTGTGAAGCAGTTCAACACTTCAGCTGAGCTTGAGTCGGCCGCTGTATTGCGGGAAACTCTTGAGCTTGGCCAATTAGAGACGGGATATTATAACCTTGAAGTATGGGCTAATTATAATGATAAGAGTATTATGGATGTGGCAAGTTTTGAGATAGTCAAGCCATTATTCGAGTCCCCGCTTACGGTGGCTCTGCTTCTTTTGGCCCTTGCAATGGCGGTCCTTGTAGGGGGAACTTATATTTGGAACTATTACCGCGCATGGAAAAAGGAAAAGGAAAAGCAGGAGAGGTACTTATATCCTTTGGATTATAATGCAGTGCCAAAATCAGGGTTTAGGATTGGCAAATTTGCCGGTAGGGACAATGTGTTTTATTATGACCCGAGGGACCTCTCAACACATATTATTGCCGCAGGGGCGACAGGTTCAGGCAAATCGGTAACTGCCTCGGTTTTTGCCGAAGAGGCCCTTGACCGAAAGCTGCCGGTGATTGTATTTGACCCTACAGCCCAGTGGACAGGGTTTGTAAAGCCGCTCAAAGACAAAAACCTTCTGGCGCGATACAGGGCCTTTGGCATGAATGATTATGATATTAAGTCCTATCCGGGCCTAATCTATGACATAGACGACCCTAACTTTAAGCTTGATGTTAAGAAGTTTATAAATCCGGGAGAGATTACCGTTTTCTGCCTTAACCGCCTAAAGCCGGGAGAATATGATATTGCAGTGAAAAACATAATCTCCACACTATTTTCGGAGAACTGGGAGGAGAGTACGGAACTCAAGGCAATATTTGTCTTTGACGAGGTGCACAGGCTCCTTGAGAAGTATGGGGGTAGCGGAGGGTATACTGCGCTTGAGAAGGCCGCAAGGGAGTTTAGAAAGTGGGGGCTAGGTGTAATAATGTGCTCTCAGGTTCTTGCGGATTTCAAGGAAGCGATTGCAGGAAATGTATTGACTGAAGTCCAGCTCAACACAAAGTCTCTTGCGGATATTTCAAAAGTAAAGACAAAGTACGGGGAGAGGTATGCGGAAAGGATTACAAGAATGGGTGTGGGCGCGGGACTGTTCCAGCACCCGAAGTACAATTCAGGAAAGCCGTTTTTTGTAGAATTTAGGCCCACAAAGCACGACCCGCATAAAATCACCGACCAGGAGCTCACGCTTTACAAGGAATATACTGAGAGGCTTGATAAGATTGGGGAAAAGATTGCCCAAATAAAATCCGGAGGGGGTTATGTTGAGAATTACGAGATTGACTATAAGCTTGCCTTAAATAAGCTTAAGAGAGGCAACTTCAGAATGTCTGAGATTTATATTTCCTCCCTTGAAAAGGCATTGGAGAGAGCATGAACAAAAAATCAGTTTTGGAAAAGACGGGATATATGGTAAATAAGGGTGAGTATATTATGGCAGAGGGACTGCGCTTTTTTAATTATGGGCTCTGAAGAAATAGAAGGGGGCTCGGAGAATGTTATCTCGCCGGAGGAATTCAGCGATATTGAAAAAGATGAGAGGGATATGGAGAAAAAAAGAGCGGGGCCTTTTAGGTTTCTGCAGAAAAAAGGCCGCGAGGGTTCGGCTTATGAATCCCCTGTTGCCGGAGCTCAAGGCGAAGGAAGTTCCCTTACTGATTTGAGCCTTCGGCTCGAAAGGTTTGGGGGGAGGGTTGAGATTCTTGAAGAGGGGAGAAAAGAGACTGAAGCAAGGCTTTCAGATATTTCAGAAAAGATAGGGGAACTTCGCTCATCCCTCATTGAGAGAGATAGAACTTTTAGCGATATTTCTGTAAAGTTTGAGCGTCTGCAGGATATTGCTCAGGACCTTGAGCCCCAAAAGCTCACACGAGAGCTTGCAAAAAGGCAGCAGGAACTTGAGCAATCTAAGGCCCAGACAGAATCCAATACAGAAAAGATTGACTCAATCTTAAGAAAAATGAAGGATATGGGGGAGGATTTGGAGAAAATAAGGGGTTTTAAGGATTTGGTTTCTGTGGCTGAAGAGCTTGATAAAAAGGTAAAAATGGTTGACTCGTTAAAGAGGGATACTGAAAGGGTTGCGGGGAAGTTTGAGACCCGGCTTTATGAGATGAATGAGGCATTAAGCAGGACAAGATCAAACCTGGAGAAGGTGAATTCCAATGAGGATGCGCTAAGGGAACTTATGCGCGCTCAGGATGAGCTTTCGCTTAAGGTTGAGAATCTTGCCAAAAGGGATGAGCTGGGCTCAAGCGAGAAGAAGTTTGAAAAATCCTTTGAGGAGCTGAGGTTTGATATGGAGTCGCATATATCTGAATTGGCAAACGCGCTCAAAAATAAGGAAGCCAAACAAGCCTCCGTGGCAGATAAAGAATCCCTAAAAAAGATGGAGGGTTTAGCAAACAGCCTTTTGGAAGAAAACAAAAAGCTGGCTTCTCGCCTGGAAAATATTGAAAAAAAGGCGGGCAATATAGATAAGCTGGAGTCGGAAATTTCCCGAATTTCAAAGTTGGGCGGGGAAAAGCATGGCGGGGCAAAGCTTTCCGAACAGATAGAGGCAATTCAGCAAAAAGACAGGGAGGAGGCAAATAGGCGCATCTCAGAGCTTGAGCTTAGAATACTGGAGCTCTCAAAGAGCGTTGACCATAGAATTGAAAGAAGGGTTACCCAAGAGTCAAGAAATGCCCGGGAAGCAATAAGCGCGCCTGCGGTTGAGGAGGCAAGAATAGCGGAGTGGCCTCAGCCAAGGAGGCCCGCGGTTGCCGATTCCCGCCTCAAGGCACAAAGCCCCGCAAGCTCCGTAAGCCCCGGTTTTTCGAGAGAGGGGATAAATGCTATGATACAGGATATATACCGAAACCTTGATGAGGGAAATATTACTGCGGCAAGAGGGCAGTTTATCCGGCTTCTTTCAGCATATGAGCGAACTGAAGACAGCAATCCCTTTGTCCTTGCAAAAATAACGGATTTGCACGGCAAGCTCAAGGAATTTGGATAGTTATGTTTTGTAAAAATATGGGTAACCGAATTTAGGAGGAAAAACCTTGGAACTGTGCAGTTAAGTAAAATTTGGGATTTTGCGGCAATATTTTAGTAAAATTATGAAATATTTTAGATGTGGGGAAACTTATTTTCCCGCTTTTTTGATTTCCTGCTTAAGAGTCTTTTTCTGGTAAATTTTGCGGTTGGCAATTATAAGGACTAACCCAATAGCCAGAAGGAAGGCAATCCAAGGTATCTTTGAGCTTTCTTCGCAAAGTATAGGCACAGTTTTTTCGCTGATAAGGAGCGTCTTAAATTCAGATTTGTAATAGGCTTTTAGAGTGTATTCCCCATCATCGCAAAGGGGCAGAGGGATTTTAATTAAGGATTGTTTTGGAACTTCGTCAATCTCAATAATATCTGCATAGATGAGGTCTCTTGAAGGGTTTGGACCTGAGAATTCTATTTCGATGTAGCCGTCTTTGTTATAGGGTATCAATATAAAATCAAGGAGCATATTTTCGCGGCAGGAATACTCCAGCTTATCAAGGCTCATTATAATTTTTGGGGGGCGTTCTCGGTAAGTTATATTGACGGTTATATTTTGGCCCGAAGCTATTTCGGGTATCGGAATATCTATTCCGGTATCGGTCCTTATAAAATCATGGCTGCACTCCAGAATATCCTTAATTTCCAGAGGCAAGGTCGCGTTAAAATATGCCCTTCTTGCAAAATTTTGGATGGTTAATTGGGTGTTGAAGGTTATTATGCCCTCGCCAACCTCAATTATTTCTGTCTTTCTGCCGACTTCAAGTATTGGGGGCGTTGTAAGTTCTAGAATATAAGTGGAGCGGGCATTTTGCGCAATGTTAACTATAAAGTTCACATATTGGGCCTCTTCCTCGTGGGGTATTTTTGAAGTTTCTCCGTTAACAGACTCAAGGACATGAACACTAAGCCGGTCATCATAAACTCCGAAAGAATAGCGTTCCCTTACCTGCCTTTCGTTAGGGTTTATTATATTTATGGCTTTTATCCATTTTACCGGGCTGCCGACTATGGCTTTTAGCGGTTCCCAGGGCCCTTCCCTAATTTCAAGGTCCTGCAGCCGCCAGTATTCTCTTCTTACTTGGGTCACAATGTCCTCGAAGAAATATTTGTCCTCATAATAATTATACCCGTAGGCCCTGGTGATGATAGTGTTTGTGCCAAAAGGAAGCTCGGAGTAGTAATTGATGTTTATTGAGTCCCCCTCATAAAAGGTCAGAGGATTTAGAGGGTCGGACTTTAATTGGACAATATATTCGCGGTATTCGGTTTCCCCTAATTTTTTTATCCCGTTGTCTTTTACCCCAAATAGGATATTTTCGGGTATTTCGCCTCTGACGGATATTAATTTTATGCTGTAAATGTCAAGCTTTGAATTGAGGGGAAGATATATGAAAAAGATCGGGTCCCTAAGGCCTTTTCCTCCGGTATCCACAACTCTGAAAGTTGCATTATTGAAGTGGAGCGACTCTGTGAGAAGAAAATCGTTTGCGTCTTTCCTTATTATTTCAAGAACAGGCAAAGGAGCGATTCCCCCCCCACCGCCGCCCCCTCCGGGAGCCGCTGAATAGATCCCCGGAATCGTGAGCTCACGGGTAAGTATTTTTTGAGCGGGCGTCCCGCTTTTAGTTTTCCCGATGGCTGTTAGTCCGAATTGGTAGGTTTTTTGCTCATCTTCTTTGCCGCTTGATAGAATATAGGTGATTTGCGCAATATCATTTTGCTGCATCGAGAGATTGCTTAGATATATCAGGCTTCTGCCGGGCATTGAGCTTACGGAAGTTATATTAATTTCAGCCCTTCCGCTGCCGTTGGCAATATATGCCTTTAGCCCAGACAGTGTCCAGATTTCAGAATAGCTGATATTGAAGAGAATGGAATCCGCTTGAAGATTTGCGTGGCCGATATGCCTCATTGTATCTGTTACTTCAAGGCTTCTGCCGGATTCGCCATTGCTTAATATATCTATTCGCTTATCAGCCGAAAAATCCATCTGGTAGAGCGTTGGCATATCCATATAGCCCTGCAAAATCCCGCGATAGTAGGAGCTGCCCCACTTTACTTCCCAGTCATATGCCGCGGAGTAATATATTGCTTTATTTATCGGGTCTGTAGGCAATACTGCCGCAGGAATTCCGGTGTCATACTCATCGGTGTAGACCACTTCGCCGGGCAGGATTTCCCGATTTGGGTTTCCGGAAAGTGAAGAGGTGTTTGAATCAACTTCATAGAGCGCCCAGCTGTGCACGCGGTATATCTGGCCGTAAGCGATATTTTTCATAAATCCCCGCACCATCCAATTTGCTTTGGGGGTAATCTCAACGCCCTGCCTGAGGCTGCCTCTTGAAAAGCGGTCGGCAAATGAAATCCCGCTAAATGAGGCGGATTGGGTATAGTCCACGAGGGTTTCTTGGGAATCTATATCCGCTGAAAGAATGCCTGAATCATAATTTATGTCCGGAGCTATTGATGCGTAAAGGGTTATGTTTGCGTAAGTCCTGAGGTTTCCTGTCCATACTGCTTTATCAAAATGCCCGTTTGAATTGGAGTCCAAAATTTCAATGCTTCCGGAACTTGAGGTAGCATTAATAATGTTCATTGAGTCCCCCCCTTCAAAAACATCCCTGTTTGCGATAAAGTTTGCGGTTATACTATTGAGGTTTTCTGAGGCATTGAGGTGAATAATAAATTCAAGGGTGTTATTTTCAGGGCCGAGGTCATTTCCGCCGATGAGGTTACGGTAGCCCATCCTGATGCTTATTGATTTATTCTGGGAGAATGTGTAGGTTGTGGCTTCATTGCTTTCATTTGTTGAAATATAGAGCCTTGTGCGATCCCCGGAATATGGGGAGGCGGCAACTGCGGCATAAGCTGTGGAATTTATGAGGTTTGTGCGGTTTAGAGTTGAAAGCTCAATTACCACATTTTGCAAAACATCCATGGTATTTGCAAGCTCCACCTCTATTGACCCCTCATTTGAAGAGCTTATCAATGTTCCGTTATAATGGCTATAGCTTAGGCTTCTCTCAATAATGTATGATGTCGGCACGCAAAGCCCGATTCCGGGAATAATGCATACTGCGATAAATGCCCCCAAAAGCAGAACGCTTTTTTTGCGGCGCTCCATATATAATCATGTTTTATCATAGAATAAAGCCTTTAGCAAGTATTTGGCTTGGGTTTGAGGACTTAAGGGTTAGGGATTGGGTTTGAGGACTTAAGGGTTAGGGATTGGGTTTGAGGATTTAGGGGTTAGGGATTGGGTTTGAGGATTTAAGGGTTAGGGATTGGGTTTAAGGACTTGAGGGTTAGGGCTTGAGGATTTGATGTTTTGTATTTCAGTAATATTATATCCTAAAGTAGCCTGTTATCGGGTAATGATGCCCGCAAACTCTTTTAATTCTGATTTCCCGTAAATACCCCGACCCTTGGGTCGGTTGGGATAAAAGCGGTTGCAATAAGTTATTTTTTGCCCGATATAAAAGCCTAATAAGCGGGAAAGATAATTATGGGCAAAAATCTCAAAGGCGGCCTCATTGAAAACCAAATAAGCCTTGTATTTTTGGTTTTTATAGTGATACTTGTTTTTGTTGCGGGAGCTGTTGCAAAAATGCATACCCTCGTTGCGGGCCCGCCAATAAAGATTACGACATATGGGGAGCAGATTGGGCTTGATATTTTTCCGGTTTCGGCTTTAACCCTTCTTAATTCCGATCCCGGCTCGCAGAATGCTTTTGAGAGGATTGCAGATTACGGGGGGGATGGGGTAATAATTATGCCCCGTTCTAAATTTATAAGCTATTTTGAGGATAGCCCCGAATTTTATGATGTTGATTTTAGTTTCCTAAATGAAGCGCTTATGAAAATAGAGGAAGATTATAGCCGTGACGCTTTTCGGAGGGAGTTTTGCATGATAAAGCACAGCCAGGGCCTTGATATCATTATTGGGCTTGACCCGATACTAAGGAAGAGCGAGAATAATCCCGGATGCAGCTATTATAACCCCATAGAAACGCCGTTTACTTTCAGCAAAAATTTTCCCTATGAATGCAGTTTTGAGGAGAAGGGCATATTTTCGGCTTTGGGGGAAAATATGAGGGTCAGGATTGCTGTTTGCTGCAAGGGAATAAAGTCCTGCGCGAATTATAAGGCTGAAGTCGGATATGATTTCTGCAATTCAGACCCTTGCGGGGTCGGGCCTTGCAGGATTGTTGCAAAGGAAAAGAGGGTGTGCGCTGAAAGCTCCCCGCCTTCAATAAGCATTCTTGCCAGGCTTGAGGGCGATAGTGAAGCCGCTTTTTTCGATAATTTGCGCGAGTTAAGGTATAAGGCTGAA
Organism: uncultured archaeon; assembly: GCA_964547015.1. Lineage (GTDB taxonomy): Archaea > Aenigmatarchaeota > Aenigmatarchaeia > QMZS01 > QMZS01 > JAFGCN01. The sequence goes on from CAZJKT010000010.1 coordinate 20,608, forward strand.
GGGGAGATGCTGCAGCCGATTAGGGTGGATTTTAGGATTTTGGTTCTTCCAAATGAGGAAAAATTCAGCCGGGCGGCAATAAGGTTTGGGGGCAGAGGCGGCGGTTTTTTTGAGGCCCCTTCCCTATATGAATTAGGAAATGTCCTTGAAAGCCATAATCTGGCTAATGTTGAATATATTTCCTCAAATAACCAAAACCCGCAAGACCCGGACATGTCTAAAGGGGCAAGCCTTACTTTTAAATGGGAATATGCAATGCCCGGCGAATATCCTGTTGAATATAAAGTGTGGCATGAAAGCGGGACTTCATCAGAAGTATACCTGGTGATTATAGAATAGGTTCCTTTTAATCTAAGCCCTAATTATTTATGGGCTTCCCTCTTTTAGGTATTACTGCCGCCGCTCTGATAATTGCGCTTGGGGCAACTATATTCTTTGGGGGAAATTTTGCGCAGGATTACCTGTTGGAACTTCCTGAGCAGCATCTGGGGCGGCTAATTGTCTCTTACCATACAATTGACCGGTCAATAAAATCGACATTGGACAATAATGCCGGAGCCATATTTGAAAAGGCCGCTGACCGCCCTTTGGACTGGAGCGGGCTGGAAAATAAGGGCTCGCAAGAGGCGGTAGGGGAGATTATTGAGATGTACAGATTAAGCCTTGAGGGGGCGGCTCAGGAATATTTCAATTCGGTCAGTTATGTTGGCTCAGATGTTCAGGAGGTTGTTTCTGTTGGCAGTATTCTTGAGCTTGACGGCGAAGGGATGAAATGGGAGTATCGTTACAAAATAGGGCTTCAAAATACCTATTCATGGGATATGCACCAGGGCCTTATAAGGAACACAATAAACTCTGAGGAAAGCCACGAAATTCAGTTTGAGTTTTTGGATTTGGAAAAAGCTCATCTGTGCGCAAAATCCTTTTTTCGTGAAGCCGGGAAGGGAATCAATATAGAGGGGGTTGAGAGGCTTAAGGCAAAACAGTACACCGACAGGGCGCTCAATGAATATGCTGCTGAGGTTTCGGGGACAGTTAATTGCGCGGGATTTTCTATTGAATCAAGGGTGATAACTTTGCCTTCCTGCATTTCGGACTTATGCGGCAATGAGGGCTGGGATAATGCGGATGTTGCCCTTATAATCAGAAAAACTTATTCAGCCAACCGCGCCTCAATAGCATTCAAAAACAGCATGGGCCTGTTTAAGGGCGGAGGAAAAAGGCTTATTTCTTGCCAGACGGGCTTGGACTGCATGGGGTCAGGGACAGGAGAGCTTGATTGCATAGGCGGATTTTGCGCATCCTGTTTAGGGCAATTTGAAGGAGCGGCTTGCTCGCCTTACGGGCAGGGAACTCCTTTAGGAAACAGCCAATGCTACAAGTATCTTCGGGATCTTTCCTCAGGAGCTTTTGAAGGCTATAAATGCCTGCCATCAAAAGAAGGGATTAGGATAAGCGACGGCGAGAGGTTTTATTCAGACGGCGAAGCAATTTCCGTAAACTGCGCATCTAAAGAAAAAAAGATTCGGCTTGTGAGCGCAAGCAAGGATGATTTGGATAGGGATTACACAAAGCTTTCAAAAGCCTATTTTAACGGAATTATTTTTAGCCCTTCCGGAGCCGGAGACTCCTTAGGCGAATATTATGATGTCTGCCTGCAAAGGGATTTTCCAAGAGTCAGCGGCAGGTTTGAGGTATACCTTAAGGATAGCTTAGGGGGAGATTTATATTACAGGGCGGCTTTAGCCTATCTGGATTATTCAATAGATGGATGTATATCTAAGCTCAACAGCAGACTTATAGGATTCACGCACAATTTTGATAAAACTTCTTGCGCAGGCCTTTACCGTGAAGCAAACCTTTCAATAAACCGGGCTATCCGGTCGGTGAACTGCCCGGGGTATCATGTTGGCATTATGGAAGCCCCGGCCCTTTCCAACTGCATCATTGAATGCGGATCTGTTTCTCTTGGAGATTGCGCAAAGGAAACCGCATGGGAAAGTGAGCTGTATTCGGCATACTTAATCGGAATATGGAAAGAAGGCAATGTTATGGAACGCGAAACAGCTCTTGCAACTTCAGGATATATACTCAATTATTCGCCCTAAATTATGGAGATGCCCTCAAAAATGATTTTTGGAATCCTTTTGCTTATAATGGTGCTGGTTATTGTCCTTTACGGGATAATTGACCAGGGGATAGTCCAGGGGCTGAATTCAATCCTTGATATTGCCCGAGAATGGCTCTCAAAGCTTCTTCCAAATTAGAATAATTAAAATCAGGCTATTCGAAAGGGTTTTCAAAGTCAGGCAGGCCTTTTTTCCCTTCGGTTTTTATATATTCCTTAAGCCAGGAATACCATCTTTTGTAGATTTCATCAGTGTCCAAAACCCCTATTTCTTTTTTGACCTGCTCGGAGAATATATGAAACATGTTGTTTGAAAGGACTATTGACTGGGCTTCAACAAGTTCGGGATTTCCTGTCTTTACAGACATTTCCGAAACAGTCTTTAGGATGTTTGCGCGCAGGTTAATGTTGCCCCATACTGCTTCCCATTCTCCCCTCCACTCTTTGACTCTTCTTGCAATGTCGGTTATCAGTTCGCTTTCGCCCGCAAGAAGGGTTGGGGTCGGCTCAAGCTCATCGGTTTTTGCATTATATTCCATCAAGTTAATAAAGCCCTTTTCCCTTGCAGGGTCCTCCTGCCAGTGCTTTCTGACCTCAGTTATCTCAACAGTCCTTCTAAAAGACCTAAGCCCGTCAGCGGATTTTAAGGAATTGTTTATAACTACGAGGTCTGTTGCCTTAAAGGATGTTGGGGGCACATTAAGGTCATTTACTACCCTGTCAAACAGCCCGAAAGCGCTGTCGCCGTGTATAGTTCCGGCCACAACATTTGCCATTGCGCCTATTCGCATCGCCTCATAAAGGGCAAGCGCTTCCTTGCTTCTTACCTCACCGATAATAAGGCAGGAGTCCCCAAGGCGGAGAGAAACCCTTAAGGCCTCTTCTGCAGGAAGCTCTGTTTCAACCATTGTTATGACCGACCTTGATTTGAGCCTTGTTACATTGTAGCCCATTTCTCGGAATTTTGTCAGAGGAAGCTCGAGGGTGTCCTCCACAGAAATTATCCGTTTGCTCTTCATAATCTGGGTAATAATCGCGCCAAGCAGGGATGTTTTTCCGGCGCTTCTTGTCCCCCCTACAAGCATAGTCCTTCCCCCGTCAACCACAAACCATAAAAGCCCTGCCGCAAGAGGGGTCATCATCCTTTGGTTTATGAATAGGGGCAGAGTCCATGGCCTTTCCCTGTGGCGCCTGAGGGCAAACCCAAGGCCGCCCGGAGAGAGCGACTGCATTATGGCGCAAATCCTTGCCCTTCCCCCGGGAATTGACAGCTCAGTGTCAAGGACAGGGTTTGCCTCATCAAGAGGCCTGCCTGAAGAAAGCCTAAGCCTTGTTGCAAGAAGCTCGGCATCCTCGCTTGTAAGCACAATATTTGTTATGCATTCCCCGACTTCGCCGTGGAGAAGGTAAATTGGCGAGGTTCCGGGAGGGGCATTAACATAGACATCCTGCACATTATCATCAGAGAGTATGAGCTCAAGGATTCCGATTCCTGCCGTGTACCTTACAAGCACCCTTGCTATAATTTTTAGGCGCTCATCTGAGAGAACCATGTTATCCTCGCTTGAAAGCTCCCTTAACATATCAAGGCCGATATTATAAAAACTTTGCCTTACTTCCTCTGATGCGAGCTCTTCTCTTTCAAGAGGGCGGTGGTTTGCCATGTATCTTCTGGCTTTGTCCAAAAGCGCGTATTCTTCCTCTTCCATTTTAAATTCAAGAGGGATTAAATGGTATAAGAACCGGACTTCTCGGGGTATTCGGTAAACCTCCACTTTGGCGTCGGGTATTGTATAGCTGTTTACAAGTTCGGACCCTTCAGGGGGGGTGGCCATGAATTTCGTGTAGGTGAACCTTGGCCGAACCGATGGGATGAAGAGCTGGCGATATATTGTGCGCTCTCCGATTTTGTATCCGGGAAGGAGGTCTTTTGCCCTCTTTATAAGCTTTGTGCCTTCCAGCAGTTCTATTAGGGGAATGAGCGCATTTTCAAGGTAGTGGCCGTAACAATTATGGCAGATTCCCTTTGTGCGCTCGGAGAGGACTTTAATGTGGCGGATTTTTCGCCTAAGCTTTACATAGGCGCCGACAGGGTCCGCTTTTAGCTGGATTAAGATTAGGTTTCTTAGGAAGTCCACCCTTTCGGATACGCACCGGTCGCATTTGTCGGTTACAAGATTTTGGTAGGAGGTGGCTTTCAGGTCGCGGGTCGCCCTCTCAATCACTTGGGCAATTTCTATAAGCATAAGGGCGGCTTCGTAATTATATTCATACTCCCTTTCTTTTTCAAGGATAATTGCCTTTGCGTCTTTTACTGCAATAAGGTGGTTTATTGCGGCGGACATGCATTGAGGGAAATCCTCAATAGATGAGCCGTAGATGCACTTTAGGCACTCGATTTTCAGCACATTGTTCTTGTACTCATATTTGCAGGGCATAATATTGTCTTTTTAGATTTCATTAAGGCTTTATTGCGGATTTTATGGAGCCCTAAATATATATAATATGAGGGATTATTATGGCTAAGCCTAATCCTTCGGATAGCGGCGCTTATGGAAAGAAAATTTCTGAGCGTTCAGACAGCTATTTTAATCATTCAATTTCTGAGCGTTCAGACAGCTATTTTAATCATTCAGATAAGCCCCAAGGTCCGGGGAATTATGATACTCGAAAGGTCAGGGAAGAGGCTGTAAAAAATCACCCCTCCGAAAATACCGGATATCGGTCGGCTACTCCTGGTGAAGGTTATTCGGGCTCAAACCCTGAGCTTAAGGTAGGGCGTTCGCCTCTTGCGAGGGAATATCTTTCAAAAGCAGAGGGGGATTTAGAGGATAGGGCAAAATCTTTGGGGTTAGATTATTCTTCAAAAGACCTTGACAGAATAGAGCAAGCTGTTGAAGGGGCTCGAAATACTGCGGCAAATCGCGAGGAGATTTATGTGAGGTCAGTCCATCGCAAAAAGGGCAGTTCACCGCAGAATGTTTATATAACTAAAACAACGGCAGGTTTAGGTGAAAGGGTTTCGGCATTGCATGAAAGAATGGAGGCAAATAAGTGGGATAACTATGAGGGTCCAAAATCGCGTAATGAGTATGAAGATGCTTCAAACAGCCTGGGGCCGACCCGTAAGGTTTCGCTTCCTGCAGGCTCTGTAACAGAGGGAGACAGGCTAAGCCCCGATAAGTTGGAGGGGCTAAAAAAGGAGGCTGAGGACATAAATTATGGCCTTAGGATGAAAAGGGGTTTTGGAAAATTAGGCGAGGTTTTTAAGAATATGTTTTCTCCCAAAAAGGATTCTTATTCTGCCAAGAGCGGCGCTGATAATACTGAGATTATAGATGAGCATAAGAAAATGCTTGGAGAAAGAAATAAGGCAATAGGTAAAATATTAAGTGAAGCTCAGAAGGTAAACACTGTTCCGGGCGAACCTGCCGCAACGATAACACCTATTAGGGAAGCCGCTGAAAGGGAGGCCGAACGTTATCGAAGAGAAACTAAGCCTGGGGATGAGGAGGCAACCGGGCTTAGAAATAGTTCGCATTCCGGGGAGGAAAATTATGGAAATCCGGGGAAAGTTATGAGCGGCCATAAGGATGTTGGAATGTACTTTCAAGGCGAACCGGACCACAGTCATCTTAAAAAGCCTGGACTAACAAGCGATACAGGCTCAAAAGAGCCGGTTAAACCTGCAGACTGGAGATCCATTCTCGGGTTTGAAGGTATAAGCAGTAAGGACACAAGCGAAACCGAGAGTAGTGAAGCCTATGGAAATCCCGGTGCTGTGGGACCTCGCACCTCCAAATCCGTGCATATGATGTATGAAGTGGAGGGTCCGGAAACGGGTCCAAAAGGGCCAACTTCCTCAGGGGGCTCAGGCGCTACCTCCCAAAGTAAAGCCTTAAAGGAGATGTATGAAAAAAGGCTTGCGGATAAAAATAAGGAAGGCTCTATTGAAAATTCAGGTTTGCCTGCTGTGAAGGGCAGCGGTGGCGACCCCATCAGATATTCCGCTAAAGTTGCGAAGGAAGTTGAGCGAAGAATAAAGGATAATGGCGGGACTTCTCAGGCTATTCCTCTTGGGGATGGCGGACACACAAAGACTTTAGGGGGTTATTCCGTTCATGAGAACCTGGTTGATGTTTCCGAACCTTATCAGGGAGATAATCCTGAAAGGGATATGGAGGAGGATGTTAATCTCAGAAAGGTGCTTAAGAGGGAGGAGAGGTATGGAAGAGAAGTTCCAGAAGGCGAATCATTTTTGGGCGAGGAAGAGCCTGTGCAGGCTAAAGACACGACATATAGGGGTTTGGGGGTTGGAAGAAAAGAAGTATATAGAGAAAATACAGGGCTTGAAGGGGGACTGGCTTATGCCCATAATAAAGATACAGCCTTTGACCCGTATACAAATATAGGCGAGAGGATTAAAAGCCTTAAAGGGGATATTGAAAGATATGAATCTACAATGGAGGCTAAAGGCAGTAATGAAGTAATTCAAGGCCTAAAAAAAGGCCATGAAAGAGAGCTTGCCCGGCTCGGCGAGGTGCTCTCGGAAAGGTACCAGAACCTAACTCAGGCTTGGGATAGGGCAGAAGGAGACTCTTCTGTAAGAGGCGGTCTTATGAAGGATATATCTGCTTTAAAACCCTTGCTTGAAGAACTAAGCTATGAGGTTAGGCTTCCTTGGCAAGAGAGTGAAAGAGAATCCTCAGGGGATGAAGCTGGCCAATCAGGGGCTAGGGCTTAGCAAGATTTTTAGGTTTTTATTGTCAGAATAGGGCATATCTTATGTTTTTTATTCAATGGGGATGCGAAATCCGGCCTATCGGTTATATAAATCCCAACTAAGTATATTATGGCTGATAATACTCAAGATACTCTTGTTCTTCAGGAACTGGTCAGGAGAGCAAACAGCCACACACAAAGGCTGAGGAATATTGACGAGCAGATTAGGCTTTTTAACTCAAAATTTGAAACTATAGACCAGCAGAAAATTAAAACAGAAGGCTTGGTAAATGAGCGTTTTGAAAAAATAGAAAAGGCTCTTGCGGCTCTTGACCAAAATTTAAATGACCTCAAGGGCGAAATATCAAAAGTTCACGAAAGGGAAAAGACCTATTCTAAGAAAAAAGAGGTTGAGGAACTCTCAGAGCTTATAAATCTGCTTTCCCCGATTAAGCATGAATTTGTGACCTGGAATGAATTTAACAGGGAGATTAAAAAATTGAGGAGTGATGATGCATTTACCGTTCGGACATAAGGATGGGGGCGCGGGCGGCCTGCCCGTTGAAGAAGTAAAAAAATTGAGAGCCCAGGGAAAGCAGGACAGAGAAATTATTGTCCAGCTTAAAAATGAAGGCCATTCTTTCCAGCAGATAGAGCAGGCTATGCTTCAGGCGCTAAAGTCAGGGGTTGGGCCCGGAAATAGCCCGGGTCAGGCCCAGGGCCAGCAGGGGCAAATCCCGCAGGGACAGTTCAGTCAGGGCGGACCCCCTATGCAGGGAATGCCCGGCGCAGGTCAGGGATTTTCCCCTCAGGGGGCAGGAAGGCCTCAAATGGGCGGCCCGGGATTTGGCCCGCCTCAAGGCAATTTTTCTCAAGGCCCGCCTCAGGGAAATCTTCCTACAAGGGAAGCCCTCATGCCGTCGCTTCAGCTCAGCGCCCCTTCAACAGGGGTTGTTCCCCTTGAGGCCGAAGTAGGCACACCTACAGACTTGATAGAGGAGGTTGTGGAGGGGGTTGTTGAGGAAAAATTTGAAAAAGCCGACCAGAAGTTTGAGTACTTAAACAAGCAGATTGAGAAGAGCAAGGAAGATGCTGAAGCCTTAAAAAACCTGATGCTCTCCTCCTTGCAAAAGCGTGATAAGGTTATTGAGGAGCTTAGGGCAAAGCTTGTTAAGTCTGATGAGGAAATAGAGGATATTGTTATAAAATGCAATGCACTTGAGAAGGCCTTTAAGCAGTTCCTTCCCGAATTGACAGAAAAAGTGAGGATAAAAAACACGGAAAAGAAGATTGAGGCTCAAGAATCTCCCGATGAAGAGTTAAAATAGGATATTTAGCTAAATTATGGATGAATCCGAAGCCAATGAAAGATTTAATTCCTTAAGTGCGGATACCCAGAAAAAAATCAAAGAAGCCATCAAAATCTTTGATGGAAAAATTACACTAGCGGATATTTTTGAAGGGAATACAAGGAAGATAAATTCGGCTTACCGTAATCTTGCCTTTAAATATCATCCCGATACGAGTACTGACCCGAGCGATGAGGGGATGTTCAGGTTATTGACCGAGGCCCGAAATTTTTTGAACGCCAAGGCAGATATATTTGCAAAATCTGATTTGCGAAAAATTGAGGGTAGAGAGTCTTTCATATTGGAATCGGGCCATGGTGGACGGCCGGTTTCAAAGGACAGCCAGGTTATGGCCCGTCCGGTGGTAACTCTTTTAAGCGAAGATGAGGAGCGCCAAAGGATTGAGAAAATAATTAAAGATATTGGGGGCAAAAAGGCTTTGCCTAAAGGATCAGGCTCTCATGAGGATGAAGATGAAATGGATGCATATATCGGAAGAAGAAAGCCGAGCCCCGAAGAGCAAAAAATTATTGATGATGCAAAGAAAGGCGCAGAAGAGGCGAGGCATACTTTTGAGAGGCTCTCCAAGGATGATGGGCATGAGCGAAAATTTAACAGGCAAGATTATGGTACTGGAGAGGGCGGCATAAGAAAGGCGCTTGGGATTGGGGGCTCTCCAAGAGACTGGATAACAAATTGGCCCGCCCTTTTGCTGATGGTTATAGGGATTGGCCTTGGTTTTTATCTGAGCTTCATCCATAATTTGTGGATTTTCGGGTTGCCCTTGATGATTGGTGGAATAATTATCGGATGGGGGCCTTACATTTCCAAATTGTTTTCGCCGCTTGGGTTTGTCAGGGGACCGTTTTCCCATCTCCTTTCAACTTCCGGCAGGGCCGCCGGAGAATTTATTCTTTGGGATGTGATTGCGGCAACATTTCTTTTTGGGGTTTTGGCTTTGTTTTTATACCTGCTGATGGGCTACCTGAGGATAGAATATTCTATAGTTCAGTTTGTAGCTTTGGGAATATTCAATTCTGCCCTTCTTATTTTGCTTTGGACTGATACCGCAAAAGAAGATAGGCCGGCGCCTGCCGCGCCCGAGCGAAAAGCATTGCCTGCCGGAAGCGAACAGATTGCCCTTCCTCCCGGGACTGAAGATGAGGGCGGCTCGGAGTCTGATGCAAAAAAAGCTTTGCCTTCAGGCGCGGATACAAAGGCGCTTTCTGAATCAGAGGAGGAAAGAAGGAATAAAGAGCAGTTGGCGATTGAGTCCGAAAAGCAGAGGCTTGCCCTTGAAGGGGAAAAGGAGCGCCTTGCATTAAAGTCACAGGAAGAACAGTTGGCAATTGAAGGGGAAAAACAAAAAATTGCCCTGCAGGCAGCAGAAAGGCTGGCGATACCAGAATTTGCCGAAAGCGCGCATTCTAAAGAGGAATTAGAGAGGCTTAAAAAGAAAAACTTAGAGGAGAGAGGATGAAGGGAATATCAGCAAAAATTCGGGAAATGGATTGGGGCATAATGAGACAAAATTTTGGAGAGGGGGCTAAAGATGAGTAGAAGAAGATTTTATAAGGGAACCAAAAACGACCCCGCATATGAAAATGCTTCTGTAAATGAATTATATGAGCGCTCAACTCTTGCCGCTTTTGTGTGCGGCACCCTGATATCTTTTGTTGCGGTGCTTTTTTGGAGCTATTTCCATGACTGGCGATTTTTCACAGCCCTGCCTTTTATGTCCGAGGCCCTTATCGGGATGATTATTGTGAATTTGGCAATAGTTTTTGTCCTTGCCTATCCTGCGAGGCACCCGTCGAGGAATATAATTATAATGTGCCTGATAATGCTTCCGATAGGATACCTTAATTACGGTCCTTATGCCGCAATGATTGTCGGGCCGCTTGAGGATATAACCGGGATTGGTTTTGGAAATTTGGCGGGACAGGCTGAGGAATCTCTCCATTGCGTAATGATACTCTTTACAAATCCTATGGCTTTTAACACGGAGTGCCAGCTTGGAAAGCAAAAGGCCCCGGAAGAAAAAAAGATACCTGTCGGGGTTGAAATAACCCGTTATGAGCTATATCCCGAAGGCGATATATATCCTCACCAAGCCCTAAGCATTATAACTGAGCTTGAAAATCAAGGGGACTATATTGCAAAGAATGTGACTATGGTTACTGAGACCTCTTCTGTTGATGCAGAGTATCGGGTGTGCGGACAGGAAGTTTTCTCAACCCTGATTTCAAGCGGCACAAGGGAGTTTAATGATATGAGGCCGGGAGAGATTGTGTATTACGAGCCTATTGGGGTAGTGTCCGACCCATGGAAGAGCAAAAATTGCACATATGCTGTAAACAAGCAAAAAATCGATGCGAAGATGTCAACAAAATATTCTTATAATTACGCGACAGAGTCAAGCCTGCCGCTTACAATTGTAAGGAGCCTCAATGAGACCCATGAGAAGGTGCTTGAGTCAGGAAGGGTAAAATCCGCCCCTGTGTCGATTATAATGTACTATTCTGCTCCATTTTCACGAAAAGAGAAGGCCCTGTCAACTAAGCCCATATATATACATATGATGCATGAGTATGGTTCAGGAGAAATTACATTTAGGGGTGTCAATAAGACGGTAACAACATATTTTGCAGGGGGAAAGGAATATGGCTCTTTAGATGAGGTAATGGCTGCGGCTATCGGAGGGGAAATTTCTTCTGAGAAACAAGGTTCTTCTGATAAAGAAGAGCCGGGTTCTGAGGGAGAAGAAAAAGGTGAAGAGGATTCCGTCTCAGAGGAAAGCGCAGAATGCAACAGTTACTGTGGCGCGGCCGGATATGGGAAAGGGTTATGTGTCAATACTTGCACAGGTATCTCTCTGGGAGAGGGTGGTGGAATGGGCTGCCCGAATGAGGATCTTAAATTCTGTTGCTGCGAAGCCCCAGCTTCAAGCCCGCCAACAGGAAATCTTTTGCTTGCCCAAGGCGACGCTGAACCTTCAGATTCCGGAGATGCTGAGGGCGAAGCTAAAAAAGAATCTGAAGGGAAATACTCAACATGCCTTGACAAAGACCGCCCGTCAAGGGAGATTAAATTAACCGAAAAATCATGCCTTGATGCAGGGCACATACCGGTCTATAAAAAGGAGGAAAATGTTGAAAGGGGAGAGGGCAATTATGATATAATCTATGTCTACCCTATTGGCGAGGAGAACTCCAAAAATATTGGGATTTACTGCTCAGAGGCGGACTCTTCAAATAGGGATGCGGGTGTTCAGGGGAAATGGGCCTGCGCCTGCCAAGGGGAGAAAGAAAAAAGGGTCTGCAACCTGACTTATATCGGAAGTAACGGCGAAATAAAGCTCAGCCCAAAAAAGAGAACCCCGCTATTATACACGCTTTGGATTGATGTTACAGGATTTCCGGAGGAAGAAGAGGATGGGGTAAGCAGGGTGAGCAGCATTACCCTAAACCTGCACGCCAATGCAACCTATACTGTGCAGCTGCCATTAAGCAAGCCGATTTTTGTGGTGAACCCTCATTACTAATTTTGTATATTTATGTTGCGGCGGCTTTTAGGCGGAGATGGTGGAAAATACAAGCAGGCGATTCTAGTGAGGCGCGACCTTAATATGGGCAAAGGCAAAATTGCGGCTCAGGCCTCTCACGCAAGCTTAGGGGCGTATAAGAAAGCCGGAAAATCCGAGAGAAACGCATGGGAACAGGGGGGATGCAAGAAGGTGGTTTTGAGGGTTGACTCAAAAGAAGAGCTTTTGAAGTACAAGAGGATGGCCGATGAGCTTAATTTGCCAAATTCCCTGATTACTGATGCCGGGCTTACCCAGATTCCTGCATCGACCATGACCTGTTTAGGCATAGGGCCCGCCGAGGAGGAGAAGGTTGATAGGGTTATTCAAAACCTCAAGTTGCTTTGATGACTATGGAACTTGAAGACTTGGTTTTGGATATACAGAATAATTATTTCCCTGAGCTTAAGGGTATTGCTATTGAGGTGGTCCCCAAGCCAAAACTTAGCGCGACAATGGAAGTTTCGCCGTTTTCTGCCAAGATTCGGTTCAATCCCGAAAGGGTTGAGAAATGCGGTGAGGAAGAACTTTGGGCAACAATTGGCCATGAGCTTTGCCATTTTCTGCAATTTCGGAGGATAGGTATTTTCCAGAAATTGGCTTTGTATTTGAGGGTCGGTATTTTGAACAACTTGGATTGTCTGTCCCGTTTGGAAAAGGAGGCGGATCTAATGGCGATAGACAGGGGGTTTGGTAATGCACTAGTCAAGGCAAGGAGGAAAGCAGACGAACTCTCTTCAGCAGAGGTTCTGGCGAAGCGGAGAAAAATCTATTATTCGCCAACGGAGTTAGAAAAGCTGATTGGGCGTGTGAAAAGAATATGAACTGAAGTAACCGTGCGAAGCCTCAAACTGTTGTAGGGAGGGATTCGCTTTGCGGGTTGGGATATGGGTTGAAGCCGCTTTAAAGCATTTTCTGGATAAATTCCGTATGGCCGGGATATTTTATCTGGATTGGAAGTTGGACGAATTGGTGGGGTGGGAAGAAGAGAAAAGTGGTTTAGTGATAGAAGCGTTAATAAGAGGGATAGCTGCGGGCGCAGAATTCCCTCCGGTTGCGGTTCACAGTATATCCGCGAACAGATACTGCATCTCTCCCCTGAGGGAGACGCCAGACGGGCTTTTAGATGGAGGACATTGCCGGGCAATAGCCCACTACCGAACCGGAACCCCTCTCAAATGCGAGAGTTTGGACGGATTGCCGCCAGTTCCTGAAGCATGGGAAGTTCCGATAAGCGATATTCGTTTGGTTGATGATTCCGGGCAATATGAGGAGCATAAGGCGAGATTTCCCGATTATTTGTGAGCGCAGACATTATTTTAGTAATCAAACGTCTTAGTGAATTATGCTCTACTTAATCGGAATCGGTCTTTGGGATGAGGGAGATATTACCCTAAAAGGGCTTGAAGCGGCCAGAATGTGCCGAAAGCTCTATTTGGAGAGCTACACAAGCCTTTGGGGCGGAAACCTTGAAAAATTAGGGCTAAATCCCGAAATTATCCAAAGGCGGGGAATGGAGGATGATATGCAGAAATTGATTGATGAGGCAAAAGAGGAGGATATCGGGATTTTGGTGCCCGGAGATGCCCTTATGGCTACTACCCACTCGGCTTTGGCCCTTGAAGCCAGAAATCAGGGCGTTGGTATAAAAATAATCCATGCCGCATCAATTATCTCGGCTTTGGGGGAGACGGGCCTTCAGATTTACAAATTCGGCAAAATCGCCACAATCCCCTATCTTGAGACCGATACCCCTTATCAAATCCTTGAGGGCAACCTTAAGTGCGGCGCCCATACTCTGTTTTTGCTGGATATCACGCCTGAGCGCCTAATGTCTTGCAAAGAAGGACTAAAAAAGCTCCTTGAAATGGAAGAGCGGGGCAAATTAGGGCTGATTTCTGAGGACTCTGAGGTTGTTGTCTTTTGCAGGGCGGGCAGTTCCGAGCAACTTCTTAAATTCGGCAAAATAAGGGATTTTCTTGATTTTGGATGCACTCTTTGCGTGATAATCGCGCCGGGCAAGCTTCACTTCGCCGAGAAAGAGTTTTTGGAGTCTTTAAGGTAACCTTAAGTTTATTTCCTCCCTACTTAATTTAGGCCCCTGTAGTCTAGCTCGGTCCAGGATATCGCCCTTTCGAGCCGGCATTTCTTTTAAAAAGAGATCCGGGCACTCCCAAGAAACAAGTTTCAAGGGAAGGGAAAGGTTTGAGGCTTTCGAGCCGATGACAAGAAGACAGGCGGAGACCCGGGTGAAGACTTTTCTTGCGAAGAAAAGTCCTCAACGTCAAAAGAAGCAGATTCCTGCTTCGCAGAAGGAATAGGGTATTCAAATCCCGGCAGGGGCAAAACCTAAAAGGCTATTTAAGATTAATAGAGAATTATAAATGGACGGAACAGTAAAGTTCTTCAATGCAATGAAGAATTTCGGATTTATCAGCGGCTCGGACGGAAAGGATTACTTTGTCCATTCAAGCGCGCTGAAAGAGGGAACTCGGCTTAATGAAGGCGATAAGGTGACCTTTGAGCCCACTCAGGGCGACAAAGGGATTAAGGCCGAAAAAGTCGAGAAAGTTTAGAAATTATAGTTCTAGTGCGGAAATATAGTTTTGAGACAAAGTCAGTTTAGTTTTGGTTTTTGGGTGTTTTTTTGAGGCAAAAGGTATGAATTATCATTTTTCAGTATTATGGCTGAAGAATGTTTGGGCGGCGGTTTAGATGGATTGGATGTCTTCAATTATATGAATGCTTTTTGGGAAGTTTTTGATAATTACCATAGATTGGGCAAAACTCGCGAAAGAATTGCCCTAGAACTTTATCATGCGGGCGCTCCGATAACTTCTGTCTATCTCCAAGGTAAGTTGGATATAATGCAGAGCATCTCGCAGACCAATCTGGATATATTGTTGCGTTCCGGATTAATAACCCGGGAAAAAATCCTGAAACTCGCGCCTATGAATATAGCCTTCTTCCGGAAGCTAGGCAAATCCTTGATGGCTATTTTGCGCTTGCAGAGTCCAGCCGAGTAAAAATCTCGGAAATGGGCGAGCTCAGGCGCGCGGTTGTTGATTAATTTACCTTTTGCAAACTAAATTATGCCGAGGTGGCGGAGCGGTCTATCTATACCTCCCTAAAAAGAGGATGGGACCATACGCGGCTGGCTTGAGGTCATCCCTTTTCTTGAAAGAAAAGGTCTGACAACCCCAAAAGAACAGATTCGCATATCATGTTTGCTTCGCAAACGGGGCGATTCTATTGGGGGTAAAACAGGCAACCAGTTTCCCGCAAGGGAGCGCAGGTGAAGACTTTCTTTCCCGAAAGAAAGTCCTCAACGTCAAAGAAAGGGAGATTCCTGCTTCGCAGGTATATTGCCCTTTTAGTTGGGAAGAAGTCCTCTGCGAATTCAAATCCTGCCCTCGGCGTATTATCCTTAGTCCCCTACTTCAAAACTCCCACCTTCAATCCTCAAAGCAAGCCCCTCGATTATCGCCTTTGCCACTTTCTTTCGGGCGCTTCGAAGAACCCGATGAAAAGTCGGCTGGGATATGCCCATCGCTTCTGCCCCCTCTTCTTGCGACTTCTCCAAAAAATCCACGTGCCGAATCGCCTCCCATTCCTCGACATTCAGGACAACTTCGCCAATATCGCGCATTCTGACCCCTGCCGGCTTGAAATAATTAATCTCAGGATAATTTGAAACCCGCCGAAAGCACCGCCGCCGTGGCATATTAAGAATAAGATAAAAAGAAAACAAAACCTATTCGAGCTCCCTGAGGCGCCCTTTTATCTCCTGGATTTCCTCTTCAAGCGCTTTTAGCTCCCCTTCGAGAATCTTTTTTTTCTGCTCTTTTGTGAGCTCTAAGGGCTCGGAATACCGAAATCGCCCGTAGCCGCGCCCGAATCCTCGTCCGAGGCCTGCGCCGCAAGGCCCAAGCCCTCTTCCCGTGCCCGGCCCCGCTCCGCGAGGCCCGGTTTTGTCTCTGTCTGGCATAATGAATATATATTCATATACTATTTAAGCTTTACTTTTGAAAAGGGGGATATATCAAGGCTTAACCTCCGAATGGATATCCAAGATAAGGCCACAGTTATCTTTAATAAGTATTAATTATGAAGGAAGCGGCTAAAATCTGTGTTGAGACCTGTATGAAGATACTCCCCAGAGAAAGCGTTATTGTTTTGAGTGAGGGCAAGGAAAAAATAGCGGATGCGCTGGCCGCCGCATGCGAAGCCAGAGGGGCAAAAGTTAGAAGGGCGACTGTTGCATTAAAGCATCACCGCCAGGAGCCTCCTAAAAATATAGAATATGCCCTAATGGAATGCCATGCGGCTTTTCTTGCAACTGAGCACTCCCTTACCCATACTGATGCTGTCCGAAGGGCGCGCCTTAGGGGGATTAGGATTGCCTCAATGCCGGGGATTGACGAGGAAATGTTTGAGAGGGCTGTTAACACAAATTATCCGGTTATGAGAAACCGCGCCCAACGGGTCAGCCAAATTCTTGCGGAAAACGACTCGCTTGTGATAAGCTCCTCAAAAGGGACATCTGTTCGGCTCAAGAGGGGCGGAAGAAAAATTATGGTGGGGGACGGGTATGTAAGGGAAGACAATTTAATCAACCTCCCGGAAGGCGAAGTTTACTTTGCGCCAATTGAAGAATCAGTAAGCGGAAAGATTGCAGCTGACGGATGCGGCTCTCCGGACACCGACGGAGAATTTGGAAAAATAGGCCTGATAAGGGAGCCTATTATTCTGACAATAAAGGAGGGCCGGGTTATGAAGATTGAAGGAGGGCGGCAGGCGGAAATACTCCAAAAGTACCTCTCTGCATTAAATGACCCGGGAGCTTACAGGATTGCGGAATTTGGTATAGGGATTAATCCAAAGGCAAGGATTACAGGCAAAATCCTTGAGTCTGAAAAATCTGAAGGCTCTATTCACTTTGCGCTTGGGGAAAACCGGGGATTTTACGGAAAGAACGCAAGCAAAATCCACTGGGACTTTGTTGTTCGCCAGCCAAAAATATTCTCGGCAAGGGGAAACCTTCTCTTAAATGAAAACATCCTGAAATCATGGAACAGGTAGAGCGGGCCGCTGAAATCCTTAAAGCCGGTGGGGTAATAGCCTACCCGACAGACACAATATACGGGTTAGGGGCAAATATCTTTGATGAAGTTGCGATAATGAGGGTGATTGCGCTAAAAAGGAGGCCGATTGGAAAGCCGATTTCGGTTGCGGTTTGCTCAATAAATATGATGGAGAATATTGCCTATCTGTCTGAAGAGGATCGAAAAATAGCAGAAAGGCTCCTCCCGGGACCTGTAACTCTTGTTTTGACGGCAAAAGAGGCGGTTTCCCCGCTCCTGTCAGGAAATACGGGAAAGATTGGAATTAGGCGGATAGATAGACCCCTTGTTGACAGATTAATAGAGCTGGCCAAATTTCCGATTACCGCGACCTCGGCAAATATTTCGGGCGGGTCGCCTGCAGCAAAAAAAGAGGATTTAGCGGTGGCCGCGGATTTTGTTCTTGAGGGCGAATGCATGAGAAAAATCCCTTCAACTGTTGTGGACTTGGGGCAAAAGAGAATAATAAGGGAGGGGGCAGGAATTGAAAAAGTCCGCTCGGTTTTGGGAATTTAAGTTTAAGATTAATCTGTTATTTTATGGAGGACAAAGACAAATTGGAGGAGGAAGCCCCGGCGAAAGATAAGGATTTAAAAAAGAGCAAAAAGCCGCTTATCCTTATATTAAGTTTGGCTCTCTTGTTAATTATAGGAATAGGATATATAAGCATGACCGGAAACTTTACGGAAGGGAATAAGGATAAGCCTGTAAGAGTCTTACTTGAGACAAATAGGGGCAATATTACAATTGAGCTTTATGAGGATATGCCGATTACTGCAGGAAACTTTGAAAAGCTTGTTCAGGATGGAGTTTATGACGGCGTAGTTTTCCACAGAGTAATCGCGAATTTCATGATTCAGGGAGGAGACCCGACAGGAACCGGGATGGGCGACCCAAGCATCCCCGAAATCGAGGATGAATTTGTTGAAGGCCGCTCAAACCTGAGGGGAACCCTTGCTATGGCAAATCGGGGCCCAAATACGGGAAGCAGCCAGTTTTTCATAAACCTCGTGGATAATACCTACCTTGACTGGGATAAGCCTCCAGCCACAAGCAAGCACCCTGTTTTTGGGGAAGTCGTTGAGGGGATGGATATAGTTGATAATATTGGCAAAGTTAAAACAGGCCCCGGAGATAAGCCAATTGAGGAAGTCAAAATTATAAGGGCAAGCATTATTTAG
>CAZJKT010000011.1:0-37184 GCA_964547015.1 uncultured archaeon
TTATTTCGAGTTTTATGTTTACCATAACTATAGTTGTTCATATATTTATGTCTTATACTATAGTATAGTCGGTATGCTTCTTGAAACTGATCCAATGGTGGCCGTGATGGGAATAGGACTTCTTACTGAGGGATTGAACAGACTGTACGTAGATGATAAGTCCATTGACCTCCAACGTAAATATAGTTAAGACTAATCTCAGCAGGAGCAAACTAATGAAGTGTGCCTCAATGCAATTTTTATTTTTGAATTAAATTCTTTTGGTGACTTGAAACGCTCGATAGATAAGTATTCTTTTAGCTTAGATAATTATGAATGCAAAAGAAATAATTTCCAAAAATTGCGGCCTTGAATCCGGACACAATCTGTGCGCGGGCTGCGGCGTCCCTCTGGTAGTCAAACAAGTCCTTGCGGCCGCCGGAGAAAATGTGGTTGTCGCTAACGCCACCGGATGCCTTGAAGTCGCAACAACACCTTTTCCTTACACTTCCTGGAAAGTCCCTTGGATCCACAACGCTTTTGAGAATGTTGGGGCAACAATTTCCGGAGTTGAAACCGCCTACAAAGCCCTGAAAAATAAGGGCAAAATCAAAAAAGACCTGAAATTCCTCGCTTTTGGCGGAGACGGAGGAATGTATGATATCGGCCTTCAGTCTCTTTCCGGAGCTCTTGAGAGGGGCCACGACTGCGTCTATGTTGTTTATGATAATGAAGCCTACCAGAACACAGGGAGCCAAAGAAGCTCGGCGACACCATTAGGCGCCCACTCTACGACTACCCCTGCAGGCGAAGTGATTCAAGGAAAGGATATCCCAAAAAAAGACCTCACAAAAATCGCCATTGCCCATGGGATACCTTATGTGGCGCAAACCGCAGTCCATGCTTACGCAGACATTACAACTAAAGTAAAGAGGGCATTTGAAAACACCCCTGCGGTGCTTGTTGTCCTCCAGCCCTGCCCCACAAACTGGAAATTTGACACAAGCCAGACCATTGAAATCTCAAAAATGGCGGTGGAGTCAAAATTCTGGCCTATTTATGAATACCACAACGGAAAATACACTATAAGCCACAAACCCAAAAAAGATGTCCCGATTGAGGAATTCCTTAAAGTTCAGGGACGCTTCAAACACCTTCTCAAGCCCGAAAACAAAGGCATTATCCGCCAAATACAGGGAAATATAGACAAAAACTGGAAAAGCCTCCTAAATCTTGAGAAATTCAGCCAAAACGGACAGGCCTAGGGGAGGCTCAACTAATTAAAATTTATGCAGGCTAATTATGGCGGAGAAGGTTAAGGAATTGCCGGCGAAATGCAGGAGGTGCGGCTGCACCACAGGAGTGATATCTAAATACAGCCTTCTTTACTGCCGACATTGCTTCAGGGATGTTGCCCGAAGGCTTGGGTTTAAAAAGTATAATTAAGCCTTATTTGCAATTTTAGCTGATTTTTCGGCAAATTCCGGAAAACTTATCTAATCACAGGATAAATATAATTTATAAAACCAATGACAACCATTACCGTCCCAAATTTCTTCTTGGGAATAAAACTTTCCGCCATGAATTTTCTGCCGCCAAGTTCATATCTTTCAGAAAACCCATTGCAGTATATTTCATTCAGGCTCGACCTTAGCTGTTTTTCTGCGGCGCCTGCAGTCAACTCCCCATTATACTCGCAAACAAGGCCGCCGTACTTCTTATAGGTTTTCCTGTCAAAAAGCCAGCCAAAAATTATTGCTGCCGTTGCCCTTTTTCCTTTCGGGGCAGTTGAAACGGCGGATATGGTCTCCATTACAGAGCCGTGGACAAAGCTTTTTGGCATAGGCACCTCTTGAGCAATTCCCGGAAGGATAGAAGAGTAATTCATGATGTTGCACATCTCTATTCCCGCATCTTTAAGTGCCATATGATAAGATCCTGCATGAACCGTTATGTCGCTTTCTCCCCTGCCGCTCGTAATAAAGAAATCCTTTGGTATCCGACAGCCAATTAGTTTTGCGCTTAGTTGCGACTTATGTTCATTGCCGGTATTCATACCAGCGTCAAAATTTTTCCGGGCCATCTTTATCGCAACATAAAAGTATGATTATGCATAAATTGATTTAAGCTTAAAATCGGGGCTTCCTTGCCAAAGGAGCCTTCTACAGGGCATTTCCCAAAAGTGCCCTTACCGCATTTTCCCGGCTTCCCACTCTTTGCCTTTGCCTTTTGGAACAACCTGGCTGCCCAAAAACCCGTGCTGTTCTTCAGGAATCTGCAAAAGCCCCCTTATAGGGTCCATTGCATGCTGGATAATTTCAGACTCCTGCATCTTGTAGCTTCCTGTGTCAAAGCCATAGAAATCCAAATGCTCCTCTTTAATCAAATCTTCCGGGGTAACCTCTTTTCTAAGATACTCAACAACTTTTTTTAGGGCCAATGTTGATTGGTCAACCGGGTCGCCCCCAACGCCGCCGGCGCGCTCAAAAATTATAAACCTATCCTGACTCTCATCAAAGCCCTTTTTCCTTAAGGCAAAAATCCATCGGTAAAGCCACTCCTGCTGTTCCGAACCCAAATATATCGGGGCGTGCGCAGGGTTTAGCGGTGTAGGCCAGCCCACATGAAGAACCCTAACATAATTCGCATCCCCCGCGCACATCTCATCTATGAAGCCTTGAGGGTCGCTTTTTTTGTCAGTAGGCTCTTTTAGAGGCTTTATTCCTGCGCCAAGGCAGTGCTCAAAATCTATTGCAACCCCAAAATTCCTTGACCGCACATGCTTTGACAATTTTACCATATGCTTTGGGTTAACAAGCCTAAACAAGTCCTCCATCCCCGAAAATATGGTTGCGGTCTCTATCACAAATATAATGCCTTCCCTTCCATCCTCGCCTTCCAAAATAGGCTTTGGGTCAGATACCCCCTCAGGGCATTTTCCCGGGCAGGTTTCTGGGTGAAAATGCCCCCAGATATATTTTGAGGAAACTGCAGGAACCCAGAGGTCAGTCTTATTCTTGACATCCTCAAATTTTTTGTCCCCCACTATATCAAGCCAGATAGGATCCCTTTTGTCAGACATCCATTTTGCAATAACCACATAGGCGAATCTTTCCGGGCCATAAGTCATAGTTGACTGTTTGAGGGAGGCTGTTATTTCCGACTTTGCGATATGCATGGCTCTTTGCGGTATTGCCTCCTTTTCTTTATCTTCTAATTCCTTTATTCTTTTCATTAATCGCTCTGTATATTCTTCTCTTATTTCCGGCGGGCTATTAGCCGCTACTTGTTTGCCTTCATTTGCCATTTCGGATCGTACATCCTGATCTGCCCTGAAAGATAGCTTATCCTTATCTATATTCTCAATAAGCTGTTTCTCAATATCCTCTGAATTCCCGCCAAGTCTCCTTCCAAGTATATGCGCTTCTTTTTGCCTAGTCACCCACTCAAATAAATTTTCGTTCTCTTCAAGGAATATATATAATGACCTGCCCCAAATATCCACAAGGCTTGTAGGCTGAAAGTTAGTCCCGAGTGTTGCATAAGGTGTTGTTTCTGAGGCGTGCTGAAGATGGTACTTTGCCCCTATTTTTGAGCTGTTCCTTAAATCCTTTACCAGCACCTGATGGGCCTTTAAATATTCCGTATCTATTGCAGAATCTAAAAACATGCCTCCTCCCTTTCCGCCGGTCGCAGTTGTTACTCCATGTATCCCAAACTGTATCTTAAGCTCATTTTTCATGCGCTCGATTTTTGTCTTTAGGTCAGGAGACATAAACTCATTGGACATCTCCAGGTCAATCTGAGTAAAATTAACCCCCTTAAATGCGCTGTAAAAGGCCTTATTTGCGAGGTCAATCATCCCAATTTTTTCCTGCGGCTGGGCCATGCTAAACATCCCTGAACTGACCCCAATTATATACTCGCCCTTGGGCTTTTCCATAATTTATCCAAAGAACATATATTACTCAAGATGTTCTTCCGATTCAGGCCGCCCCTTACCCAAACTTCGCGATTTCACAGTTAGCCTATCCGCAAACTGCCCTTATAATTTCCCCTTTTGAAATAATGACATCTATCCCTTCTTTTTTTAGCTTTCTTATAAGGACCTTGTCAAATGTCGCCACGCTGCATCTGCTCTTTTTTGCGGCCTCAACTATTGAGTCATCCGCAAACCGCTCTTTAGTCTCGATTATTTTTATCCCTTTTATAAGCTCGGAGAGTATTGGCTCTTTTTCGGATTTTGAAAGCCCGATAATCTCTTCAAACACGGGGCCTGTCAGGGCAAGCTCGCTTTTATGGTGAAAGATTGGCAGGCTCCTATACTCCAAAGCTACATTTGCGTCAATAATTATCATACCTTAATATGCGATAATTTTGTATATATGCGGTTTATCAAGCAGGTTGCATAAGGGAGCATTTATTTTGGAAGCATACCGGCTGAGCTGAACAAGTCCAGTGTGTTGAGATAACCTGCGGGCAAAAAACATCTTTGCATGCCTTATCCATTTTTGCATTCCAATATCCAACATAACCGTTATTTACTGCCGTATTGTTGCCCCCCTCATTGCATCCGCAGCATCCTCCCCTTACAAGGGCGCAATCGCTGTCAAGAATGCAATAGTAAAGATCCTCTTCCAAAACTTCACTCTGCTTTGGAATCAAAAATAAGAAGGCAATAAACAGGGCTATAAGGCCTATAATAAGGATTCCGTTAAACACAGCCTCATAAGTATTTTTTGGCTTTGTCGGATTTTTTTTATCCATAATCTATATATGGGCGCATATATATATCTTGTATCTGGCTTTCCTTCTCAGATATCTTGTATCGGGCTTTCCTTCTCAGATATCTTATCTCAATACTTTTGCCAAAACAGCTTTGAGGCGCATTAATTCCCTCGCTACAAAAACCGATACAGAAAAATAACTTATATTTTAAATTAAGTATACTCTTATTGGATTATAATTATGGCTGATGAAATTGAGCTGAAAGTTGGCGAATTAACAAACAGAGAGGAATACGGAAAGGGAATTGCCCGAATGGGAAATTCTTTCATGCAAAAAATAGGGGTGCGGGAAGGCGAATATATACAGATAGAAGGCAAAAAAAAGACCTATTCCATTGCTGTGCGTTCCTACCCTTCAGATATCGGGCTTGATATTTTAAGGATTGACGGAATTACCCGAAGAAATGCCCAAACCGGAGTTGGGGAAGGGATAAAAGCCAAGAAGGCCGGCCTAAGTGAAATGCAGAAAATCACTATTGCCCCGGCTCAGGAAGGGATGATGATTCATGTGGACCCGGCATATATGAAGCAAAACCTGATAAAAAGGCCTTTTATAAAGGGCGACCTTTTCCAGCCCACCCCTATTTCAAGGAGGAGGCGAATGGATTTTTTCGGGGATGATGAGCTGCCGGAATTATTTAAGTCAATGCTTTCTCCAAGCTTTAGCGGGCTGAGGCTTGACAATCTTTTTGGAGGGATGAAGTTTATTGTTGTAGACACTATTCCTAAAGAGGGGGGCTATATCGGAGAGCGGACTTCTGTTGAGGTGCTTTCAAAAGCAGTAGAAGTAAAAGAGGAAAAAATCCCCGAAGTGACTTACGAAAATATCGGCGGGCTTAGTGAGGAGATAAATGCGGTTAGGGAAGTGATTGAGCTTCCAATAAGGCACCCCGAGCTCTTCCAAAGGCTTGGCATAAAGCCGCCAAAGGGCGTTCTCATGCACGGGCCTCCGGGAACAGGAAAAACTCTTCTTGCAAAGGCGGTTGCAAATGAATCCGGGGCGAATTTCTATTCAATTGCAGGCCCGGAGATTATGAGCAAGTATTACGGGCAAAGCGAGGAAAACCTGAGGAAAAAGTTTGAGGAAGCCGAAAAGAACGCCCCTTCTATCATTTTCATTGACGAAATTGATGCAATCGCCCCAAAAAGAGAAGAGGTCACAAATGAGGTGGAAAGGCGGGTTGTCTCCCAGCTTTTGACTATGATGGACGGGCTTAAGTCAAGGGGTCAGGTAATTGTTATAGGGGCAACAAACAGGCCGGATTCTATTGACCCTGCCCTTCGAAGGCCGGGAAGATTTGACCGTGAAATTGTAATCGGCGTCCCTTCAAAAGACGGGCGGCACGAAATACTGCAGATCCACACAAGGAATATGCCTTTGGCCGAAGATGTGGGCCTCAGGGAAATTTCAGAAAAGACCTATGGATTTGTCGGCGCTGACCTGGAGGCTCTTGCAAAAGAGGCCGCAATGCACGCAATCCGAAGGGTGCTCCCTGACCTCTCAGCCCTTAAAAAAGATGAAGCTCTCCCCAAAGAAACAATTGAGAAACTTATGGTCACAAAAAAAGATTTTGAGAATGCAATGCAGAAAGTTGAGCCTTCAGCAATGAGGGAGGTCTTTATCGAAGTCCCCAATATCCGGTGGGCAGACATCGGCGGGCTTGAAAACGTCAAGCAGCAGCTTGTGGAATCTGTCGAGTGGCCGCTTGCCTACAGCGAAAAGTTTGAAAAATTGGGCATAAGGGCGCCTAAAGGAATCCTTCTTTACGGCCCTCCGGGAACCGGAAAGACTATGCTTGCAAAAGCCGTTGCCACCGAATCAGGAGCAAATTTTATATCTGTCCGGGGCCCTGAGTTATTGAGCAAATGGGTTGGCGAAAGCGAAAAAAAGCTTCGCGAAGTCTTCAAAAAGGCAAAGCAGGCCGCCCCTACAGTAATATTTTTTGATGAGATTGACGCCGTAACAAAAACGAGGGGCGGCTCTTCACAGGGAAGGTCTGATGTTGCTGACAGCATGGTATCCCAGCTCTTAACCGAACTTAACGGAATAGAAGAATTAAAAGGTGTTGTGGTGATGGCAGCTACAAACCGCCCCGACCTTATAGACAAATCACTCATGAGACCGGGAAGGTTTGACCGGCATATTCTCATCCCCACACCCGACAAAGAAGCCCGCCTGCAAATCCTCAAAATACACACAAAAAATATGCCTCTTGACAAAGATGTAAATACGGAAAATATTGCCGAAAAAATAGAGGGCTATTCCGGGGCCGATATCGAAGCCCTTGTAAGGGAAGCCGCTATGCTTGCCTTAAGGGATAGCGTCAAGAAAAATAAGGATGTGGGCAAAGTCAGCAAGAAATATTTTGACACTGTGCTCAAAACTATGCGCCCGTCAGTGCCAAAAAAGCTTGCGGAGTGGTATGATAAGTTTGACAGCGAAGTCCACACCCCTGATGAGGAAAAAAAGGCGAAAGCTATTGAGCCGGGATATACAACCTAATCTATTTAGCCTTCTTGGAAAGTAAATATTATCCAAAATCTATTTTAAAATTTTCTGGGATTCCATAAGCCGCCCCATCCTTTCAATAAATAATGCTGACCTGGATATAAGGCCGTCAATCTCAGCCCAGTGTATTCTCCGCTCCCCATGGTCATAATCTTTCCAGTACTTGACTATTTCGCGAACATAAACCGCATACTCGGGCTCAAGAAATCCTTTTTTCACAAAATGGGTTTCAAGCGAATGGGCGAGGTGTTTTGGGATGGGTGGGGCAACTCCCGCCATTATAAGAGGCGCCTGTCCTGCCTCAACAAATGCATTGAAGATATGCTCAAGTATTCTTGCCTTTGAATTTCTCTCTATCTGCCTAACCCTTGTCGGAGACCTTGAAATCAGTTCATGTATCGCCTCCTTAGTCCCGGGAATTTTTCCCTGCGCCAAAAGCTTTTTTATAGGCACAAAAAATCCTGAAGGGTCGTATAGCGGAATGCCTTCCCTTATCTCACAAAAAGTTGTCGGAGAGCCGTGCTTTATGAGGCTCCAGTAATCCGAGAGCAGGTAGAAACTTGCATGCAAATCCACCCCATATTTTTCAAGAATTTTTCTTTCGTGCTCTATTGCATGCAGGCGAACCTTTCCTACAGTCACATGGTCGACCTTCTTTGTGTCATCAAAAATAATAATAAGAACGGTTGTCTCTGCATTTTTTTCAGGAGGCAAAAGCCACATTGTTTTTATAAAGGGCTGATAATCCTTTAGAAGCGATTCGCAAAACACTTTTACTGCCTTAAAATGGTTTTCCTCGGCAGGGCGCTTATCGGTTTGCTTCGAAGAGATTTGTGAAGGCATAATTATACTCGCTTTAAATATAATTCGCCACACAGGCCGCCCGAATAAACACCTCAATAAGGGAAATTTTATCCCTCAGCCAAACCCTAAAGCCCGATATTGCCTCATTATTGGGGCTTTCCCATCATCTCCTCAAAATTCTTCGCATAGATTATGCTTGAATAGATATCTCTTTCAGGAATTTCTTTTAGCTTGCCCTTGTCGGAAAGCGCCTTTAGCTTGTATATTCTTTCAAGGACCGAAATATACCCTTTGGAAACCATGCCTGTGTCCACAAATTCCTTTTTGAACCGCTCAATCGCTGACTTGTCAAATTTCTCCACATGGAGGGCTTCAAGGCATACCTTAACAACCTGTCCGTAAGAGCTGTCTATTATTTCCTGCTTCTTTTTTGCCTCAAGCACTGAAAAAAGCTCGTCAACGCGAGTTATGAAAAAAACCGCGCGGGCAAGGTATTTTTTTATCTCCCTCCCCGAAACCCTTGTTATCTCCCCATGTGAAACTTTTTCGGTAAACTCAAAAAAGTCTTCATAGTACTCAACAGCCCTTGCCTCAAGCATCCTGTTGTCAACAAATGTTTTTTTCAATTCCTGCCCGAGGTTTTGCGCGGCAGGCGGGGCAATCCCATAAAACATAAGGACAGCCTGAGCGGTCTCAACCATTGCCGCAAGGATTTCTGAAGTTACATCTTCCATCATCAGCCTTCTTGCTTCCCTAAGCCGATAAGGGGCGCGCTCAAGGAGGCTTTCCGCTTTTTCCCTTGTGCCTGATATCCGGCCTTGGCTTACCAGAAAGCTTAGGGGCTTGATATAGTCTGAGGGGTCATAAACCGCATAAGCGTCTGAAATTGCGGTCATTACCCAAGGCTCCCCGGAGCGCAAAAGGTCCCACCAGACCGAAAGGGGCTTTGGAGACTGGAAGTGTATTTCCAGCTGAAGCTTTTCTTCCCCCTCTTTTGAGACCGCGCCCATTTCCCTTGAAAGGGAGTCGAGCATTGCAGGGCTATACCTCTCTGAAGTGTCATCAACTATAACCATAGTATCCACATCATGCGGCTTTTCGTTTGCCCGAACAGCGGAGCCATAAACAAAAATTGATTTAATCAGAGGAAACTTTTTTACAAGCTCAATCGAACTCTCGTTCAAAAATTCGAGCACCTGCTTATTCATATATATATTTGGGATTATACTATAAATTCAGGAATAGTCTGCACGGATTATCGCAATTTTTGAGATTTGGCCCCTGCATTTATATAGATTAAGAGGAATTTAAGGCTAATCAAAGCAAATCTCAATAAACTTTTTTGCCGCCTTTTTTGCGCACTTTGTCGCCTCCACCACCACCATCCCTTCATCGGGCTGCCCATAGCAGACTGCTGTCCCTTCCTCTGAAAGAATTATTGCAGGCAGCGCCATCAAATCCTCCTCCCCATCAATCTCGAGGAGGGTGTTCCCCATAGCTATCGCTTCCTCAATCTTCTCCCAAGAATCAGCAGTTATTCCTCCGGGGGGGTTTTTGGCATTTAAAAGATTTTCAAATGCGGTATAGCTGTAGGCTATGCCCTTTCTCTTGATCTTGTAATCAACAATACCAACCTTAGGCTTAATGCCCATCTCAATAATTGCCCTTGTATTGTGGTCCCCTACGGTAATTATGCTTTTTTTGAAAAGCGCCTTTTTTATTTCTCCCTCTTCGGACATAATTTTTCCCAACGGCTGCCTTAGTTTCTCCCTGCAGGAATCCTTTAGAATAATATCCCCTCTTTCCCCCATAACATACTTTATAAAGAATAGCCAAAGAAGTTACTATTATGTATTCTTCATCTGCCCCCGGAAATATCTTCCTTTTCGGCGAGCACTCTGTTGTTTACAGCCGCCCGGCAATTATCTCTGCAATCGGCCTAAAGACGAGGTGCGATGCTGAAAAGAGGCCGGACAAAACTATCTTAATCAGCTCAAGAGGCTATGGAAAAGCTCGCCTAACCCTCACTGAACTCAAAGAGCCTGCCAAAAAGCCCTACTGCCTTGAGCCGGTAATAGAAGTTTGCCGCCGATTCTATGAAAAGTCAGGCCTTGAATATGGGGTTTCTCTAAACATTTCCTCTCAAATCTCGCGAAACTCCGGAGGGATGAGCTCTTCAACCGCGGTTTTGGTCTCAGTTTTGGATGCCCTCAACAAAATAAAGCCTGCCTTTGAGAAAAAAGATTATTATAATCTTCTTTTGCCGATTCAGGAAAAAATCCATGGCGGGAAAGCTTCGGGGGCGGAAATTTTCTCCTCAACTTTTGGGGGCTACAGCAAAATACGCATAAACCCATTAAGGCAGGAAAGCCTTGGAAAGCTGGAGCTTCCGATTATGGCGGTAAATACGGGAATTAGGGCAAATACTTCAGATACAGTCCCCTATGTGCGGCGGGGATGGGAATTGGACAAAAGGGGCTATGGGGCGGTTTTCGACAGGATTTCAGGAATTGTCGGGGAGGGCGAAATTGCCGTTAAATTGAGGGATTTTGTCCGTATAGGCCGCCTAATGTCTGAAAACCACGAAATCCTTGCGCGGGACTTGGGGGTGTCTCACCCGAAGTTAAACAAAATCGTAAAAATTGCCCTCGAAAACGGCGCCTATGGGGCGAAACTTTCGGGCGGCGGCAAAGGAGGGGCGGCGATAATTCTAGCGGAGCCGGGGAATATGGAGAGAATTGCCAAGAAGCTTTCGGGTTTTGAGGCTTATCGGACAGAAATTGGGGTTTTTGGGGTTTAATTAATCCTAAAATAAGTTGAAGAATTAATTATGGCATATTCATTTGACTTCGACCTCGGAAAGCTTCCGAGGGAATTTTTCAAAGATATTGCTGAGGTTTCAAAAAAATACCAGCTTCACCGCAGGTTCGGCAACACTTCAAGAAATATTGTGAAAAAATTCAATGTAGACCGGACTTTGGGGGTGCCGCTTGATGATGCCGTGACGATTGTTGAGGATTTAATGGATGTGTATATTGACAATATTCTTGCAATAGACAAGGTAAAAAGCTGCAAGCAGAAAGTCCTTCTGATTCCGCATTGCTCAAGAAAATTCATGGATGGCCGGTGCAAGGCGGAGTTTGACCCGAAAATCTCCTCCTACTTCTGCAAGGCCTGCTCAAAGGATTGTTTCGCAAATAAGGCAACTCAGATTGCCAAAGAAAGGGGGTATCTGGTCTATATTTTGCCCGGCGGCTCATGCATAAAAAAGCTGATGAACGGGGTTGAGTTTGAGGCGGTTGTCGGAATAGCCTGCGGGGAGGAAATCAGGCTTGGAAAGTCTTTCCTTCAGGGAAAAGACATTCCGGTTCTTGGGCTTCCCCTTACAAAGAACGGGTGCTCAAACACAGAATTTAATGTTGAGAATCTGAAGGCTATTTTGGTCTGAATACTCTCAAAAATCAGTATAAGAACTAAAATTTACAAAAGATTAATTTTAGTATTAACTAAAATTTAAGGTAAATCAACTTCAGTATTGTATAAAGCTCCATAGCAGGGCATCAGAAGGGCTTAATTAATACACCCTCTTACTATTATGGAAATCTGGACTGAGAAATACCGCCCGCGGGTTTTAGACGATGTTGTGGGCCAGGAGCATATAATTAAGCGGCTTAAGGCATTTTTAAAGCGAAAGTCAATCCCGAACCTTCTTTTTGCGGGAATGCAGGGCACAGGCAAGACCACTGCCGCATTATGTCTTGTAAACGAGCTTTTTGGCGAGGCGGCAAAGGGAAACTTTATCGAGCTTAACGCGTCAGATGAAAGGGGAATTGATACAGTTCGGGTCAAAATAAAGGACTTTGCAAGGACCCGCCCCATCGGCGATAACGAGTTTAAAGTGATTTTATTGGATGAGGCGGATTCCCTCACAAAAGACGCCCAACAGGCTTTAAGGAGGACAATGGAGAACTACTCCTCGATTTGCCGATTTATTCTTGATTGCAACTATTCCTCAAATCTAATCGAGCCAATCCAGTCCCGTTGTGTGATTTTCCGGTTTAAGCCTCTGGCTGAGGAAGATGTTAAGAAGTACCTTAAGAGGGTTGCAAGAAGCGAAGGGCTTGAGTTGAGTGAGGAGGCGATTAAGGCAATTTTTGAGGAAGCGGCAGGAGATTTGAGAAGGTCAACGAACATTTTGCAGGCGTCAGCCGCAATTGACACGAAGGTCACTGAAGAAGTTGCTATGGAGGTCGTCGGGAAAGCTAAAAACAAGGATTTGGAGGAATTGCTTAGTTTGGCGCTCAACAAGGAATTTTTGAAGGCTCGGACAAAGCTGCACAACCTGACGGCGGGGCAGGGGGTGAGTTCAGATTACCTTTTGAAGCAGATTTATCAGCAGGTATATAAGCTGGACTTGCCTGACGAGAAGAAAATCAAGATTATAAGGCTGCTTGCGGATTATGAGTTTAGGATAGTTGAGGGTAGCAATCCCACCATCCAGATTGAAGCGTTTTTGGCGGCTTTGGGTGAGGAATAAGTAATTCAAATATCACAAACAACAGTCGCCCTAAACCCTTCTTTTGCCTTTTCTGCCGTGAAATTGTAGTAAGTAACCGCTTTTACGACAGTACCTCCCTTCTCCTGAGTTATCGGCTCACCCCATGCGGCGGCTTTCCCCTTGTAGGAGCCAGATTTGCCACTTTCCATTTGAACCTCGAATTTTGAGAGAAAAACCTCGGCGATTTCGGCCTCGGCGAGGAGGTTATTTAGGAATTCGTAAAGGGCGTCTTTTAGGTCTTCGCCCTCGAAAGTGAACTCAATTTTGTCCTTGGGCTCAATTTCATTGATTTTGCAGACAACCCCAAAAAGGGCTTCTGCCGCGTTTTCGAAAAGCTCGCCCTCTGTCCTGCCAAAAGCCTCAAACATAACATCTGAGGTCAAATCCTTGATATATCGGAATTTCTCCATAATAAGACCTTATTTTGAAAAGAAAGAGTCCTATTATGCCCACACTGCTTGAAAAATACACCCCTCAGGACTTGAGCGGGTTTTTGGGAAATTCAAAGGCGATTCAGGAGGTTATGGCAAATTTAGGCAAAAAGCCTGTTCTTCTCCACGGCGGTCCCGGGGTTGGAAAGACCCTTCTTTCGCACCTGGTCGCAAAAAAGCTTGATTATGAGATTTATGAAGTAAACGCCTCGGACCACAGAAACAAAGAAAGCATGGAAAGCCTTGCCCAAATCGCTAAACAGCAGTCAATTTTCGGAAAAAAGCGGCTTCTTTTAATTGACGAGGTTGACGGGCTCTCTAGGGCTGATGCCGGCGGCTCGGCGGAACTTGTTAAAATCCTAAAGGACAACCCCTGCCCGATAATTCTGACCGCAAACAACGCGTACGACAAAAAGCTCCAGACAATCCGAACCTACACCCTCCTTGTGCCGTTCACCAAAGTCAATTATCTTTCCATTGCCAAGAGAATGAGAGAAATATGCTCAAAAGAAGGCCTTGAATGCGATGATGCAACCCTCAAAGCAATCGCCCAGAGGGCAAACGGGTCAGTCAGGTCGGCCATTTTGGACCTCGAAAGCCTGATAGTCGAGGGCAAGCTCCTTGAGGCGAAGTACCTCTCCGAGAGGGACATCGAGGACAACATATTCAATATAATCAAGGTCATTTTGAAGACCCAAAAAATCGAGGCTGTCAAAGACGTTATGCGTGGCCTTGATCGACAGCCATTTGACCTTTTCTGGTGGGTCGAGGAAAATGTGTGCAAGGAATATTCCGGGGCGGATTTGGCAAGGGCAATCGAATGGCTCAGCTTAGCAGACATTTATCGGCAAAGGATTTCAAGGCGGCAGGACTGGATACTTCTTCGCTACTTTATAGACTTTATGACTCTCGGCGTCGCCCTCTCAAAAAATGAAATGTATCGCAAGTATGTGCCTTATGGATTTCCGACCTATGTGCAGAAAATGGGCAAAAAAAAGCTCAATATTGAAGAAGATGCAAAAATCACCGAAATAGGGGAGAAGATGCACTGCTCAAAAAACATTGTGCGGGAGGAATTGCCTTATCTGAGGCAGTTTTTGAAATTTTGACCGCCCGATTAGAAGCCATATCCTTTAAGTTCTCTATCCACCACCCTCTCTCGCGCATCCAAAACTTCGGGGGGCACCCACCTATACCCTCCACCTCCAAAACCACTATCCGTTTTTGTCCCAAGTTCATATTTCCAAATTATCAGTCTATCCTTGTATCCTGCAAATATTTCTTCAACACTCTGGCAAACTTTTCCAAAATATTGTTTCATAATAGAAGTCTCCGCCTTATTTAAATTGACTCTTTGGGTATCCCATACCACCTCACCTCTACAAATACCGCCCACGCTATACCTTTTTGTGGGGAATATGGGAGAAAACGGATATTGCAGTAAATCAGGAAACTGGTTTGTGGTTTCGGGCGGGCCCTGCTGCGGAAAGACTACTATTGTGGACGGGCTAAGCTTAAGGGGGTATTATGTTCTTCCCGAAGCCGCAAGAATCATTATTGAGGGAGAACTTGAAGCCTGCGGGGAGCTTCTGCCTTGGATTGATTATGCTCGCTTCCAAAATGGAGTCTACCAACTGCAAAAGCTATATGAAGATAGGGCTACAAAAAACAAGCCGGTGATTCTTGACAGGTCGCTTTGGGACATCGCCGCCTATTCTGTGGCAGGAAGAGTAAACCCTCCGGAGGGCCTTTTGCGCGACCTTGAGAAGAATGAAAATTATAGGGCGGCCTTTATGCTCGACCCCATACCGGATTACAAAAATGACCATGCAAGAAGAGAGAATAGAAAACAGGCCGAAGATCTCCAAAAAGTGATTTTAGAAACATATATTGATTCCGGGCTTGAAGTGGTGAATGTGCCCGTCTTAGAGGGGCCAAAAGAAAGGGTTGGCCTTGTGGAGAAGTATATATCAAAATTCTTGGAGGGAAGCAAATCTTAGCAGGAAATTTCACTCCTTGGCAATTCCCCACATAAGCTTAAAGTAATTTTTGAAATTTTTGGCGATTTCCTCATTTTTTATCAAAACAACTATTGGCTCGTCCGACCAAAGGATTATGGAAACCCTGTCGCCGTATACTGAAAGCCCTGCAGGCGAAAAAAATTCATCAGGGAGAAACCTGATTTCAGCCAAGGGGTATTTTTTCAGCTCTCGGCGATGCTTTTCTAAGGCAATGATTTTTAGCCCCACCTTGAGCCTAACCCTCTGTCGGTCATACCTTGGGAGAAAATATTTAAGCATCTCCTCAGTCACGCCAATATCAGTGCATATCAGGGAAACCGTCTTTCCGACTTCAAGCTCATCAAGATAAACCGCCTTTACCCCTTCTTTTCCAAAAAGCAGCTTGGCGCCGACTTGCGGCTCCCTTTTTCTCACAGCCTCCTGCAAAACCGGAAGGGCTTTTGAAAATTCCTCCCTCAGCCTAAGAAGCTTTTCTTCACGCTCATTCAAAATATCAGAAAGCTTTAGGGGCTCAACAGGCAGGTACATTGTCTGCCTGTCTTTTTGTATAGAAGAAATCAAACCCTTTTCCATCAGCCTCTTTGTTATATCATAGGCGTTTCTTCTTTGGATTTTTGTGAGCCTGCCAAGCTCGCTTGCAGTAGCCTCTCCCAATGAAATGAGCTTTAGGTATATTTTGGCTTCCCCTTCAGTAAGCCCCAGCCCTTTGAGAATTTCTTCAAGCTGCATAATTAGAAGTGTTTAGAAGGAGTAAATAATAAGGAGCGGTGTTGTAAGACACCAAACAGATTCTAATCTATAGGTTCCAGATATAAGTATGTTATTTAGAAGAACTATCAATACTACGGGAATTGTTGAGGGTGAAAACAGAACAACCTTCGAGAAAAGTGAAACTATCGGAATAGCCGGTTATGGATTTAGGATAGAGACAAAAGAGCGATACTGGAGGGGATATAGCGGGAAGATGGAAGACATGCCGGGATTTTTCATGGAGGGGCATGTAGCCCTAACAGATTGTCCCAAGGATGCAACAAATCTGGAAATGTATGCGGCGGAAAATGGAGTTGTCCTTGCCACCTACAAAAAAGAAACCACCTGCGAACCTGACGGTTATGCAAAGCTATACCACAGGGCAGTTGTAGGGGATGTAATGGAAGACTATTCCAAATATCTGCGAGAGATTCCCTTAAAGATAGGTAATCTCCTAGAGAAGACGACCTAATATAAAATGACAGGCCATATTAAATCTCCGGTAAATGATTATTTTCAGGGTTTGGACCCAGAGGTTAGAGATCAAATCCTGGGGGAAGTAAGAATTGCATATAACGAAAAAGGAAGGGTTGACTGGGAAATATTTGACCAAATTGTAAACAGCTATCGGACGGAAGGGCTTGTCATTAACCTAATATTCGAAAGCCTTAGAGATGAGGGGGTACTTAGCCCCAGAGGAGGATGGGGAATTTACGAAAAAAATTTGGTCGGCGGCTTAGGTTTTATTGGCCCTAAAGACAGCCTGCAGCCGCATTACTTCCCCAAATTTTGCCCCGCCCTGGAATATGCAAAAGCCCTCCTTAAAGATAAATATACCTTCTTAATTCATACCGGCAATATAAACCATGTCAGCCGGAAGTAATCAAACTCTCCCCATCCATCGCCTTTGGCTTCTTTATCCCCATAATCTCCAAAATTGTCGGGGCGACAGCCTTTTGCCCGCCCCGCCTAAGCTTTGCCTTTCGCAATCTTTCATCATTTGAAACAACAATAAAAGGCACCAAATTTGTGGAGTGGGCGGGTTTTGGCTTACCGTCGGGATAGAGTTTGTCCTCAGCGCTTCCGTGGTCAGCCGTAAGAACTACTGTGTACCCGTTCTCAAGCCCGGCTTTTGCGACATCGCCGATGCATTCGTCAACGGTTTCAACTGCCCTGATAATCGCCTTTTTGGCCGCCGAGTGCCCCACAAGGTCGCAGTTGGCAAAGTTCACCAGAATAAAATCAAAGCGTTTCTTATCTATCTCTTTAACCAGCCTGTCCCTTACAGAATACGCCGACATTTCGGGCTTTAAGTCGTAGGAGGGAACTTTAGGTGAAGGTATCAGGACCCTTTTTTCTTCCGGATAGGGCTTTTCAATCTGGGAATTAAAAAAATAGGTTACATGCGCATATTTTTCGGTTTCGGCAATCCTTAACTGCCTGACGTTTGCTTTTGAGAGAACTTCGCCGAGGCTGTTTTTAATAGGCAGCTCCCTATAAGCAAAGGGACAGCTAAAAGATTTGTCATACCGGGCCATCGTTGTGAAAAGTATTTTAGGAGTCTTGCCTCGCTTAAACTTCCTAAATGACTTTTTTTCAAAAGCTGCGGTAAGCTGCCTTGGGCGGTCTGTCCTGAAGTTGAAAAAAATTACAGAGTCGCCGTTCTCTATCAGGGCAACCGGCTTTTTCTTTCTGTCCGCAATCAGGGTCGGCTTAATATAGTAGTCCGTCTTTTCTCCTCTTTTATATGCCTGTTTTATCGCGTCCTTGGCGTTTTTTGCCAAAAAGCCTTTTCCGTGCACCAGGAGGTCATAGGCTGCCTTTGTGCGGCCCCAATTGTTGTCCCGGTCCATCGCGTAGTATCTCCCGCAGACGCTTGCGATTCTTGCCCCTGCCTTTTTTGCCTCTTTCTCAACTATTGCAACATATTTTTCAGCGGACTTTTCGGGCACATCCCGCCCGTCAGCTATAAAATGGATAAAGATCTTTTTGGCTTTCATTTTTTTCGCCATCCTCAGAAGCGCAAAAAGATGGTCTGTGTGGGCGTGAACGCCCTCATCAGAGCAAAGGCCGATCAGGTGAAGGCTTGAATTGTTTCTTTTGGCAAAATCAATAGCCCCAACCAGCGCCTTGTTCGAAAAAAAAGTTTTGTCTTTTATAGAGCGGTTGATTCTCTCAAACGGCTGAAAAACAATCCTTCCCGCTCCCATATGAAGGTGGCCGACCTCGGAATTTCCCTGAGAGCCTTTCGGAAGCCCCACTGCCTCTCCGGATGCCTTGTTTCGTGTGTGCGGGTAGGTCCTGAACAAGTGGTCGAAGTTTGGGGTTTTTGCCTGCAAGATATAATTGCCGGGGCCTTCGGGAGCAAGCCCCCAGCCATCCATTACAACCAAAATGGCTCTCCGCATAATTAAGAAATAGGTAAATTAAGTGTATCTGATTTTGAAAAGGGTATATTTTCGCAGAGGGATAAATATATGGATGAAATTTCACCTTCGAACAAGGTCCCTCTAGTTCAAATTTTGGTAGAATACAGGGATCCCTTTCCATACTACAGCAGATATCCTGACAAATACAAAAATTTTGAGAATTGGCTGGAAACTCTACCCGTATTTTGCGGATACCGAAATGATCCCGAAAGACCGCCTGACTACAAAATAATTAGCCTGGGAGACCATAGGTATATCATTTCAATAACCCATCCTACAGGTGAAGGCAAAAACCCAACAGCGCTTATTGAAACACTAAGGCCTTTCATATATGATAACTTAATAAACCCGAATATCCTTTTTTAACGGGCTTCTGGCCATAAAACCGCCGCAAAACCAATATATAGCTCAAGTAACTAATTTATGGATACTGCAATACTCATTCTTGCAGGGATATTTTTGCTCTTGGGAGTAGGGGCAATTGTCCTTTATCTAGGCCCGAAAATGAAAGGCTCCATAAAAATCAGTCTGCCAAAAACCGCTTATGAAGGGAGCGAAACAATATCCGGAAGTTTTGAGCTAAACTGCAAAAAAGAGATAATTTCAAACGGGCTTTATGCAATTGCCTATGCTGAGCGCCTTCAAAAAGATTATATTTCAGGCAGGGGCTCTTCAAGCTCCTGGGTCAAAATCTATGAAAATAAGCAGCCTGTTGATGGAAAAAAAACCTACCCTGCAGGATTTTCCCGGAATTTCGAGTTCAATGTTTCTCTGCCAAAAAGCCTGGGGCCGCAGTCAGAGGGAGTAATCGCGTCAATAAGCAAGGCCAAAAACATGATTTTTGGAAACAAAATAAGGTGGAGGCTAAAAATCCACCTTGACGCCAAAGGGCTTGACCTGTCCAAAACGCAAAATATTACGGTAAACTTTACGGAATGATTATCGGAATAAGACCGCCAGACCCTAAAAATCTCTTCAATATTACCTAAGAGACTATTATTATGAGAAAGCCGGCATTTGCGGGGAGCTTTTACCCTTCAGAGCAAAAAGAGCTCCTCTCCGAGCTTGAGCTTTTGTTCAACAGCCAACAGCCGGAAAAATATTATGATGATGCGGTCGGGCTAATTGCGCCCCATGCAGGATATCTTTATTCCGGGCATGTAGCCGCAAAAATATACAATGCAATCTCAAGAACACCCAAAAGGAGGGTTGTGGTAATCGGTGTAGACCATCGGGGAGGGGATGTTATTGCAACCTCAAAGCAAGATTGGCTGACTCCGCTTGGGCCCGTAAAAATAGACCTTGACAAAATCCTGCAGATAACCAAAGAGCAGGCAATTGTTGAGGATGAATTTGCGCTAAAAAATGAGCATTCTATTGAGGTCCAATTGCCCTTTTTGCAGTATATTTTCGGGGGATTTTACTTCACCCCCCTCCAGCTCCCAAGAATAGGCTTTAGTGAAATCCAAGACCTTGCCCAAAAGCTTGCCGACAGGGAAACCCTCTTTGTAGCATCATCCGACCTGATTCACTTCGGGTCAAACTACGGATTTGTGCCTAAAGAATGCATCTACGGCCCAAACGAATTCGTAAAGGGGCTTGATGAAAAAATTATCGCCCGAATTATTGAAGGCGACCCCGAAAGTTTCTACAACTACATTTTGGACAACGACCTTACCGTCTGCGGAGTCGCCCCTATAACCCTACTTATGGAAATATCAAGGATTCTAAAAGCAAAAACAATTGAAAAAGTAGGCTACGACAATTCCTTTTCACGGTCGCACGATGTTTCCTCAATTGTCGGCTATGCGGGGATAGCCTTTTCTTAGCCTAAAGGTTACCCTGGAAAACCCTAAATACTAAGCAAAAATTTAAAACAGATTATTTTCCTGCAGGCGTGCCTTTTTTCCACAAGTGGTCGAAAACAGGCTCCATTAAGTTTTGGGCCATGTGTTCGCTTTTTGTCCAAAACAAGGTATCCTGTGTAGGCTCTACCATTTTCTCGTCAGTAAGCCCAAGCAGGACATGCTCTCCGTCATAGATATGCATTCTTGAGTAGTCCCTCTTCAGGTCGGCAATATTTCTTATTTCCGCATAAGGGGCAAGTTCCGCAACAATGCTTCTATTCCTGTCGGTTATAGGGGCAGCCACCATTACAGGCACTTTTGCTCCCCTAAGCTTGCTTAGGGTCTTTATGTGGTAGGTGAGGTTCTCAAGCCCCCTCTCTGTAGTAAGTATCTTTGCGTATTTTGATGTCTTTCCTAGCATCGTCCTTATGTGAAAGTTTACTTTATCCTCTGACTTTATCACTCCGCTGAAGTCTGAAGGGTTTATGACCTTAAGGTCCTTATTGTAAAGCGCGGTAAGGTCTGTCATTATCTCCGTAGTTTTAAGCTCCTTGAGCCTTTTGCCGGCTTCCTCTGCATTCTTTAGCATATTAAGCCTCATCCTGTCAAATGCCTCCATAGGCTCAACAGCCACATACTTAAACGGGCTGCCGCTTTGTATTACCACAAGCCCCTTCTCTTCCAATGACTCAAGGACATCATATGCCCTTGCCCTCGGCACTCCTGAAAGGTCTGAAAGCTCGCTTGCTGTTGCAACTTTTTTTATGAGAAGGGCGGCATATATATTTCTCTCATATAAATTAAGCCCTATTCCCCTCAA
Organism: uncultured archaeon; assembly: GCA_964547015.1. Classification (GTDB taxonomy): domain Archaea; phylum Aenigmatarchaeota; class Aenigmatarchaeia; order QMZS01; family QMZS01; genus JAFGCN01. The sequence goes on from CAZJKT010000011.1 coordinate 20,936, forward strand.
TCCCTCCAAGACTTTTCTTGGAACCAGTTGTGTTATGACCATATTATAACTTTATTTTGAATATATAAATACTTTACGTTACTCGGCTATATATAATTTTCAGAAAAGTTACGCATATTCCCAATAACAATATAAGGCTAGATATTTATATTTGCTTTATTAACCACAAAAGCCTTGCTTGTCCCGCCACAAAGGCTCCCGACTGCAGCCAAATTATTAATTTTGCTGTTAGTTTATGAGCCTAAAAAAACTGATATTTAAGTGGCAAATATTGCTTCTTGCAATACTTATAGTTATATCTATATTCGCTATAGCTCCCCGCCCAAACACTATTGGGGTAAGCGTCACCTCAGTTGGGGAAGGGGCTTTTTACGGAAAAATCTCGCCCGGAACAATCTTATATTCTGCTGAAATGATGGGCTCAGGGGACAGGCAAAATATAATGGAGCTTGCCGACCTTATTGAGTTTCAGGGAAAATCCGGCTATCTGGTGCTCTCCACAGACAGAGGCACCCAGACTATTGCCCTAAAGGGCGACGAGACTTTTAATATATCCGTTGAAAAGCTGCCAAGCTCAAACCTTAAGTTCGGCCTTGATATACAGGGAGGGACAAGGGCGCTCCTAAAGCCGCAAAATGTGACAAACACAACATTAGATGAGGTTATATCAACTCTTGAAACCAGGATAAATGTTTACGGGCTTAGGCAGGCGGAATTCAGAAAAGTTGAGGTCGGCGAAGAAAGCCTTGTAATGGTATCAATTGCGGGCGGCACCCCTCAGGAGATAGAAGACCTTATATCCCGAAAGGGGGAATTTGAGGCCACAATTCCTTTAAGGCTCAAGGACGGGGAAACCTTCCACTTAGGCAAGTTCCTTGAGGGGACTAATGAAGAATTTACCCTGGAAATTGCCGGAAATGATACAATCAGGATAGGCGGAAATGAATACCTTTTGGGTGAAACTTTCAGCCTCAAGGAAATTGCCTTCCTTGCCAAAAATATCACCCGAGGGGAAGCGGTTATTGAGGGCCTAGTTTTTACGGGAAGGGACATCATTGCAACAGGAATCCCGCCTGAAGTAAGCTATCTCCAAAAAGCTCAGGATGGGGGCTATCGATACCAATTCGGGGTTATAATTTCCGGAGAAGGGGCAAAAAGGTTTGCGGAACTTACCCAGAACTTGAATGCGGTGCCTTCTGCCGGAGGGGGAACTTCGCTTTCCGAAAATATTCACCTCTACCTCGATAAAAAAGAGATAGATTCCCTGAGCATATCCTCGGGGCTTAAAGGCAGGGAAATCACAAACCCGGTTATTACCGGGTATGGCGCGACAAAGGAAGAAGCTCTGCAAAGCAGGGCAACCCTGACGGCCGTGCTTAAATCCGGCGACCTGCCTACAGAAATTGAGATAGTATCCCTAGACCAGCTTAGCTCTTCTTTTGGGGAAAGCTATCTTAAAATAATCGCATGGGCGGGCCTTATCGCTATTATAATGGTAAGCCTTGTGATATTTGCGGTTTACCGGCGAATTGAGCTTTCTATTGGCGTAATCCTGACCATGCTATCAGAAGTTATCCTTATTCTCGGATTTGCCGCCATCACAAACTGGAACCTTTCAAGCCTTGCCCTTGCAGGGGTAATCGCAGCCATCGGTTTTGGGGTGGATGACCAAATCCTGATTATAACCGAAACCATAAAGCAAAAAGAGAGATATTCAGTCAGAGAAGGGCTTAAGAGGGCATATTTTATGATATTTGGCGCGGGCGCAACAACCATATTTGCAATGGTCCCTATCTTTATTGCGGGTTTTGGCGTCTTTAAGGAAATCGGGGGATTTGCCCTAACAACCGTAATTGGGATATTGATTGGAATCTTTATAACAAGGCCGGCTTTCAGCAAATATGTTGAGTATATTGCCTCAAAGAACCGATAAGGGGAACCTGAGCCATAAGTTGGCCCAAGCCAACAAAGGCGCCCGATGCCCCCCAAAAAGCCCTAAGTTAGCGATAAATAATAAATGCTTTTCTCCCTCAGCAGGCTTTTAAACTATCCCGAATAACAATTATGGTATTTAACGAACTCAAGGAGAAGCTTAAAAGCCAAAAAATCCACATTACACTTATAGACCCAGACAAGCAATCTGTAGATGAGGCCGTGGCTCTCGCAAAACTGGCAAAAGAGTCGGGAACAGACGCTTTTATGGTCGGAGGCTCTTCCCCAACAGTTGTGGTGAATTTAGATGAAGTTGTAAGGCGGCTTAAGCTTGAGCTGGACCTTCCCGTAATTCTTTTCCCCCACTCGCACGCCGGAATATCAAGGCATGCGGACGCCATATTTTTTATGAGCCTTTTGAATTCAAGCGACCCTGCCTACCTTATTGAAGAGCCTGTCAAGGGGGCGCCCCTTATAAGAGCCTATGGAATAGAGCCGATTCCAATGGGCTATATAATGTTTGAATCCGGAAAAAAGACCATGGCCCAGTTTGTAGGAAACCCCAAATTAATCCCTAATGAAAAGCCCGAGATAGCGGTAACCTATGCTCTGGCCGCCCAATATTTCGGTATGGGGCTGGTGTACCTTGAAGCCGGAAGCGGGGCGCAAATTCCCGTCTCAAACGAGGCGATAGCTGAGGTGCGAAAGCACTTAAATATTCCGATAATTGTTGGCGGGGGCATAAGGAGCAAAGAAACTGCGATAGAGAAGCTCAAAGCCGGCGCGGACATTATTGTTACCGGGACCATAAACGAGGGAAACCAAAAAAAGATGCAGGAAATTATAAAGGCGATTAAGGAGTTTAAATTGTAAAATCTTAAATTATAAAACTTTCAGCCTTTGCAATACCTCAGTCAGGATGATTCCAAACTTGGCTTATAATTGTGCCTTTCCGACTTCATGCAAATCCCAGGCTCCAGATTATTGGAGAGAACAAAGAAGGAATCACAAAGAAGATAACTGAATAGGACAGGACCGCCAAAAACAGGTTCTTTGAAATAAGGAGATATTCCACAACAGAATTATGCCCGTAATTTAGCCTTGAAATAAAAGAAGATATAATTATTACAGACTGAATCAGAAATACACCGTATATAAGCTCAACTGCCATTGGGGAAAATGCTGAAAGCCCCGCCTGATGCAAAGAAACCTGAAATAAGGATGCAAATATTCCGCCGGGGGCTCCGACACTTGCCCCTGCGGCCCCTGAAATTATAAAATAATATACCATCGTCAAAAGAACGCTAACTGAAGCAACTATCCCCACCACAACCCCTAAAACCGGCGCATACACATGGTAGCTCAAATGGTGCCGGTGGGTAATTTTTCTGGCGCTAAGATAAGTATAGCTTGCAATCGCAATTGCCGCCCCCCAAAGCAAAAAAAGAGCGCAGAAAAGGCCATTGAAAAAGTAAGCCCCGCCATAAGAGGAAACAGGATAATATTCCCTAAAGCAAAAAATTCCCGGAAGGGCTACAGCAAACCCTAATAGGATTGAGAGAATTTTCACAGAAAATCCCAGGTCAAGCCCCGGAACCTTGACATATTTTCTTGGCCGGGCCTTGACTGCCTTATTTTCGCTCAGCCTGCCCTTAAGCATTTCCTTTGATGCCCGCCAAAGAATCAGGGGGAAAATAATATTTGCTATAATCGCGAATTGCCAAAGTTCCCATACAAAGCCTCCATATTCCGCCAGAAGGGGGCTTAATGCAAAAAACAGCATATATAAAGCGAACAAAAGCCAAAGCCTAAAAGGGCTTCCCTGAGGTTTAGCCATAATATATTATACCAACCATATAGTTAAATTTTAAAACCGCACTAAAAAGTTTAAATGACCTGTTATATATGGTGCATTTAATAGTCGCTGAAAAGCCGACCGCCGCAAAGAAAATTGCCGATGCCCTTATAGAAGGCTATTTTATCCGAAAGATTGGCGGCGTGAGCTATTATGAGTCCGGCGACGGAAAAACAATAGTATCCTCTGCCGCAGGCCACATTTTCGGGCTTCGGGAAAAATCCAAGAGGCCCTATCCTAATTTCGACCTTGAGTGGCAGCCCGCATTCAAAAACAACAGCTTTATCGCAAAGTTCTACAAAGCCCTGTCCCAACTGGGAAGAGCTGCGGATGAAACAACCATAGCAACAGATTATGATGTTGAAGGCGAAGTTATAGGCTATAATATATACAGATTTCTATGCCCAAAAAGCAAGGCATCAAGAATGCTCTTCTCAACGCTCACAAAGCCCGAACTAAAAAAGTCCTTTGAGAGCAGAAAAGCGGGTGTTAATGAAGGTCTTGCTCAGGCAGGCCTTACCCGCCACTTTCTTGATTTCTTCTACGGCGTAAATATATCAAAAGCCCTCACAAACTCAGTAAAGTCCGCTTCAAACAGGTATTACCTCCTCTCTTCAGGGCGCGTTCAGGGTCCAACCCTTGCAATAGTTGTCAATCGGGAAAAAGAAATTCAGGCTTTTGTTCCAATCCCCTTCTGGCAGATAAACTTCATTACAAAACAAAACGGGCCCGGCGAGAAGTTCCCCGAGCCTCTGACATTTGAATATGAAAAAGACAAGATATGGGACAAGCCGGATGCAGAAAAGATATATGGCGAGTGCCTGGGAAAGGATGCGGTTGTTGACGGGATTGAGACAAGAAAGGCAAAAATCAATCCACCCACACCTTTCAACCTCACAGACCTTCAGTCCGAGGCCTACAAGGTATTCGGCTACAGCCCTTCAAGAACTCAGGCAATAGCCCAAAAGCTATACCTTCAGGGCGTTATATCCTACCCAAGAACTTCCTCCCAACAGCTCCCCCCCGAAATCGGATACGGGAAAATCCTTGGAAAATTATGCCAAAGATACGGGCTTGGAAAAAAGCTGATAGGAAAAGACCTAAAGCCAAACAACGGAAAAAAGACTGATCCCGCCCATCCCGCGATTTATCCCACAGGCGAGCTTCCCGGAAAAATCACAAAAGAAGAGGAAAATCTCTACGAGCTTATTGTGCACAGGTTCTTTGCAACATTCGGCGAGCCCGCAGAAAGGCTTTCGGTAAAAATAAATGCCCTTATAGGCGCCCACAAATTCTCCTGCACCGGAGTAAAAACTGTGGCCAAAAATTGGCTTGAGTTCTACCCTTTTGCAAAATTAGGGGAAGTTGAACTCCCTTTGCAAAAAAAAGGGACATCCCTTATCATACACAAGCTCAACCTCCTCTCGAAGGAAACCCAACCCCCAAAAAGGTACTCCCCGGCCAGCCTTGTAAAAGAGCTTGAAAAAAGAAACCTTGGCACAAAGTCAACAAGGGCCGCAATAATCCAGACCCTTTATGACAGGAACTATATTGAGGGGCAAAAAATCTCGGCAACGGGCCTGGGAATTCGCGTTATTGAGTCCCTTGAAAAATATGTTCCCGAACTTGTTTCAGAAGAGCTTACCGCAAAGCTTGAGGGAGAAATGGAGGCCATTCAGGAAGGAAAAAACACTCAGGAGAAGGTCTTGGCGGATACAAAAGAAAGCCTTATTGCCACATTCAGGAAATTCCGCGCACATGAAAAAGAAATCGGCGCGGGGCTTATGGGCTCTGTTGAGGAGACAAAAGAAGAGCAAAGCAGGATAGGGCCCTGCGGCAAGTGCGACGGTGAGCTGAAGTTTATTGCAATGTACAACGGCTCGCGTTTTGTAGGGTGCACAAATTACCCCCACTGCAAAAATGCCTACCCTCTGCCTCGAAACTGCGGGATAGAAAAAACAGGCAAGATTTGCGAGAAGTGCAATACTCCGATACTAAAAATTATAAGGAAGGGCAGGCGGCCTTTTAATATGTGCCTTGACCCAAAATGTGAAACCAAGAAAGATTGGGGAAAAGAGAAAGCCGGCCCGCAAGAGCCGGAAGGAGAATCCCATGAAGAGGGCGGCAAGGCGAAGGAAACTCCAAAGAAGGCCCCTCGCAAAAAAAGCCCTGCAAAAAAGAAAGCGGCTAAAAAATAAGGGACTACCAGGGGACTTTTTTGAGCTTAAGAATATAACCCAGCACATTTGACTCCCGATGAACTATAGGCGTCAAAATTAAAAGAAAAATCGCCCAAGACAGAGGAATAGGCGAAACAATAGAGAGAAGCGCCAAAGAGATGATAAGGAAGTCAAGCTGGTCCAGTATTGGGGCCTCGGCCCCCCTCTCAAGATTAAACCTCCTCTTAATAAACGAGCCTATAAGGTCGCCTAAAAGCGCCCCAAAAGACAGCAAAAATGCGGTCAGATAAGTATGCCCAAATATAAGATGGGGTATATGGAGGAAGTTTTGCGCAAATACCAAAATTAAGCCTGCCAAAAACCCAAAAAAAGTTCCACCCAAAAAACCCCTAATTGTCTTTCCGTCGCCCAAAATCCGCCTCCCGTCCACAAAATTACGCCCAAAATCAATCGGGCGCCTTCCCTTCAAAAGGACAGGGCTAACATTAGCGCAATAGGCAGGAAAAATAAGCCAAAGGCTATTTATGATTATGTCCAACATAAGAATATGCAAGAAAGAATAATTACTTTTGAATGCCCCCACTGCAGTAAAAAAACCTGTGTGTCAATTAGGATTTTCTATGACGGGTATGAAGGGCCTATACTTTGCGATTCCTGCGGGGAAGAGCTGGATTTTGATGACGGAGAATAGCTTAGAATCTATATATTTATCCGAGAGTAATTATAGGAAAACGAAGTCGTTCTAAAGGCCGTGACCCTGAAATGCCCAGAAAATACGGGCAGATAAGAAAGACTGCCCGCAGAAACCCTAAAGGAGGAGGGCCTACACCCGGGGGGCAGGCAAGAGGAGAATATATATTAAACCACTCTCAGGAATACAAAAGCCCGCCCAGAAAATATAACCTTTGGGGATTCGTAGAGAATAAGCCTGATTTTCCGATTTTAAGTGATGATGACCTTAATGCCCTTTCAGAAGCCTTATACAAGGTTGGAAGATATTATGATCTTGGTTGGAAAAGCCTTGCCAGCTCTTATCTTGGGGATGTTGCGAAAATCCTTGATACTCGCGGCATTATTATTGAAGGCTACAAGCCTAATGGAGATAATCTAACTGCATACGGTAATGCAGTTAAAATTTATAATGAACTCCTTAAAATTGCTGAAGCTTAATTTATTGCAATTTTATAGCAATTCTAAAATGGGCCTGCCCAGATTTTCATAATATCCCGCGAAGCAGTAACTTTTCTTTTGGGGGTGTCGGACCTTTTCTTCTTAAGAAAAGGGCTGAATTTGAACTGGGGATCTTCGCCATTTCCAAAAAACGCCATTAGTTTATAACTCATTTGCCGAAGGCAAATGAGGAATCTGCTTTCTTTGACGTTAAGGACTTTCTTTCGCAAAGAAAGTCTTTATGTGAAGGCGACGTCCTAGCCGGGCTAGACCACAGGCCCATAATAAGGTGAAGAAACAAAATAAAATCGTCCCTTAATATCCAAGTAACCCTTTTGCCCAATAAACATACCTTAATGTAATCTCTAAGCCGCCTTTTTCAGGCTACAATGGTATATTTAATTAATTATAAGTAAATAAATGGCAATAGAAATACAAGGCGTTCCAGACAGGGAAAAAGCCAGAGTCGGCGAAGAGCGGGCGGCAACAACAAAGATACAGGACTTTCTGTTCGAATTGGTGAATGTGCTCAAAGACAAGCTTAATGCCCAAAACAGCAAAATAGACAGGGTAAAAACAGACCTAAGCCTTATCCGGCAAAATGACCTTGAAAGCCTCAAAAGATCCGTAAAAGAGCTTGAGCGAAAGCTTGCCTCAATGGAGCAGAAAATGGACAAGCAGGAGGACGGTATAGACACGCGAATACTCGATACTCTAAGAAGGGCTTAAACTATTTTTATCTTTTTGGGTTTTGTAATATTATGTTCAAACTAATCATAGACAGGGAGAAGTGCATCGGCTGCGGCTCATGCGCGGCTGTTTGCAACAATTGGGAGGTTGATGATGAAGGCAAGGCAAAAGCGCTAAATGCGGTTGTAGATGAGATTGGATCAAATGGTGAAGCAAAAGATATCTGCCCGGTTGGGGCAATAGAAATCGAAGAGAAAAAGTAGGGGCTTGCCTATTTTATTTACTTTATTTAATTTTCTTGAATTCCCCTATGCCCCCCATAGACTTCATTTTATCAATAGCCTTCTGCGCGGCTCCCTCAAGGAGCTTTTCTCCACGCTTCGGGTCAGTAGTTACCAGCTTTAGCATAAATCTCCCGCTGCCCAAGTAAGATGCCCTCACATCCCCCAATTCTTCTAAAGCAGCCTTTATTTTGTCAACCCCGTCTCCCGCAGTTGAATGAAGGATGAGTTCTGCCTTAAACTCATAGGTTTTTTCCCCTGTCCCAAACCTCTCAAGAACAGGCATAAACGCCCCATCAAGCCCAAACTCCGTCTCCTCCTCCCTCATCAGCTTGATGGACTCATAAATCCCGCCGTATTTTTCCTTAAGCTTTTCAACAGCCTTGTCCGCCAGCTCATCACCTATCCCAAACTCCTTTGAAACGGTCTTGAACATCTTTACGGACTTAAGCTCTTTTCTGTAGCGGTTCTTTCTTTTGTCAGACTGCTCTTTTGAAACCTTCTTCATGGAAAGCTCAGCCTGGCCGTCAATATGCACCACCCTTGCAACGATTATATCCCCCTTCTTTATAAATTTCCTAACATCCCTTATCCATAGTCCGGGAATATTAGCCACATTTAAAAAAGCCTTCATATCGCCGTACTCCACCAAAACCGCATCAATTGAGTTTGAGTGCACCTCTCTCACTTCAGCAACCACCAATTCGCACAAGTTCGGCTTCATAGTAGCTTCTCTATCTCAGACTCCAAATCAAGCTCATTAACTTGGTTTGCCAACAGCTCAAGATTGCCAAAATAGTCATTCTTCTTTATCCGGCCCGTAAGTGTGACTTCCTTTCCCAAAAGCTTTTCCTTCTTTATTTTTTCGGCAACTTCCCTGAAAGCCACAAACCGCAGGGCAATTGTCCCGTCATCAATGAAGCCTTTGACTATCAGATTCTTTTTTTGCTCGACTTTTCCATCCTTGGGGCAGATATATTCTCCCCCTTCTTCCTCAAGCTTCCCGTCGCACAACGGGCAGGTAAGGTATTCGGACTCAAATGTCGAGACAATCAAAGCCTTAGTCTCCAAAAAGTCATTTTCTTTTGCTTTTTCAAGCGGCTTTCTTTCCCCCTTCATCGCTCCGGCCATAGTCCCTGAAGAAAACGGCCTGCTTGCCTCTGCCGCCTCAATCTTTATATCAACTTTCTCGATTGTGCTTGTGTTTCCCATATGGATTTCAGGCATCCCAAATGAATTTGCCTTTGTAAATCCCCTTCCAATCTTTACAACATCTCCCTCATTGAACTTCTCCAAAAAACGCACCAGGTCATTCCAAAATACAACTCTTACAGAGCCGGTCTCATCCCCTATCATAATATTTCTCACCTTCCCTGAGCGGTCGCCTTTCTTAAATTCCCTCATTTCCGATAGGGAAAGTATTTTTCCGACAACATCTATTGCCTTCAGGCCGGGGAGTATATTCTTGATTTTGAGACTCAAGTCCCTTTTCTCAATCAAGTCAAGGCCAAGCTCTTTTGCGACAATATATGCCGCGCCCTCCTCAGAGACAAGGCCGGAAAGCTCAATGACTTTTTCCTCAATTTTTTCGTCAAGCTCACCTTCTGAAATTCCCGCTCCTTTGATTATTTTCCCCTTTAGCTCTTCAAGTTCCATAATATTACCTTAAATTTACATTAAAAGCTGAGATTATTAGGCTTTTTTGGGTCCGGGAGGAGAAGCCCCTAATTAATCCGATTGGGCTATTATTATGGAGGTTGCGGTTATTGTCGGGCTTTTGGCAGGGCTTTTGACCACAGTCTCGAGCCTGCCGCAAGTGATAAAGAGCCTGAAGACAAAAAAGACCGGAGATATCTCAATCTGGTGGATTTTTCTGATGTTTTCTGGCGTTGGGCTGTGGCTGACCTACGGAATAATGGTCTTTGACATTCCTCTGATTGCCGCAAATTCGGTCAGTATTTTGCTTGTTGGGACTCTCCTTATGCTGAAGGTAAAATTCGGGTAAATAGGGCCATCTCAGCCTTAGCAGGAAACTATAATAAAACTATTTTTTAAAAAATGCCCCCTCCCCATTAATCTTTCGCCCGCAATACACTTATGCACAACTACAAAAAAGGGTTTCGCGCCGAACATGAGCTGATGAAACTCCTTGAAAGCCTTGGTTTTGCAACGCTTAGGGCCCCAAAATCAGGACGCGACACGATAGATGTCATTGCCTGCAAGAGAGGGGCGATTTTTGCCTTTGAGTGCAAGTCCTGGGCAACTACTGTGCGAATCTCAGAAAGGCAGATGGGCTCGCTTTTTGACTTTTCGCAAAAAGCCGGGGCGATTCCGATTGTAGCAATAAAGGCAAACAATGAGGGCTGGCATTTTCTGAAGGCTGAGGATGTCCGGGAAAATAATGGCGTTGCCTCAAAAAACCTTATGGAGGAAAAATCCTTTAGCATAGAATTTTTTTCTAACTACTAAAGCGCAAATATCCTCCAGTTATGGAGCCAAAAAACCTATTCCCTAATGAAAAGGTCATTATAACCAAGCACTTTGATGTACACCAGGACTGGTATATACCTATTGAGGGATTTTTTATAATCGCCTCAAGACGCAAAATCCGCTCTGTTGAAGAGTTTACCGAAGAAGAAGCAATTGAGTTCATACAGCTTTTAAAAAGGCTGAGGAGAGGAATGAAACAAATACTTGGCATAGAGGATGTATATATCTTCCAAAACGAGGATACTGTTCACGACTTTCACCTTTGGGTCTTTCCAAGGCACAAATGGATGGATAGGTTCGGGCGAAAAATAGAATCTGTCCGCCCAATAATGAAATATGCCCTAGAAAATAGGGCAGATGATGCGGCAATCTCGGAAGTTAGAGCGGCTACAAGCAAAATGAAATATTTTATGGAAAAAAATTAACCCAAATACTGTGCCCACATATACTCGCTCCCTCCCTTATGCAAAAGGGGCCTAAAATCTCCCTTTTTGGCATGTTCCGCCAAAACCCTCCCTATGACCACGAAATGATCCCCTGCCTCAACCACATTCTCCACTTTGCACTCAAATGAAACCGGGCAATCAGCATATGGCGGGGCAATTTTTGAGGATTTTTGGGGATTTATTCCTGATAAAGCGAATTTATCAGTATTTCGCCCGGAATTTGAGCCGCAAATCGCTGCAGCCTCTTTTTGGGAAACTTCCAGCAGATTTAGCGAAAATTCCGGCACATCCTGCAGATTTTTGAATGTGTGGCGGGAGGGGGAAATTGAGAAAGCCAGCATTTTTGGCTCAAAACTCACCGGCATCACAAAGCTTGCGGTCATGAGGTTTGCAATCCCCTCTTTGCTGATTGTGCCTATCAGGGCGACGCTACGGGGAAAAATCTGCTCGGAAATCCTCATAATTTTAGTAGATTTGCATATTTAGCCAAAATTCAGCATATTTAATGCCACTTTACAGTAGAAAAAAGTATTTATATATATCTATACAATTATAATTAGGTGATAAAAATGTTTGGAAACACAGGAAAAGATAGGGAAGCGGCAGACTGGAAGGAATACCTTCCTGTCGAAGATGAAGCAAAACTTAATGAGCTTTTGGAAGCTACAAGGAGACACAGGTGCGCTTATAAGGGGTCAGACAACATACAGGTAGCCCAGGTTTGGTGCGCATTGATTGAAATGATGAAAATGATGAACAAGATCGAACAAAGGGTTGCTTACATCGAACGGGTCCTTGACAGGCTGTTTAGGGGATATGAAGGCGAAAGAAACAAACTCCTTGACGGCTTGCTTAAGTTCTGATTTTAGGAATTTTTCTAATTTTTATTTAATTTAATGAAACTAAAGAGCCAAAAATACAAAACAACCTATCGGGCTTTTTTCTTAAGCTTTACCGCTGTGCCAAAGGCCAAAAGCTCTGCCGCGCCCTGAGACACGGCTGAGGTCATAAACCGCGCGCCAATAACCGCATCCGCGCCTAATTCTTTTGCGGATTTTACCATCCGGTTCATGGACTCTTCCCTTGCGTCATTAAGCATATCTGTATATTCCTCAAGCTCTCCGCCAACAAGCTTTTTTAGCCCGGCAAGAATATCTTTTCCAAGGTGCTTTGCCCGAACTGTGTTTCCTGTGACTGTGCCAAGAATTTCCTTTACCTCATAGCCCGGAACAGATTCTACTGTGCTGACCAAAAATTCTCCCATAATATAGCTAATAATTCCTTATTTTTACCTATTTTTCTATCTTGTTCTCCCTGTTCCGATAAATTATGAGTGCAAGCCCCATCGCAATCAGGGGAATGCCATATACCACCCCAACAAAAAGCGGGGCCTTTAGCGCAGCAAAAATAGCAATAATGACCGCCCCTAGCAAAAGCAGTCCAAGCCCCCATTTTTCCTGGCTTTTCATAATCAATATTCAGGCGCCTTGCGCCAGCCTCTTATCTATTTCAGCTTGGATATCCGGCCTAATTATAATTTTCACCCCTCCGGCCTCAAGAAATTCTTTAGGGAAGCGCTTCTCCAAAAGCATTGAGTAGGGCTCACCGCAAATTTCACAATCACATAAATTCTGGCCTTTTGGGCAAACTGTAGAAATATAGTTTCTTACCAGATCCCCCTCAGTTTCCTTAATCGGCAGGTATATGCCTAAATTAAACATATCTTCTCCAACTAATTCAGAACAAACCTTTTCATACATGCATCTTAGGGACATAATTGAAAATAATTATATATAAATAATGGGCTCGCCCAGATTTCCATAATATTTGTGCGAAGCACGAATCTGCTTCTTTTTGCGTTGAGGCTTTTTCTTCGCAAGAAAAAGCTTCATTTGAACTGGGGATCTTCGCCGTGTAAAGGCGACGTTTGTCAGGAAATCCAACGCCATTCGGTAATATACTCGCCGCAAGCGGCGAGGAATCTGGTTTTCTTTGACGTTGAGGGCTTTCTTTTGAAAAAAGAAAGCCTTCATCTTAACCAACTGGACTACGAGCCCATAATTAGGTTAAGCGGCAAGTAATAAAAGCCCAATCTACTCTGAAGGCGCCGGCTCCATTCCGTAAACCGCCCCTACATTTGCCTTAAACTGGTTGAATATGCTTTTTGCCCGATAAAAGGATTCCACCCTCTGATTTCGGTAAAAAAACCGATAAAATATCCACCAAAACGGCCTTTGCAAAAAACCTACCTCCACCTCTGTAACAAACTTCGGCTTCATAGAAAAAGACATGTCCCCAAGGCGCGTCCTTGAATTTTGGCTTCCCTGAAAGGTCATGCTTAACTCAAGCTTTGACCAGCGGTCAATGCTTTTTGCTATATTCCACTTTACAAAAAAGTACTTAGTCTCGCCTGTCGCGTCCCACTTAAGTTGCGGCTCAAAAATATCTTTTCCGGCAAGCTCAAAAGTATCCAGGAGGAGCTTTCTCATCGCGCCATAAAGCCTGAAAGGCTCGGGGCCTTCAAACTTTATAACCTCTTTTTCTTTCGGGTAAACCAGATTATCCACATATTTGAGCTTGGCCATTATCCTTTTGAGTTCAGTTCATCAAAATAAGCAAAGAGCTTTTCCTCAAAACATGAAACCTGCTTTCTCCCCCAGTCCATATGCGCCCTCAGCTTTTTGTCATAAAATGTATTGTGCCAAAACATCCTAAAAATCTCATAAAAAAAGCTTTTCTGCCAGACTGAGTCCACCGTATATTCGGTAATCATAACCGGCTCTCCAAGCTTTATCTTTGCGCTTCCTTTGCCGTCCTTGTATTTTATTTTCAGGTCAACATCAACCCTGAAATAGGTAAACCCATCCAAATCCCTGAAAAGATACCATGTGGCGCTATAGCCGCCTTCAGTAACCTTAACTTCCTTTTGCTGCCAGGTGGTTGGGCCAAATATGAATTTTACAAGCTTTGGGAGAAATGCAATAAGCTTTTCGGGATTCTTCCCCTCATAAGAATACTCCAGATTTTTGAGTCCTGCTTTGCCTCCGCGCTTGTAGAGCTCATTCCATATCACCAGCCTGTTACCGGCAGGATAGTACCCCATAACTTAGATAATAGATTAGATATAACTTAATTTAACTATATTTCAGATTATTATGGCTGAGGCAGTTAAGCTGAGGGGTGAGCTTGCTCTTGAAATGGGCAGGGGAAATGTAAATTCAGTTTTGAGGAGGCTAAAAGATATGCCGATTTTGGAGCTTGAAGCGATTTCAAAGGCGGAGATGGAAGGAAAATTGGATGTTTTGGGGCTTGATGAAGATGAAAAGAAAGGGCTGGAACGTGGGCTGGAGAAACTGAATTTTTATGTATGCGGGATTCTGATGCACAGGATTCTCGAAGGAGAATAAATTTAGAGGACCGGGAGCGGGATTTTCACCAACGCACCCAACAAACCCTCAATCCACCTTGTGAATTACGGTTTTTGGGGTGCAGACCTTCTTAGCCAGCTTAGCCAAAAAAGGGTTGCTTTGAACCCGCCCCAAGAGATTTCTGCTTTGCCATCGGCGTATGTTGCGTTTACGTTTTGGCTGAAGCCTTTTTTGAAAAGGCTTCTCCACAGTCTCTTATGCTGCCAGGCTACACCATCCCGGTCATAAATAGGGTAGGTAAAATTAAAAATTAGGCGTTTGCCTCTAAAGACCCAAATCTCCTGAAATCCCATTTAGCGCTTCAATCCCTATTGCGAAAAAGTCTTCCTGCGAGAGGTTGAGACGTTGGCAGGTCATAATTTTCTCCCTCGAAACGGTTCTGGCAAAATCCTTTTTTTTGAACTTCTTTTTGAGGCTCTCAATTGAGACCTCTGAAATCTTTTTTGAAGGCATAATGAGGGCAGTTGAAATAATTAAGCCTGAAAGCGAGTCAGAGCACAAAAGCGCAATATCCATAGTTTCCCTCGGGGCGGCTCCGGTGTTTATCCCATTATGCGCCTTTATTGCGTGAAGAATCTTTTCGTCAACTTTGCCCTCAAGCATTTTGGCTGTTTCAAGGCCGTGCTTTTCTATGCAGGTGGCGGTTTTTTCGTAGTCAATGTCGTGGAGGATTCCGGTCAGCCACCAAATTTCCTTGTCCTCGCCAAGCTTTTCGGCCAGCTTTTCCATAATCGCCGCGACCGCGAGGCAGTGCTTTTTGATATTGGCGGTTTTAACATGCTCCTCGAGGAGGGATAAAGCCTCGTTTCGTTCCATAAAAGAACGCCCCAAAAGGTTAATTTATTCCAAAAGGCTTATATGGCAATTCTAAAGCAAATTCGCAAGGTTCTTGATATTGCTGTTCGCCACATGTGTGTAAATCTGGGTGGTTCTCAGGTCTTTGTGGCCCAAAAGCTGCTGGATGTAACGAATATCGGCTCCGCCCTCCAGAAGATGGGTCGCAAAGCTGTGGCGCAGAGTATGTGGCGTTGCTTTTTTCACAATTCCTGCCTTCCTGGAGGCGTTTTTCACAATCTGCTGAAGAGTCCGCTTATCATATTTTTCGCCATTCTGCGTTTCCAGAACCAATCCTTCGCTTCTCAGGCCGGAAACTTCCAGAAGCGCCTTAATCTTAGGGTGGAGAAAAACCACCCTTTCCTTTCCGCCTTTGGCAGTCTTTAAGTGGATTAGTTCCCTGTCAAAATCCATATCTTCCCACTTCAGGTTCCTTGCCTCATTGAGCCGGAGACCTGCATAATAGAGAAGGGCAAGCAAAAGCTTGTGCCTGAGGTTGGTTTCAGAAGCGTGTATTTTTGCAATTTCCTCCCTGCTCAGGACTATCGGAAGTTTCTGAGAGGGCTTTGCAAGAGGGAGCTTTTCAAAGAATTTCTCCTTAAACACGCTTTCAAAGAGGAATTTGAGGGCAAAGTAATTTGTCCTCATCGTCGAATTGCTTTTCTTTGTCAGACCTAAGAGAAACGTTCTTGGGGTCTTTTTTGAATCCAGAAACCGCCGGGCAATCTTCATATATGCCCTCCCTGTCTGATAAGAATATTTTCTCAGCCGGAGTTCTTCTATCAATTTCCCGATAATTTTATATTTTTCTTCAGGAGAGAGATTCTGAACGCAAAATCCCATATATTTATTTGGATTTAATTATATATAACAAAAGCCATATATTCGCTTTATGTCGGATCTTGAGGGATTTCCCGAAAGTTTTGTTCGGGAAATTGGTGTT
>CAZJKT010000012.1:0-35969 GCA_964547015.1 uncultured archaeon
TAGATAACCTAAAAGCCCATATTTTTCAGGCGGAAATTTTGCCCTAAAATCTTGCTCTAAGCCACAAATATCTATCTTTTCCATAACTCCTTTAATTAAGATATTAAATAATTACTCATTTATGATACTTATCCTTAAAATACTCCAAAATTATTGCATTCTGGATCCAAGTATTCGGCAAGTCCAGCAAAAGGCCTAATAACAATACAGCCACCAGCTGGCCAAAAACCGAACCGTATCCGGCAACAAGCATAATAGATAGAAGAGCAACAACGGAAGTTGCCGTCATTGTAAGGCCTGTCCTAAGGGCGCTTTTATACTGCTCTTTAAAATGCCCCTTCTCTCTTAGTGTCCTGTTAGTCAGGAGTATATTTGTGTCCACGGAGTATCCCAAAATCATCAAAAGCCCGATAAAAGTCGCCAAAGTCAGCTCAATACCTATCAGGTTCATTAAAAAAACCGCCCCGACAATATCTGAAAAGGCGGCCAAAACTACGGCAAATGAAGGCACAACGCTCCTAAATAGTAGGAAAATAATAATTGCCATAGCAACAAAAGCAAATATAATCCCCCGGGTTATTTCGGAGAGGATTGAACTGCTAAGTTTTGGGTCTATCTGGCTAACCTCATAATCGCTTACAGGCAAGGCGGCTTCAACAACTCTCACTATTTCTTCAGAAGCGCCCTGCGGGGCCTCAATTGAGAGCCTTACACCTACAATAGAAGATACAGGGTAAGCCGACACACCATAATCTCTTCTTAATACATCCGCCATTTCAGAGATTTCTGAAGAGCTCGCCCCATCAAAAGAAATGGTAATCAGGTCACCCCCCTTAAGCTCAACCCCTTTCTCGATAAAAAAGCCGGTGGTCACCTGCTTGTGGGCAAGAAAGCCCATTGAAACCAGCAAAAATGCCAGCGTCAGAAAAATAAGGTTCCTGTTCATAAAATATGGTGGGAAAGTTATTTTAAGTTGTCTTTTGGGTCGGCAATCTACTCTAGCCGGATTTTACTTAAAGTATCCCCATCCTTAAAGACCATATCCACTATTTCTTCAAATTCATCCTGAGTTGGTTCAGTATATATGGGAGCTAAAACAGGCGAGTGTTCTTTGTTATCTGCAACATTTTCCATTATATCCCATATAAGAGGATATAGGGGGCTTTTTCTTATAATCCAATCCAAAACATTGAGTTCTGTGGTATTTAGTCCGGAAAGCCTCTCTTCAAGATCCACTTCTTGATTAACAATTGTTTTCAGGAATTCTCCGGAGTATCCATAGCCCATAACCGGTTTAAATGCCACCCTATGATAATCTTCAGGTTCAATTCCTCCGGCACATTCTACTTCAGCCATACAGTCCAGTTGGGGTATAGCTTGCGCGGCGCCAATCTCATATTTTGCAAGGGCAAGCCCCATCAAATCAGGCAATATATCGTATATACCTTTAGAATATCCGGAACTGACCTTTATTTTGTGGCGCGGCCTTATTTTTCTGAGCTTAAGTAAAGTTGTAATATTCAAGTCATATCCGCTAGAAGCCATATATTTTATCCATTCCGCTTCCAGATTATTATATGCTCGGGTATTTCTCCCGGTTATTACAGTTTCCTGATATGGAAGAGTCTTGTCTCCCAAAACTCCCCTAATTGTTGAACTTGGAACTTCGTCTACCATAAAACTACTATCCTAAAGTATATATACCTATTCCTCAATCCTCGGAGCCAAAACAAAACCGAGCCGAATCTTGTCCTTAACCATAAATTCAAGGTGAAGCGGATAATCCTTATTAAATTCAAGCTTTGCTTTCTCGGACAGCTTGCTTGCCTTAAGCATCTTGCTTAGGTATTCAATTGAGTACCTCGCAAAAACCTCTTCATCGCTTTTTAGGGAGTACATCTGGGGATTTCCCGCATCAATCTTAACCTGAGTATAGCTTGAGTCCCCGTCTGAGCGGAGTATAAAAGACTCTTGGTTAAGCCTCAAAAGGACGGAATCGGATATAAGCGCCCCGTTCTCAATACCCTCTTTTATTACGCTGGGGTCCACTTCAACGCAGTTCTTGTTTTTGAAGTCAAATTTGCTTATATCCTTCATTTCCTGCTGCATAACAGAAATTATCGGAACGGCAAATTTCCTTGTAGTGTTGCCGTCCAGTGTAAGCTCAAAGCGGTCCTCTTCCTCATCAAGGGAAAGCGTCAGCTTGTCTTCAGGCTTTGCCTTCCTTATAAACTGGACAAGCTTTACAATATTAAGGCCCGCCTCAACATCTTTGTCGCATTTGTAGCTCTCAAAGGCTGTCGGAAGCAAAAGGAAATCCACAATTGCAATAACCGCCCTATCAGGAGTAACAAGGCTTATGCCGTCTTTTTTAAACCTAAACATTCCCTCGTCAACAATCTCGGAAATTGCGTTAAGGCTTTCGCGAAGGAGCCCCACATCATACAATACTGCCTTAAACATAACTAAGTAAGATATAAATATAAATTTAGGCGTTTGATAACCGACCTGATTAGATATCAGCTGATTTTTGCCAAGAGTCGGCGGGATTTGGTTAAAAATCATTTGGCAGGCAACAGAATTACTTTAATTTTCAGTAATTTATGGGCGAGTAGTTCAGTGGTAGAATGTCCGGTTGGCAATCGGGAGGCCGTGGGTTCAACTCCCACCTCGTCCATGCTATCTTTTTTCAAAACAAGCTTTATCCTAAAAATCAAATATTACACGCTAATGTCCTGCCTTTAGGAAAATCAGACAAAAGATTCCAACTCCCTGATAAAGCCCTCAAACCTCTTCTCATGAGTCCTTTTCTCAACATCCTTTTCCTTCAAAAGAAGAGTACATACCGGCTTTTTTCCGGAATGCCTCTCAAAATCAGAAACCGCCTCAGGATTCATAGTTCCGCTTTTTGAAACAGAAAGAAGCGCCAGATTTTTGAACTTTTCGCGGTTTTGGGCTAAATATGCCCTTACGGCAGGCGGCATTCTGCCAACCCATATCGGGGTCACTAAAACAGCCAAATTATAATCTGAAGGGTCCTCCTTAGGTTTTCTAATCTTTGCGCCCCTGTTTAGAAGGGTATCAAGCCCGCAGTAAAAGAAACCTATTTTTCCGGCTCGCTCTTTTTCCTCCACAATTTCCTCATACTCCGCCCGAAGCTTTTTTTTGAGGCTTAGCGCGAGCTTTCGGTTCGAGCCCGTCCTTGAGTAGAAAACAACCAAAACTTTCGGCCTTTGCATAGATTAAATATTCATCTGGAGTATATAATCATGAGACTAGGGATTTTAGCTTTAGGTTTGCTTTTGGTTCTGATTGCGCTTAGCGGATGCCTTGAAAGCAATTCGGATAATGCGCAGAAAGCCTGCATTGATTCTGGGGGTGAAGTAAAGACTGCTTTTTGCTGCAAATCCGCGGGGGACTTCCCAAATAACTGCCTTATTGGAGCTTGCGGATGCTCTCCTGAAAACAGCCATGAAGTAAAAATATGCGACTGCGGTGAAGGCAAATGTTTTGACGGCAAAACATGCGTACCTGCCATAGAAACTGAAATCAGCAGTTTTGAGGAGTGCGTGGCGGCAGGCTATGCCATCATGGAAAGTTACCCTCGGCAATGCCTGACGCCTCAGGGAAATACCTTTGTTGAGGATATAGGCTCTATTGATTATATGCACCGGGGATTTTGCGAAGAGTCGAGGGGACACTGGAATGAGTGCTCAAACAGGTGCCAAATTGATAACCAAGGGAAAACAGATGTTGCCTGCGACATGATGTGCGAAGCTTTGTGCGAATGCGGGGGAATTGCGGGACACCGATGCCCTGACGGATATTACTGCAAGATGCCTGAAGGGATTGCTGACGCTCTCGGCTACTGCGTAATGGGAAGCCGGGAAAGGCCCCCTGAAGAGCCCACAAACTTCTGCTCAGCGCCTACAGGGGAAGTTATGCGCATTGATGAAGCGAAGTCTATTGCCGCCCAAAGCAGCTGCGCAAACCACGGGCTGATTGGCTCAGAATATTTCTGCAACAGCCATACAGGCACATGGTGGATTGACCTTGAGCCGTTCGAGGCAAACCCGATATGCAACCCGGCATGCGTTGTAGACATCAGTACAGGAGAAGCGGAAGTCAATTGGAGGTGCACAGGGGCGCTTCCTGAGTAGCCTTTTATTTTTTATAGGGTTTTAGCTCTTTTAAAGAAAATCTTTATTTATCAGATTCCCTATAAACTCCCTGTGAAAAAATTTTTTGCCAGCTATTTTTAAGGGCGGTATAGTTATGGCAAAAAATTCCAAACCTGAGGGGACACTTGCAATACTGGCGGCGATTTTTGTGCTATTTACGGCAATGCTTGACCCGCGAATTTCCCTTGCAGTTTCTGTGGCCGCCCTCCTTTTGATTGCAATATATTCCTTTTTGAAAAAATGAAGCGACAAAGCCCAATCTTAGTTTCCGCTCTTATTATAATCACCGCCATTCTCCTTTCTTTTGGGCAGAACTTAAAAGAATTGCCTTTTTCGGGCGAAGGCAGAGAATTTGCGAATGTCGTTCGCGTGATAGACGGCGACACTTTTGTTTTGGAAGGTGAAAGCAGAGTGCGGCTGATTTGCATAGACACGCCTGAGAGGGGAGAATTCTATTATGAAGAGGCAACCCGCTATTTAGAAAGCCTTGCCCTAAATAAAGAGGTCAGGCTTGAAAAAGATGTGTCCGAAACCGACAGGTATGGCCGGCTTTTGCGCTATGTTTACATTGATGATATTTTCATAAATGAGGCACTTGTGAGGGGAGGCTATGCGCAGGTTTACAGATTTCCCCCAGATACCAAATACTGCGATTTGTTTCAAGAGGCCGAAAAGGCGGCAAAATCGGAAAAATTGGGGATTTGGTCCTGAATATAGGAAGTATTTGGAAAAAGAGGGAGGATTTAGGAGGAAATAATGCCTGTGGTACAGATAAAAACCTCTCAGAATAAAACTTAAAATTCCCACCTAATTTATGAAACTAATCACTTCAGCGCTCCCATACATCCACGGAGTGCCTCATTTGGGAAACATTGTCGGCTCGGTGCTTCCGGCGGACATTTTCGCGCGGTTCTGCCGCCTGACAGGAGAAAAAACAATTTTTATCTGCGGCTCTGACTCACACGGCACGATGTTTGAGGTCGCCGCAAAAGAGAAGGGAATAACCCCAAAAGAATTAGTCTACCAAAACCACGAGGAGGTAAAGTCGATTTTTGAGAAGCTGAATATGAGCTTTGACCATTATGGAATTACCGATTCTGACGCAAATAGGGAGCTTACCGTCCATATTTTCGAAAAGCTCGACCAAAACGGCTTTCTGGATGAAAAAGAGGTTGACAGCGCGTTTTGCCCAAACTGCCAGAGGTTTCTTGCCGACCGCTGGATTGAAGGAAAATGCCCCCACTGCGGAGGGCTCGCCAGAGGCGACCAGTGCGACGACTGCGGGCGACTCCTTGACCCTAAAGACATTATCGGCCCTGAGTGCAAGAACTGTCAAGAAAAAATCGAATTCAAAAAGACTAAGCACTACTATTTGAAGCTTCCAAAATTCGAGAGCTGGCTAAAGGAATGGGTCACAAATTCAGAGGGATGGAGCCGTCTTGCCAAAAACGAAACTTTGGGCTTTCTCAAAGGGGGCTTGCAGGAGAGGGCGATTACAAGGGATTCTTCCTGGGGCTTCAAGGTGCCAAGGGACGGCTACGACAAGAAGGTCTTTTATGTCTGGTTTGACGCGCCAATCGGATATTTGGCATTTACAAAGGAGTTTTTGAACTCCAACGAGGAATTTGAGAAGTGGTGGAAAGACATTACAGGCGAGGTAGAAATCGTGCAGTTTATGGGAAAGGACAACTCAATTTTCCACGCCGTGATTTTCCCTTCAATGCTTAAGGGATGCAATGAAAACTGGAAACTGGTCGACAGGATTATTTCTTCAGGGTGGCTTAAGACAAAAGATATGAAGTTCTCAAAGAGCAGGGGAGCTGGGCTTACAACACCTAAAGCCCTTGAAATGCACCCAACAGACTACTGGAGGTTTGCCTTAACAGCCCTTTATCCGGAGAACGATGACACCCTCTTCTCGATGGATCTTTTCAAGGAGAAAATCAACAACGAGTTCGCGGACATTATAGGAAACTTTGTCCACAGAGTGATTTCTTTCTGCCACTCAAACTTCCAGGGGGTGCCTGAGGTCGATTTGCCCAAGGACTCAGAAATTTTCAAGGAAACCGGTGAAATCTTCGACAAAATCGAGAAGAATTACAAGGACGCCAGGTTCTCCGAAGCCCTCAAAAATATAATACACTACGCCAAAGTCTCAAATGCCTATTTCAACAACAGCGAGCCGTGGAAGGCCGAAGAGGCAAAGAAACTGGAGGTTTGCGTGGTTTCCGCTAATTTGGTGAACAATTTGGCCATAATGCTCTACCCTATTGTTCCAGCTTTTTCCGAAGAGATTTTTGGGTTTTTGAATGTGGATAAATTCAAGGTCAAGTGGAAGGATGCTGAGGAGTTCAAACTAAAGGGTGCAATCAACAAATCTACGCCGCAGATACAGAAGATTGAATAATTACTAAAAAATATTACTATTAAATAATCACTAATTAGATTATGTCCAATAATATCTCTCAGATGGTCAAAGAAGTCCTCCTGCATAAAGACGCCGCAATCACATATATCCGGGATTTAGGATTTAGTGGCCCGGACCAGCACTCCAAAAGCGGGAAGGCCCTAAACGCCAAGGAAACCCTTCATATTGCAGACCAGTTAGGTCTAGACGGGGTCTTTGAGGTCAGAAATGCGGACCACACCGAAATCGTGATTGATTTGTACGAGAGGAAAGGCAAATATATCCTACTGACCTATGACCCAAATGGGGATATCGAAGAACACCTATTGCGTCCTCAGGATGAATCCTGCCTATATCCCACCTACCAAGCATCAAAATACTGCAATCTCAATGGAGAAAAGGCAATTATCGGGAGAACCTCAGATATTCTCACCCGCCGTTACTTCCCTCACAAAAAGCCCACCCCTGAAGAGCGGGAACTTCTAAAGCAACTTGGAGACATTAACGAGGCTCTGGATTGCGCAGCACTGTGCATATATGTTCAGACCATAAGGGAACAACTGCGAAAAACTGGAGAGGTCAATGTCTGGGATATAATCCCGGGCAATTACTTCCAGGCGGTCAAATCCCATAACTACTCTGAAAACTGGGGTTTTGGCGAAGAAGACCCCTTTAGATCAGGCGCAGAGGAAGAATTCTGGGAGACACTCGTCTACAATCAGGAAGAAGAGTATTGATAACCAAACCTAGTCTACGGAGGGCCGTGAGACTTTATAGCGAATTTCGGACAGTTGTTCTCAGCAACATATATTCAACCTCACAAATAGGTGTGAGGGTTTATAGCGATTATCCCTAATATGTTCTAAAGAACATATTTTCAGCTAAAAATCAAAATCCAAAGCCTCACAAAAATCCTTCAAGTGTGCCCGCTTTATTTGCTGATGAGCTCTTCAAATTCTCACATTTTAGCCCTTCTTTTGGCTTTTTCTCTGCCGCAACCTTTGGCTCACTTCCGTTAATTTCGCCCTGTAAATTATTTTCAGGCACTTCTCCATTACCGCCTTCTTTTGCAGAATCCTCTAAAATACCCTCACTTTTCGGCTCTTCTGTCGCTTTTTGGGCCTCTTCTGTAACTTCAGCCTCCTCGCCCCTCTTCTCAAAACCGACCCTGAGAAGTTTCTCGACTCCCTCCAAATCATCATCCAGAATAAGCCCCAAAAGCTCATCAGCGTAGGCCAGCTTGCTTTTCTCCTTTAAAAGCGACATTCCAAGCTCTTCAGCTGTCATCTGCTTTCTGACAATCTCTGACGCCTTCTTTGACAAATCCTTTTTGGCTTCTCTCTGGAAAACAAGAATAGCCCGCTCGCGATAAGATTTTTCAATCACCCCAAGGTCAATTGAGGAGGCATTCTTGATTTTGAGCTTCACAATCGGCTTGAGTTCGCCCTCATTTTGAGAAATTCCCTCCAAAATCCGCTTAACTTCCTCGGTCCCGTCAACCTTTTGGTAAATAAACAGCCTCTGCTTAATTTCCTTAAAACTAAGCCCCCCGTCAAGGGAAAAGTATCCCTTCTTAAGCTCAGACTCCTTTTTGTTAAGCTGTGTCGCGACAGTGCTTCCGGGCATCAGAAGCTTCCCTTCTCCGACAGGAACCTCATTATGCCAGTGAACATGCCCGTTTACCAGATAGTCAAAGCCCCGAGGAAGGTCAGAAATCTTGAGATAAACATCCTCAAGGTCGGAATAGACAAAAGGCTCGATATTCTGGTGCATCAGGAGTATGTTTTTGGCGCCGGGGACGGGTTTAGGTGACCATTCTTCCAAGACCCCTCTTGCATATTTTTCGGGCACATGGCTCATCCCGTGAACCGCAATTTTCTCGCCATCAACCTCAAAAACGATTTTCTGGCAGTGAAGATTTATTAAAAGGCCTGCCCTGTCTAATGCCTGAACAGGATTAACCAAATTTGCCCTTCGGTCGTGGTTTCCGTACACTGAAATAAAGGGAATTCCGTCCATCGCCCTCGGATTAACTTCCTTCTCTGACTCGATAATTTTAATACTTTTGCCGTTTTTGGCCTTGAGCTTTGAGAGAAACTGCATCGCTTCTGAGAAAACTTCCAGGCGGGGCACCCTTGAGTCAAAAAGGTCGCCCGCAAAAAGGATCATCGCCGCTTTTTCGCCCAAAAGCTCGTCTAACACAAAATACGAGTCGGGCTCCCTTTCTGTGCCCTGAGCATAACCCAAGTGGAAGTCGGAGGTTATTAGAATCATAATTAAAACCCATTAAAATAGATGCTTGTATAAAAGTTTTACTTGTCTGTCATATTTGCAAACAGTCTCCGATACTTTTTCTCTAAGCTCTTTCTTTCTTTTTTCTCTTGCTTTTCTAATTTAGTGTTACGGTACTCCTTCTCATTATCTAGGGTAGATTCTATCTTATTCTTATATTCCGGATGCCTTTCTGCAAGCTCGTAGGCATGGTCTATAGTATGTTTATTATATTGTCCATGTTCAATGAGCCTTACTAATTTATCTAATACATTCCTTTCATACTTAGCGATGGCAATATTTAAATTATCTAGGGTAGATTCTATCTTATTCTTATATTCCGGATGCCTTTCTGCAAGCTCGTAGGCATGGTCTATAGTATGTTTATTATATTGTCCATGTTCAATGAGCCTTACTAATTTATCTAATACATTCCTTTCATACTTAGCGATGGCAATATTTAATCTTGCTTCATATTGAGGGTTTTTCTGAACAAGCTCTTTAGCTTCAGATAGAATATTGGATGATTTTAAATCAGCCCCATCCACACCTACATCCTTTATATAGGTTACCTTATTGCCTCCTATGTTATCTGTGATTTTTAATTCTATACTTTCTTTAGAAGTTCCAGGACCATTATTTTCAATACGATATATTAACTCCTCCAACCGCCTTTGTTCAGGTGTTTTTCCTGAAAGATAAGTCTTCAGTTTATGGGATAATTCATCCAATAGGACAGGACTCATAAATAACCTAGTGTATATATATATATATACCGCTCACAAATTAAGGTAAATCGCCACTAAAACTTCATCCGGTTTATATTCTTCAAAGCGTCCTCAATTGCGAAAATAAAGTTGATTCGCGAATGAGTCTGGCCTCGGGACTTAAGTCTCACATCCTTAATCCCAATTATCTGAAATATCTTCTTCATCTCATCTGATGCGCAAAGCCCAAGCCCTCTTGGAGCCGGCATCAATTTTACCTCAACCGAGCCGCATTTTCCGGCTATTGCGTAAGGTATCGAATGCCCATCTCCGCAACTGCACTCCCACGAGCCGCAGCCCTTTCTTATTGGGAAGAGAGCCAGTTTGGCATTTTTAAGGGATTTATCCCTTGCCGCCTTGTTTGTTGCGGCTTTTCCAACTCCAATCCCCAAATAGCCTTTTGTGTCCCCTACAATTGTCATCATAGAAGTTTTTGTCCTTCTTCCTGATTTGTGCACCCTCACCGTCCTTCTGCTCGGCCGCCTCTGTATGCCGCCGCCTTTTCCAGGGCTTCCCCCGATAAGCATTGTAATTTCCTCTATTCCGGGCAAAAGGAAGTCCACAATCTCAGATTCTCTTATCTGGTGGTGGGTGCTAAAAATCTCATTCATCCCGATTTCCCCTGCCTTGACCATTTTGCCAAGCTGTGTTTTTGGAGACCATTCGACCTCAGTATCCTCATCATCATATCTCCTTGCCCTTTTCGGCTTTTCAGCTTCAATCACCTCCTCAGCATCAGGAATAGTATCCAAATCAATTCCCTCATCGGCAACTGCGCCTTCAATTGCAGACTCTTCAACTTCAGGAGAAACGGCAGGTTCGGCTTTTTTATCCTCGGCGGGTGATTTTTTAGAAATTTCCTCAATTTTGGGCTCTTTATTTTCCAAATTATCTTTCCCCACCTTTTTCTTTTCTTCAGTTGCCATAATCCTTCAAAACATTTTCTTTAACTTTATCAAAATCCTTTGAGGCTGAATCATGCAGGTGCTTTCCTGAAATCCTGTCTTCTGACGGCATTTTTTCCTCTCCTGCCGGGATATTTAGCCCTGAATCAACAAGGCCTTTTAGGACCGCAAAATATCGGTTCCCTTTGGTGTTATATGCAAGGCCCATGTCATAAACAGCCTCATTTATGCCCTCTTTTAGGCACATTTTACCGAATATAAGCCCTGAAAGGTAACACGCGGGAATGCTGTTTTTTGAGTGTTTCCAGCCGGCCTTTTCAAGATTTTTTGACAGGTAGCCCAGTCTTGTCTTATCCGAGCCGCTGTATTCTATAAGCTGCAAAGAAACATTGCTGTTTGATATTCTGGCCGCAACTCTCGGTTTTTTTGACTTAAGAAGGGCGAGCCGCTTTCTGTAATTTGTCCTTTCCTCGAACCGCCTTTTTAGCGGCAGAATGGTCTTTCTTTTCATTTACTTAGTTTGTTTTAAATTTTAAATCTTAAGAGGGTATTTTAAGGTAAATAGCATCCGTTCAAAAATACTCTCCTTGAAAAGGCTACAAAACACACAAAAATTTTATACCCACTATCCACCCTAAATCAAACAAATAACAAAAACAAGCAAATTTAATAGTACTCTGAGAGGACTTTTTCTATTTTCTTTAACCCTTCCTTTGCCTCGCTGATTTTCTTCGCCCCTACGCAAACTATGCTTCCTGATGAGAATACAAGGAACGATGTGTTGAATTCCTCAAGCCTGCAGATAAGCCCCGGAAAGTTCTCAGGCTCGTACTCGCTGTTCTCCATTGAAAAGGCTATTTTTTCGAGGTTTAAGTCCCTTCCCAATGCGCCGACCGCCACCACATTCTCAATCTTTGTCTTGTATGTGTTTGGAGTTGTTACTCCGACTTTTTTAAGCATTTTGAGGATTTTTGCTATCCCCTCTTCCGCATCCTTTAGGCTTTTTGAGCCGACACAGACGATTGTGCCTGAGCGAAAGATTAGGGCTGTGATTTTGGGGTCCTCAAGCCTCATTACAAGGCCGGGAAATGCCTCAGGCTCGTACTCAGCGGCTTCGAATGTCTCTGCAATCTGGATTAGGGGGAGGGTTGCGTCAAACTTCGTCGATACTACCACATTCTGAATCTTTATGTCCATGAAAATATATGCTAAAAATACTTAAATGGTTATATCCTCCTAATTTGAGAATACTGTTTTGTCGTAATTTTAAAGTGGTTTATTACGCCGGAAAAGCCTGAAACAAAGGCTTTGGAGTTAAGATTGCAATCACTATCTGATTATATATAATTGAGGACAGAAAAGTATTTATATATATCTATACTATTATAGTTAGGTGATAAATATGACAAAAGATATTGCTAAAGTTACGGATAATGCAACAGGAAATAAGGATAAATATACCATAAACCGGAGATACATGTCTGCAGTAGGTCTAGCTTCTGAAATTCTCGGAGTGGGTTTGATAGCAACAAGTATTATTCAAGAACCCCTATTTTTTGCTCCGGGAATAATTGCGTATGGTTTTGGAAGGGGGGCCTTAGAGGCTGTTAGGGACCAGGTAGAGGAGAATAGATTTCAAACCCTAGAGAAACAATTAAGAGACCTCTATAAACAATAGGGGCATAACCATCCAAATACTTTTACTTTTTTCATTTAATCTTTTTCAATATTCAACTTTCCCTAATTATGCTCCAAAAACTTTCCCTTGAAAATTTCAGAAGCCACAAAAAGACCGAATTTGAGTTCGCGGAAGGCAATAATGTCCTAATAGGGATTTCAGGCTCGGGCAAATCTTCAGTCCTTGACGCAATCTGCTTTGCCCTCTATGGAAACACTCCAAAGCTTCAGGCAAGAAAGCTGAAAGTCGCCGATCTCATAATGGACAAGCCAACCCCTGAAGATGAGGCAAAAATCACGCTGAATTTTGAGCTTAGCGGCAAAAATTATGAAATTATCCGCATACTTAGCAAAACCAAGCCGACTTACGCCGAGTTGAGGATTGACGGCGCCCTCAAAGCCACCTCAACCACGCAGGTGACTGAAATCACTGAAAGGGCTCTGAAGGCGAATTTTGAGCTTTTCTCAAAAATCATATACTCCGAACAAAACCAGCTTGACTACTTCCTTACTGTCCAGAAGGGCGACAGGATGGCAAAGATTGACGAGCTCCTAAAACTCCAGAAGTTTGAACGCGCCCGCCAGATTGCAACCTCTTTTAAAAACAAGCTTCTCTACAAGGCAAAAAACCTCTCGGAATCGGCTGAAAAGTTTGACGAGGGCGCCCTTAAATCAGAAAAGGCCCGCCTTGAAGAGGAAATCCGCGCCTTAGGCGAGGAAATAAATGCCCTTACTCAAAAAAACAAGACTTCAAAAAATGAAGCCGACCTTTTGGAAAAATCCTTTAGCGAGATGTCAAAGGCAAAATCTGAAATAGAAGCCCTGGCTAAAAAAAAGCAGGAACTTTCCGGGGCCATTTCCCTTATTGAAAATGAGCTCAAAGAGATGCCAAAAGGTGACATTGAGACAGCCCAAAAGGAATTCGAGGCCAAAAAAGCGATTTTTGAAGAGCGGTCAAAAGCTGAGGAGGCAAGAAAAAAGGAAATTGCCCTTGCAGAATTGCGCCTAAAAGACCGCCAAAAGCAATTGGAGGAGAAGGAAAAAGCCGGCGAATTTCTAAAAAATTTCAGCCCGCAAAAAGCCGCCCGGATTGAGGAGAGCCTAAAGGCGCTCAGGGAAAGCCAATCCCACGCAAAAATTGAAAAAAAATCCCTTGAAAAAGCCCTGCTCCAGCTCAAAAGCGCAGAAAATATGTGTCCGACCTGCGACAGCCCCCTTTCAGAGGAAAAAAAGTCGGTGCTTGAAAAAGAGAAAAAAGAGGCCCTCCAAAAAACAGAGAAACTGCTTGAATCAATAGAAAAAGATATTACTGAATTTGAAGGGAAATTTGCCGCCGAAAAAAAGAGCCTTGAATACGCAAAGTTCTATGAAAAGCGGCTTGAGCAGATAGGCCCTGTTGAGGAAGAGATTAATTCTCTTAATTCCTCCCTAAAAGCCCTGCTTGAGAAAAAAATTGAGGTGGATTCCTCAAAAGCGGACTATGAAAGCGCTAAATCCAAAAAGGATGCGCTTGAGAGAAGGGCCTTGCGGGAGGCAAGGCTTAAGGAGTTTAAGGAGAGGTTTGGAGAAACTGAAAACCTGCTCAAAGAGATGAAGTTTGATGATAATGCCTTTGAAAAGCTGAGGCAATCATTTGAGGATAAAAAAAGGGAAGTCCTTTTATTGTCAAAAGACCTTGACTACAAGCAAAAAATCGCCTTGGAAAAGGAAAGCACATTTAAAAAGGTCCGGGAAGGGCTCAACTTTCTTGAAAAAAACGCCTCAGAAATAGAATATCTCAAATACTCGACAGAGACCCTTGGAAGCTTCTCAAATATTCTCACAGATGTGCAGGGAAGGCTAAGGGAGGAATTTGTGGCAACCCTAAATGAGGTTATGAATGCGGTTTGGGCTGAAATCTACCCCTATGAAGATTATTCGGAAATCCGGTTCAAAATTGAGGAAAATGACTATCTCTTGCAGCTGTTTGACCTTAAGGGCAAATGGGTAAATGTTGAAGGGATTGTCTCCGGAGGGGAGAGGGCAATTGCCTCCTTAGTCATGAGAGTTGCGCTTTCAGTTACCCTTGCCCCAAACCTAAGGCTTCTGATTTTAGATGAGCCTACGCACAACCTTGATTCAGGCACAATCGAGAAGCTGACAGAAATCCTAAAGACAAAAATTTCAAGCCTCATTGACCAGATCTTTATCGTTACGCATGATGAAAGGCTCATTCAGGCGGCCACAGCCTACACTTACGAGCTTAAGCGCGAAGCGGGCAAAAAAGAGCCGACAAAGGTTGAGAAAATTGAGAATTTTTTTGAGGGTTAGGGGGTTGGCTCTAAGCTAAAGATAGGCAATTGAGCCAAATATTTATAAATAAATGTATAATTATATGGCGATTTGCCCGTACTGCAATAATAATGGGGGTTACCCGGAGGGTAATAATGGCGGTTCTTTATCAATAACCCCGGGTCACTTATCAGTATCTACCGATTTAATTGTAAATTATATAAGAGATCTTGCACGGGAGGGGAAAAGAGATTCAAGATATTGCAAGGCTTTAGAAATAATAGGGAGCAGCGCAGAAAATAATCCACCTCAGGGGGAAATTTTAATGGGGGCTATTAAAGATGCTTTTTATGTTCCGCATGATTTCCCGCCAGAGGACATAGAGAGAAAAGATATATCTTCTTTAGATATCACTAACTTAAGGCGCGTTGGAGATTTCTTGTTTGAGCTTGGCTATATAATACCCTCTCTGGAGATCTATAAGACTGTGCTTTATTTATCTCCCAGCCTTAAATATAATCATATCGGCAAGATAATCCAAACTATGGAGCGGTTATCAAGTGATATGAACATTGAGCCATGGCAAAGATTTGACCCTAATGACCTTTTCGGATTGGGCCTTGTCAGATAATAGCTCTTTTGCAGCGGACATCAATTCTCCTTCCCTTTTTCCACCTTATCCTTGCCTTTCTTTTTCTTCTTAAAAAAGCCAAAAGACTTTATAATAGGCTTTAAGAAAAGCTCAAGAACCGCAAGCCCGTAATAGATTACAAAGCCGAGAGCCCCCAAAATCACAAATGAAGCCACAAGGTCGGCGCTCAAATTCCAGCCAACATTGAAAATTTTCACGGCAATTATCGGGAAAACTGCAGAAACCGCAACAACAATAAGGAATTTTGACAGAAGCTCAATAGCCTTAAAAAAAAGATAAATGGCAATTAAAGCCACAAAAACAAGCCCGATAATAGCTAAATCAAGCATTTTGAGCCATGCCTTGCCGCGGACTTAGCCACTGACGCCGCGACTGAGAACGGCGGCAAAAACGAACAGATAAATTGCGAGGAAAATTGGGTTTTGCCCTGATGCTCCATGATTTTATTTAGGGCTCTTTGCTTGAGTGGATGGTGTTTTTTCCTTATAAGCTCTCTTGCAATCTCAGGATTTGACTTAAGCCTGCCCGCATACCAGCCCATATATTCAGCCGCAGGATGGTATTTTCCAAGAGCCTTTGACTTTCCATAAGTTATTGCCAGGAGTATTGAATCTATATCAGGCTCGCAATTAACCTCAGTTAATCCGCGGCCGACCATAAAGTTTGCATGGGCATTGCTTCCGCCTATCTCCCCCAAAAGAAATTCATTCGCGAATTTTTTTGCCCTAATATTTGAAAAACGGTCAATATTCGTAGAATTAAATGATTCTATAGCATCGCAGTGCTGGGCGCGCTCTTCAAGCCCTTCGCGGTAAGCGTCAAAGGGGTGGGGGGCTATTGCAATCCCGCCCTTGTCATGTATTTCATCAATAGTGTCAAGAAAATGCCG
The DNA here is from genome assembly GCA_964547015.1 of uncultured archaeon. Taxonomy (GTDB): domain Archaea; phylum Aenigmatarchaeota; class Aenigmatarchaeia; order QMZS01; family QMZS01; genus JAFGCN01. Next base: position 16,021 of record CAZJKT010000012.1, read on the forward strand.
ATTTGGTCTGACAAATTCGGTTATTCCCAAAGCCAGCAGGTGGCCTTGTTTTGTTGTGATTTCCTCTCCCGGAATTATAGTAAATCCCTCAAGCTTTAGGTTTTTTAGTGTGTCCCAGGCCTTAAAGGAATTATGGTCGGCAATAGCAATGCCTGATAAGCCCTTTGCCCTTGCCGCTCTGACCATCTCAACAGGGGAGGAATAGCCTATATCGCCAAACTTATCTTTTGAGTACCAGGAATGCGCATGGAGTTCTAAAAGCATAACTTAATAGGGATATTGGTATAAATTGGGCGGATTTTTCTTTTTGGGGCTTGAGTCGAAACCAACAGGAATCTATAGACTCATCCAAACCCCCTCATTTAACAACAATATTGCTAAAGGGGCGCCTCATTTATTTGAAGGCAATTACCTGAAACCCATATTTCTCAACATCCTCTTTGGACCAGAAAGATTGTCCTTTAGTCTTGCTGACATAAGTTACCGTTTTCTCAATTGCCCTGCCCGTGTACTTTTTTGTTTTTGGATCCCATTCCCTGAGAACAAGAATATCTCCCGGCCTACACTCAAAGTCGGCGAGCCTTAGCTCATAAGTTTTAGAGCCTTCAACAATATTCTCAAAATATTCAGGCCAAACTTTCTTTTCAATTCTCATAATTATTTTTGGATATTTAGTTTAGGCGAAGCCTTATTTCCTGCCCCCTCCACCAGAACTTCATTTGTCTTTGGCTAAGTAAATTAAGGTTATAATAATCTGGCGGTTCACGCCACGCAAACTAAAAACCGGCCAGAACATATAATAATTATATTACAACTAAGTAAATTATGGGTGTAGAAGATTATATTTCTCTTGTCTTAGTCGGGGAACGAGACCCCCGGGATATATTGGTGGGAAAAATAGGCCCGTTAAGCAAGCAGGATATCTATCAGCTAAGGCTGACTTACCTTCCGAAAAATTGCACTAATCCGGATGATTATGAATTGTATACTAAAATAATTACTCGGCGAGAGGCGCTCTATATTGGCGAAATAAATGGTTGCAAATTCCACCCAAAGCCCATTCCTTTCATGGATTTTTCGCAAGAGCTGGATATCGGCCCGGAAATTTCAGAAACAATCTCTCGATACCTTTTCCCAAGTCCCCCTAAAGAATGCCCTCTTAAGGAATACTCCCCTCTACATGCTTTAATTGAAATTATATCAATCTGCATAAGCCCCGAAAATCACCTGCCAAAAGCAAAATAAAAACATAATTAAAAAAGACTAATTATGGAGCCGATTAAGGATTTGAGGGTTAAGCCGGGTATTTCTGCTAAAGAGCTTGTCGACCAGATGTTTCTTGGAGGGGGATTTAGCTCAAAAAATATAAGAATCGGGGCAGAAATCCTCAAAAATATGGCTGATGATAAGGACTGCTTTACATTCCTATCCTTTCCCGCCTGCATAATCGCAACAGGAGTTCGGGGAATAATAAAAGACCTTGTAAAGGAAAAAAAAGTTGACGCAATCATAACCACCTGCGGAATGCTTGACCACGACCTTGCAAGGATTTGGAAGGACTACTACCACGGAAGCTGGGATGCCGACGACAACCAATTAAGAAAGGATGGCATAAACAGGCTCGGAAATATTTTTGTGCCTGATGAGAGCTACGGAATTGTGCTTGAAAAAAAGCTCCAGCCCATAATTGAAGCAATCTACCACAAAAAAAACAATATCGGAACAAAGGAACTTATCTGGCTCATCGGAGAAGCCATACAGAATGAAGAAAAGGCTGAGGAGAGCATAGTTTATTGGGCTTGGAAAAACAAAATCCCTATTTTTGTCCCGGGAATTTCTGACGGCTCAGTGGGCTTTCAGATATTTATGTTCTGGCAGGACCACACAGACCTTAATATCAATCTAATGAAGGATGAGAGAGATTTGTGCGATATTGTCTACACCCACAAAAAAACCGGAGCCCTGATGGTTGGAGGGGGAATTTCAAAGCACCACACCATATGGTGGAACCAATTCAAAGAGGGCCTTGATTATGCAATATATATCACAACCGCCACGGAGTATGACGGCAGCCTTTCTGGAGCGAGGCTAAAAGAAGCGGTAAGCTGGGGAAAGGTCAAGCCTCAAGCCAAAAGAATAACAATAGAGGGAGATGCAACAGTAATTTTGCCGCTAATGGTTGCGGCCTTATCTTAGGATGGTTGAGCATGAGGTTTCCGGCTACCCCACATGGCTTATGGCAATCATTTTTGCAACCCTGATTGTCGCGGCAATCGCCCTTTATGTGTCAGGGGACATCATTTCTGCGATTACAAGCGCGCTTTTTAGCTAAACCTATGCCCCCGATTATCTTTTGCAAATATTATTATTCGGTTAGGTAAAATATGAGATTTGCCATAGTTGATGAGAAAAAATGCGAGCCCAAAAAGTGCGACAAATTATGCATGAAGCTCTGCCCAAGAAATAAGCTAAAGGAAGACTGCATCACAATTGAAGAGAAAGCGAAAATTGATGAGGGCTTATGCGTCGGTTGCGGAATTTGCTCAAACAGATGCCCTTTTGAGGCGATTAAAATTGTAAATACCCCTGAAAAGATAGGAGCAATGGTCCATCGGTTTGGTGAAAACAAGTTTGCCCTCTATAACCTGCCCCTTTCCGAAAAAGGCAAGATTACCGGGATTATAGGGAGAAACGGAATTGGAAAGTCAACCGCAATGGGGATAATTTCAGGAAAGATTTCAGTTGACCCAAAAGGCTTACCTACAATCCTAAAGCTATATCTGCAGAAAAAAAGAGGGGTTTCCCTCAAGCCGCAGGTTCTCGAAAAGGTGAATTATAACGAAATAAAGCCTGAAATTGCAAAGATTTTAGGGATTAGGGACAAAAGCCACTATTCAGGGGGGGAACTGCAAAAGCTCAATATCGCCAAGTGCCTCTCAAAAGATGCGGATTTGTATATTTTTGACGAGCCTACCTCCTATCTTGATGTTTTTGAAAGGATGCGGGCGGCAAAAGCAATAGCCCAAACGCTTAGAAACAAAGAAGTTATTGTTGTTGAGCACGACCTTGCAATTTTAGATTATATTTCCGACCAAGCCAATGTGCTTTTCGGGGAAGCCGGGGCTTATGGGGTGGTTTCCTCAAAATACTCAATCCTTAGGGGAATAAACAGCTATCTTGAGGGATATCTGCCTGCCGAGAATGTCCGGATACGGAAAAACCCTATCAGGTTTGAAGTAGGGGCAATGGATGAGATTGGAAAAGACCGGCTTATCAGATTCTCTGACATGGAGAAAAAACTCGGGGATTTTGAGCTTAAAGTTGAAGCCGGAGAATTGAACCGAAACGAGATTTTAGGGTGCCTTGGCCCTAACGCCATAGGAAAGACAACTTTTATGGAAATGGTTGCGCACAATATGAAGCCGGATAAGGGTGAAGTTGAAAAAGCGGCGGTTTCCTACAAACCCCAATACCTTTTTGCGGATTATGACGGGCTTGTTGAGGAAATTGTGCCAAGGGACGCCGAGTTCAAGGAAAGGCTGGCCTATCCTTTGCAATTGCAGCGCCTCTACAAGAAGAATGTCAAGGATCTGTCAGGGGGCGAGCTCCAGTCGCTTGCTGTGGCCCTCTGTCTGTCTAAGGAGGCGGATATGTACCTTTTAGACGAGCCTTCAGCCTTTTTAGATATAGAAAGCCGGCTTTTATTGGTTGGGCTTTTAAGGCAGCTTGTTAAAGACAAAATGCGCTGCTGCATTATAATTGACCATGACCTGCACTTTATCGCTCAGGTTTCAAACAGAATTTTGCTCTTTGAGGGCGAGCCCGGAAAATTCGGCCGGGCAAAAGTGGACAATACTGCAAATGCCATGAATCAATTTCTAAAAAAGCTTGGGATAACCTTCAGGCGGGACCCCGAAACGCATAGGTTCAAGGTAAATCAGGAAAACAGCCAGTTGGATCAGGAGCAGAAAAAAAGAGGGGAATATCTGGTGTTTAAGTAAGGTTTAAAAATAGCCTATTCCCTGCCATCATATCGGGTAAAAACCGGTCTTTGGAATTCAAGCAAAAATCCAAGCAATCGTCAAACCTCCTATGAAAATCTAGTTTTTCTCGCCTTTAATTGTAATTTTTCCCTGAGCCGACCTAATAACACAATTATCTCTGCAAAACCCATCGCTTGGCAGATTTCGGGCGCAAATATATTCCTCTTTTCCTATAACACGCAAGGGGCCTGACTCAAGGCCGAGCCCCTGAAGGCCAAGTTTTGCCTCAATTTCAGCGTCTTTTAGGGCAATATTCTCAAGATAAGCGCAGATTCTCTCGGATTGGGCTTTTTGGGACTCTAAAGCCCTATTTTCAACAAAGTCTCCGGTAAAGCCGTAAATTACCGCCGCAAGAGCCACCCCTGCAGAAAAAAGCAGGACATAGGAAATGGCAGGATACATCCCCTTCATTACTTAACTATCCCCTTCATTATTAAAATTTTACAATTATCTTTATGAAAGCGGTAATTTCCTTTAAGGGTAAGGCTTTGCAGCAGGAAATAGCCTCCGGCATGTATGCAGGGAGGAAAATAGGCGAAAAAGTAAGCGGCAGTAATGTCGCAGGATTTGAGGGTTATGAATTTGAGATTACCGGCGGAAGCGACAAGGAAGGCTTTCCGATGAGAAAAGGGGTTGGAGGCCAGGGCAGAAAAAAACTGCTTTTATCGGGAGGCATCGGATATAACCCTAAAGAAAAGGGAATTAGGCGCAGAAAAAGCATTTGCGGGGAGGAAATTTCAGAAAGGATTGTCCAGATTAATTTTAAGGTTGTAAAAGAAGGCGCAAAAAAGTTTGAGGAATTTTTCAAAAAAGAAGAGCCTGCGGCTGAAGGGGAAGAAAAGAAGGAGTAATTAAAGAAAGAGTAATTTAAAGCAAGCAATAAGGCAAAAATGAAGTTTAAAACAAATTCTCAGAATGCAATTTAAGGAATTTTGCCTAACTGCGGCGGCTTCCCTCTAACCTAATTATCAAAGCTACCAATATACCGTAAAAAGCTATGAGCAAAGGCAAGTTTACCGAACCGACCGCATCCGAACTCACATTAAGCCATGCGCTTTTTGAGTGCATTGTCGCATCTCTCCCGCTTTCCCTTACCACAAACCTGAATTCATAATTTCCAAGCCTATCCGCCTGCTCAAGCCTTACGGAAGTATATACTGCGCTGTATGGGTCAAACTCTCCTGTTTTAGGCAAGACCAGCTGAGTTTTTTTGCACCCCTCTCCACAAGAATCTGATTGATTCCTAAAGTCAACCCATCCGATTGCTTCAGGGTAGTTTACCGAATACATATAAAGGTCTATAGGCAGGTCATATAGTTCCTCATTTTTGATATTAAGGTGCCATATATCTGAGCCGGCAATGCCAAGCCCCTTATTGACCATTGAGGGTTTTACCGAAAACATCTCATCCCCAAAATCCTCATCCAAAGGAGGCTCGTCTTCTTCTTTATCCTCAGGGTCGCCTTTTCTCCAAGGCACCCAACCTTCCGGAGTGCAAACATAGTACATCTTGTCCCCCCTATCTGATAATCCAATATATACCTGTGACCCTAAATCAGCTTTTTCAACAAAACACCGCTCATCAGCGCTTGGAGCCCTGTCGCACTTGAGAACCATATGCTGCAGGCCTTCTCCATCATCATAGGGGTAGCAATCTGAAACCTCCTTTTTCCCAATATATTGGAGCTCATCAGAGAATCCTCCTCGGGCAATCCAGGCATCAAAAGGGCACGCATAAAGCAGAGCAAAATCCCCTGTTTTTTGAGGGGCTACCCATGCCTCATCAAGCCTGCATGAACGATAAACAGTCACAGTTCTTTCGCGGCTCTCCCTCATAAGCCCCCCATCAAGCAGTATTTCCTCAGTATTATTCTCAAGTGTTGGTGTAGCCTCCATCGGACCGTATCCTGCCGAAGCCACTTCATAAAAGCCGCCCTGCCGCAAAATACCTAAACATTCCTCCCAATTATAAAGGCATTCGGCAAGGTATTCGGGAGCCAATTCTGCCATAGACCCCCAAGTCCAGGACTGCGTGCAATTGTATTCAAAACTTGTCGAAAGTGTAATCTCTGCCAAAAAATCCTCTTTGAGCTTTATATCAAGCCTAAGGCTGGTATTAGCGATGTTGCCTTCAAGATTTGATACAAAATCCACCCCTGCATCAGAAATGCTGTAATCAAAAGGCTGATTTAGGCATTTGCTTGGACCAAAGAGACCTGCAAGATACGATTTTATTATATCTTCCAAGTCTTTCTCGGATATTATATCCACTTCCCTTAATTTTTCATAAACTGCCCAATGATTTGAAGAATTTAATGCATAATCTGAAAATTCAGCATAATTCATCCCAAAAACACTTAAGGTATCAAACTCCACATTCAGCGGCATTCCGGATAGTGTAATCTCCGCAGAAGAATCCTTAATATCCAGAGCCTCTATATCTACCGTATCGCTTATTCCGCAACCTGACCTTATTTTTCCTTCGAGCTCAGGGGTAAGGCCATTATTTTTATAATAGTTTTGCAGGTCTTTGGCTTTGCATATCGGAGATTTTCCTACATCCCCCAAGGTAAGGAGGTTAAGGCTGCAAATTCTGTCAACCTTAATTGTATCAAAGCAGTCAACACTCTGATGTCCCGACAAATGAATTCCCCCAACAAAGTCTTCAGAAAAATACAAATCCCCCACTTTTCCGGCAGTTGAGGGAATTTCTCCCGGCAAAACCCTCCATGCCGAAGATGAGATCCTAGAATTATTTACCGTCATCCCTATCGCTTCCACAAGCTGGCGCCTCCATGCCCAGCTCATATATCCGTCAAGATCAGCCTCAAGATTGTAGGTTTCCCAAAACGCGGATTGCTCGGGCACAATAAATCCTTCAATCATGCCGCGATTCTCATTAAGGTAATCCAAAGTGCGGTGCTTTGAATATATTCCATATAGCCTTGCAGCGCTATTCAGGTCCCCGTCTATAAAATTAACGCTAAGCCTCAAAACAGGGATTCTATTCAGGCAAGCCGGTATATATGCCGAAAACTGCATGCTTGTAGATTCTTTGCTTCTAAGTATTGAATTGCTGTTTTTGCCTCCAATGCTAAGATGGTTAAAGCTAAGGCCTGTCGGCTGAGGCTCATAGAGTTCGGCCAGCTTTCTGGCATTTGGGCATGTCCAAAGAGTTGTATCTAGGGGAACCCATTCCCCAAAAATCCAGTCCCCGCTATTATAATCCAGCCCGCAAGGCTCGCTTAAAATATCAAATCCGGCTCCGGGGTCGCACCCTTCAGTTTCCCATTTTGTGCATGTCCAGGGGTCATCATGGCACTCAACGCACTTTTGAACACAGAGATATTCCTTCTCATAAAGCGGCCTGGGACAGTAAAGAACAGACTTATTTCCAAAATCGCACCCTTCAAAATAATACCTTTGCTCAATCACCACCTGAGAAGAGTCCTTTGGAGGAAACATGTCAGTACAGGTTTCGGGGGGGTGATATCGCGGTGTTGCAAGGGTTGGGGTTAAGATTAGTAAGGCTATAATTATTGCAATTGTCCCTAAGATGAATTTATTATCCCTATTACCCCTTACCCAAGACCACTCTATCATCTTTTAATCACCAAAATCGCGACACATATAATAGCTATTACAAAAATCCCAAAAGCAATATAAGCCATTGACCTATCCCTATCTATCTGCTGAATCGCAGAGCTTTTCTTTAGAGGCATGCAGTCAAGGCAGTCTCCAAGCGCCCTTTCCTCCTCTGTGCATATCCCGTCATCAAAACAGCCCGCAACAGACAAGTCTTGGATTCGCCCATCATCAGACAAAATTGCCACGGGCTCAAGCAAAGAGTATTTGTAGCTCACACTGTCAAATACTGTGCCGCCTTTTTTGAGTTCCGCCAATATTTCATAATTTTTAAGGTCAAAAGGAGCGCTAAACTCAATTTTTTCCTCGCTTGGGTTAACCCCTAAACTAATGCCCTCCTTTGAATATTGTCCCGACGCCCCTTCTGAAAAAACCGAAATCTCAAGCATTGCCCCTTCCACAGCAGATTTATCCGCAGGCCCGACTAGATTAAAAACAAGCCTTACCCTCTCGCCTTTGGAGTAAAAATCTTTGTCCTTATCTAAACCCAGAATTTTGCCCCCTTCTCCACTCAATACCGCCCGGACTTCCTTTCTGCAAAGAAATTCTTTATTTGAATAGATGCTCACAACTACTCTGTATGTGCCCGGGGCATCCGGATTAAGGTTATGGCTGTAGGTTTTTGACTCTCCGCTCAGCAATACCCCTAAATTATAGTTTGATGTTTGAATAACCTCTTGGGTGTAGGTGGATATTACTGCAACCTCGGCTTCCAAAGTTAAAGGCAGGCTTCCCTTATTGGATAGCAGATATTCTATTTCTATAGGGGAGGATAATGGAATAGTCTCTCCAACGGTTCCGTGTATTGTCTTTATTATTTTCCTTGATATATTTTCGCTAAGCTGGTAAGTGTAGGGCACCTTGAGATAAACCCCGCTTGGCCCAAAAACAGCCGCTTTGCTGATTGTAAAAGGAGAGCTTACCGAAATCTCCCTCGAAATTGAGGCTACAGGTATTCCTGAAGCAGAATAAAGGGAATATACCACCATATATGTTCCGGGCATAAGCCATAATGGCAATTCTATTGAGTCTGAAACCAATTTTACTTCCCGGGCGGCCAAAGCCACATCTCCAGCTTTTGAAACAACTGTGGCGCCGTCAGCTTTTCGGATAATATCAAGGCTCAAATACAGACCCTGATGCTGAACCAAATCCTTATTCATTATTGTTGTCTCTGTCAGGACGGAGCTGCCTGAATCATAATTATTATGGTCTGTGGAAATTCCCGAAAAAAATATCCCTGGCTGATATGCTAAAGATAAAGGCAGAGCCAAAATTACGAGAGCCGCCAATATTGCGATATCCTTGAGCCTAAACCCCATAATTAAAATTATATGAAATATAAGAGCTAAGAACTAAAATCTAAACACACACCTCAAAAAACTCCCCCCTAATCCCATCTCCTTCAATATAGGACAATAATCTTTTTTCGCAAAAATTCCCTTGATTCATCAAATCGGGCCTGCCTGCAATAAGCCTGAGATAGATAGGAGAAGATACTTTTTCCAAAAGGCGGTCAGAATAGGATTCAAGGGGGCAGATATTCCTGTTAATCTTTCCTTTAGAAAAACTTGAGGAATAGATATAAAATTCTTCATATCCCGAAATATCTGCAACAAATCCTCCGGCATCCTCATCAAAGCAGATTGAGTTTCCTTCCCCATCCAAAATAAGAACCGCACCTAATCCGGAAATGTTTATATACTCTGAATTTGAATACCCCTCCACTGCAATTATCCTTTTCTCAAAATCAACCTTTTCAATGCTTAGAAGGGCATTTTCAATAGTTAAGGCGTTTGCCTGAATATTTTGTGAATCAATTGCCCTTCCCTGCTCTGAGTGGATGTATATAAAAGCTGAAGTGAGGGCAAAAAGGAAAAGCGCGACACCTACCGCAAAATCAACATTTATATTGCCTCGCCCCATATCTTTTATATATTTCTTTGTAATTATGGGAGTCTTAAAGTCACGATTTACCGAAATATCCGCAAATGCCGGAAAGCCTGCAAAAGGGGAAATACAGGTGTCAACTTCGCTTCCTGCAATACTGAATATATATCCCGCCCCCTTGGGCAGCGCAAAGGACAAAAAAGATATACTGATAATGGAGTTTGATTACGAAGTTTCATACAAGCCTATTGACGGAAAAATATCGCTCAAGGGAGAACTCATGTATTTGGATGAAAATACGAAAAAAATCCTTGACAAATGGAAAAAGGACAAGCAGGTTGAAAGTTCGGTTTCAGTACCGATACTAAATTATCTTCTTCGCGTCTGCGCTGTGGAGAGCGTAAAAATCTCAGACAGCCTTCAAATGCCAGTCCCCATCCAGCTTCCTGAAATAAGGCCTAAAGAGAGCAAGTAAAAGAAAACGAGCCGGCAGGCCTATATTTAGGGTTTTCAAAAAAAGTTCCCTCTGCAAATAGCTATTTTGGATTAATATGGTGGGCAAAATCCCTCTTTGCCTAAGTTTTCCAACCTATATCTAATTATCTTAATTCAACTTCCGAGCCTGCTATAATATATCTCAAGCCCTTGCCTTGAGGATGGCCCACACCTAAAGAGCTTTCGGCGGCATAATTTGCGACAATTCCCGCAAAAGGCGCATTATTATACGGCCTATTGTTGCGGCAGACCTGCTGTGTCAGGCTAAACACATAATCATCGGGAGATACTATTCTGTCTTCCCCGCCGGCGCCTCCAAAAAACTGATTAGGGATAAGCTCTGCAACATTGGCTGAATCCAGATTTGCCCAGAATTTCATCTTATCGCAGTAAGGCGGGGGAGTGGAGCAGACAATTGCATCAATCTCTTCCCCATCCTCTTTTTTATATTTTGAGGCCTGAATGTTTGGGCAGCAGATTCCACCCATACTTATATTCCACAAAATCGACAGCTCAGAATTTCCCGGCTCAGAGCAGTCAATCACATATTCGCGGCCGGAATTCAAAGGCTCAAGATTTCCGCCGCGACCTACTTTCCAGACCTCCACATCAATTACAGGCAGGCACTCTTCAATATAGTATTCAAATTGGCCGGAACCTGAATCCGAAGACCAATCAGCATTAACCACACTCTGGCAGGCAAAAAGCGCATCATCAAGCGTGGGCGGGCCTTCCAGATAAGAAGGTGAGCATAATCCCCAATGGACCCCCGCCTCATCATAGTCGCACCCAGAAGCGCATACACCGTCTTTTGGGTGCTCATCCAAGTTTGGATTTCTCCCAATCCCGCTTATGCAGGTTTCGCCTGAATGGCACTGAGCTGAGGACCTGCAATCAGATATGCCGGGCCATCCGGCGCATGCCGAAGAGGACGCATAATAGTCCGCATAAGAAAGCTGGGAAAATCCTCCCGAAGAGCTTTCAAGAACTGAAGACTCAACTGCAATATACTGAACATCTATTGCATCCTGAGGCAATTTTTCAAACAAAAGGATTTGAGAGCGGGCAAATCCGCATATAGCTGAGTCATAGATAAGGTTCTTAATGGAACAATCTGAGTCAAATTTCCTTACCTCATCGCTATTGCAGTAGCCGATTTCATCTGAAAGCTCTCCGCAAAAGCACGCGCATTTTTCTAAAAATTCCCCCCTCCAGTATCCGGGAGCCTCACTACGGCACTTCCTTTCGCAGAAATCTTTTGCGTTTGTTTCCCCCCACGAGCTTCTGGCGTTTTCAACCTTTAAAAAGTACTGGTAGTTTGACATATCTTCCCTTGGAAGCCACACTCTCAGTGAAGCTTGTTTTGGAATGCACAGCTTCTCCTCAAGGCGGCTTTCCTCAACTATAGCCTGAGGTATCCTTGTCTCAATTGGGCAGTCCATACCGCCAAAAGAAAAGAGCCTGTTTGCGCGAGTTACCCTAAGAATTGTTTTAGCACTTTCTGTTCCCTGATTCTTAGTCTCCCACCCCCAGTCAAATCCGCATTTATATTCTATTCTGTTTTGGGAGTACCACTCTTTTGCAGAAGATAGGGGAGACCAGCCAAAAATATTCTCCATCAGCCCTGAAATTGCCCCCGAAGGGCCTGATATAATATTAAGGAGGCTAAACTTGCTCAAATAGCCTTCAGTAAAGCTCTGCTCTGTCTTATACGCGCCCTCATTTACAATGCAGCCCTGGGGATATGGGCCTAAGGGATAAGCCGCCCTGTCCTGTCCCAATACACCCACCCGATAAATCCCGTCCCTGAGCTTTGTTGCGATGTTTGAAGTAAGGCCTGCCCTGATACTTGCAACCGAAAAATCTGAAATGTCGTCAGGGTTGGCAAGGAATGCGGAAATCTCGCAATCCGCATAAATTTCGTTGTATGAAGCATATTTCTCTCTAATCAGCCCCGCTTCCGGAGCTTCCTCAAGCGCCTCGGATATTGCGGAAGGGCTGCTTAATCCCTGAAAAGGGTTTCCTGAAGGATAGGTAATTCCCGGCCTTGCGCACGACTTAAAAACAGACTCGCTTTCGGGTGGGACAAAAAGAAAATAAGGCCCCTGCCCTTCAGCATTGATTTCAATAAAATAGTCTGAGTCGGGCATAAAAAACCCCTGATAAAGCTCCTCAAAAATCATGTCCGCATCCTTTATTTTGTCGCCGCCCATTCCCGAGCCTGCGCCCCAGGAATCAATCCTGCTTTTGTCAAATAGAAACGGATGGATTGTCAGGCTGTTGCTAAGACCTAAAAGCGCTGTCATTGCGCAAGCCGACCGTGTTTCAACAGGCTCTTTTGGCGCAGTCTCAAAGCCCATAAAAAGGGTCACAATCATCATAATGCCTATCGCAAGAATCGCCACTATCATCACCTGAGTAAGGGTATTACTAAACATGGACATTATTCCCTTAAGCCTATGTATTGTCTTTTTCATGGCGGCGCCCTCAAACCCTCTACAATTATCGCGCTTTTTGTCCCGCTGCTTGCGCCCGTAACGCTTTCAAAAGAGGTCTTTATAAAGCAGATAAAAAAAGGCTTTCCGGAGCCGCAAGGCGCAGAATAAGATTCATCTCCGCCAAGCTCGCAATAAACCTGCATTTTTCCGTCTTTTTCATACTCAAAGCACTCATAAGGAAGAGATTTGCAGCCAACTGCGGCCTCGCACTCCTCAGCCGGACTGTAAAACTTGCTTCTTGTCGAAAGCCCTGAAGAGATATATACCGGCTCGCGGAACAGTTCATTTTTGGGGCCTATAAGTTCCACTGAGTTTTGCTTCAAAATAACCTGCCTGCATCCGCTTATCGGGACGCAAGTCCTTGTGTCTGAGGGGGCGGCTTCAAGCCATAAAACCGTGCCCTTAATAGAGCTCATTGTGTGGACCTTAAGTCCGGCCCATTGTTTCTCTGCCAAATATGCCCCGATTCCGGCAGGTACAGTCAGAAGCAGAAGAATAGTAACCAAAATCACAAGAAAATACATAACCTCATGCTCAAGCCCCTTAAGCGCCCTACCGCCCATAATTATAGTCCGCTACAATATTTCCCATAAGCTCAGCCCTGCAGGCATTCACCAAAAGATAATATTGCCCCTCTTTTCCCTGTTTAGTGAAATTGGGGTTATTTTTTGCCCACTCTTCAGCCATCGGCCTCCATGCAGACTCCCCGCAACCGGATCCCAAAACATCAACTGCCGCAAGGTCGGCGACAGACGCAGGGGACTTAGACCATGGGCTACCCTGACCTCCGCATGCCAGGTACCATTCATTGCAGTTATTCTTCAGATAGCTTGCGCCCGGAAGGGAAGCTTTTGCCTCATCCGCAAAATTTTTGAGGCCCCCCTCATAAATCTTCTTTACAGCCGCTTCAGAGACAACATCAGTGAAGGGTATATTTTTTGAATATTCATCATAAAGGCCGCCTTTATCAAAACTCTTTGCAATTCCGGAAAATGAGGCGACAGCAAGAATAGCAAAAATTACAGACACCATTACCAGCTGGTTATGGCTTTGCCCTTTTTCATTCATAATAATTGCAATTATTCTTCAGATATTCCCTTATTCCCCCATAGCCTTCAACTCCGCCAACTCTCCAGCACTCCGCCAATACAGAATCCCTATTAATCCCGTAGGCTTCTGACAAGTCTTTAGGTATACTTCTGTCACAGCCGCCCTGCGCCCATTTTAAGCAGGCAGAGGCAGATTCCAATCCCCCCTGAAAATCCTCCCCAATTTTCCAAATCTTGCCCGTGCTGACTATAGCTACGGCAATCAGGGCTAAAAGGATAATCATGGCAAGCAAAAGAGATTTATGTTCCATAACTTAATTTCCTTATTTATTGCTTATTATTATTGCCTATATTTACCTACATTTGCCTACCGTTGCCTACAGTTGCCTATATTGGCGCATTTTCCCTAACCTCAAGGCCCAAAGAGCCTTTAGCAATTAAATTCCCTAAGCCTTATTATGGATGCTAAAGAGTACTTCTCCAAACTGGGCGAGCAGATTGACAGAGCCTACGGAATTGCAAATGAAGCCCGAAAAAAAGGCAAAGATGTCGAAACAAAGGTCGAGTGCATGCCTTCAGCCGACAAAAACAACCGCTGTATAGACATTCTCTCAACCCTATACCCGGAATTCTCCGAGAGCCGCGAGCCTATTCTAAAAAGGATTTCCGAGCTTGAGGAAAAATACGGAATAGGCGCGGATGAAGTTGCCCTTGAAATATCAAAAGAAATATCCCTTGGCAAATTCTTTAAGCTAAAGAGCCTTGAGGAAATGATTGCCGCAGGATTGAGGTTTGGGTGCGCTTTTAACACTAAGGGGGTTGTCGGGGCCCCGCTTGAAGGCATAACCAATGTAAAAATAGACCCGAGCGCAAAATTCCTCTATGTTTATTATGCGGGGCCCATAAGGACCGCCGGGGGAACCGCCCAGGTATTCACCCTTTTTATAGCAGACCACATCAGGCGGGCCCTCGGTCTGAATAAATACCACGCGACAAAGGAAGAAATGGAAAGGTATTATACAGAACTTACGGATTATCTGACCTATGTCACAAGAAAGCAATATAAGCCTTCAGAAGAGGAAGTAAATTTCCTTGTAAGCCATGTCCCGATTTGCCTGAGCGGAGAGCCTACCGAGCAGAGGGAAGTCTCCCGCCACAAAGACTGCGAAAGGGCGGAAACCACAAAAATAAGGGGTGGAATGTGCCTTGTTTACCTTGACGGCCTTCCACTAAAAGCAGAAAAGCTCCTAAAAAAGCTAAAAAAATACGGTGAGGAAATGGGGCTTACCGAGTCCTGGATGTGGCTTGAGGACTTTATAAAAATAAAAAAAGGCAAGAAAGGCAAAGCCGCAGAACAAACTTCAAAAGTCCACAAATTCCTTCAGGAAGTTCCTGCCGGAAGGCCGGTTTACGCAATGCCCGACATCAAGGGCGGATTTAGGCTGAGGTATGGCCGCTCCAGAAATATGGGCTCAGGGTGCTTTGGCTTTCACCCGGCAACCCAAGGAGTTCTTGACTCTTTCCCTGCCGTGGCAAGCCAGATGAAAATAGAGGTTCCGGGAAAGGGATGCACTGTGGGGGTATGCGACAAAATAGAGCCGCCGATAGTCAGGCTAAAAAACGGAGATGTTGTTCGACTCCTGACCCTTGAGGAAGCAAAAGAAGCCTATCAAAATATTGACAAGATACTGTTTGTAGGGGACATGCTTGTAACTTACGGCGACTTCTTTGAAAACGGGGAAAAGCTCATCCCAACCCCTTATGTTGAGGAGGTCTGGCTCTATGACCTTGAAGAAAATATTGAGGCGGCAAAAAAAGCGGTGGGTGTAGAATCTGTTGAAGCTCTGCTAAAAAACCCGGATGAGATTGATGCGCAAACTGCAATTAAGCTTGCAGAGGCAGGCATTCCGCTCCACCCAAAATATCTCCATTTTTATGACGGGATGGGCCCAACTGAAATTGCGGGCCTTATAAGATACCTCAGCTCAGGGGAGAGGCGGGACGGGCACTTTGTCCTAAAAAATGACGGGAATAAAGCCCTGCTTGAGGCGGCATTCATACCCCACAGGCTTTCTGTTGACAAAATGCTTATTACTCTGGAGGATTTTGAGCCTCTGATAAAAACTTTTGAGGGTATGGGCCCGGAGGATGTTGAAAAAGATGAAGACTCAGGATATGCTCTTGTAAACAAGCATTCAAAATTTGAAATAAAGGAGAAGGCCACCAAATATATCGGGGCGAGAATGGGGCGGCCGGAAAAGTCAATGCTAAGGAAGATGAAAGGATCTCCCCAGGTCCTTTTCCCTGTCGGAGATGCCGGGGGCAGAATGAGAAACCTTGCCGAAGTCGAAAACCTTATCTCTGAAATAAGCCACTTCGCCTGCCCGGAGCACGGAGCGTCAGTTTTTCCATATTGCATCAGGTGCGGACGCCATCTGCAAAATCCAACCCGAACAAAAAAAAATATATATGTAAGGGGGCTTTTGAACGAAGCCTACCAAAATCTCCAGGAACACCGGCTTGAGATGATTAAAGGAGTTCGGGGGGTTACCTCAAAGAGAAAAGTCCCCGAGCCGATTGAAAAAGGCATACTTCGGGCAAAGCACGGGCTTTATGTATTTAGGGACGGGACTATAAGGTTTGACATGGTAAACGCTCCCCTGACTCACTTCAAGCCAAAAGAGGTTGGGACAAATATTGAAAAGTTAAGGGAACTGGGCTATACTAAGGATATTAAGGGGGCTGAGCTTACTGACAGCGAGCAGGTCCTTGAGCTTTTCCCCCAAGATTTTCTTCTCTCAACCTATGGTGAAGAAAGCGCGGCAGAATATTTCCTTTCTGTCGCAAAATTCATTGACGACCTGCTTACTAAATACTACGGGCTTGAGCCTTTCTACAAAGCGGAGCGGTTTGAAGACCTTGTCGGGCATCTTTTTTTGGATATTGCCCCCCACACAATCGCCCCCGTAACCTGCCGCCTTATAGGATTTACCTCAAACAGGTGCCACTATGCCCACCCCTACCTTTTTGCGGCGACCCGGAGGGACTGCTTTCTTGCAGAGGAAAAAATTCCCCTCCTCTCAGGAGACAGAATAAAGCTTGTGGAAATTGGAAAATATTTTGAGGCTATGGCAAAAAAGAACGGTACTCAAAAAGCGGACGCCTTTGGAACCCTGATGACCTGGACTGATGACAAGGCGCTGACCCTAAAGGAAGGAATGATTGTACCGGGCAGAATCTCGGCCCTGTCTAAACACAAATCTGAAGGGCGATTTCTGAGAATTAAAACAAGGTCAAACCGGGAAATAATCGCGACAGAGACGCACAACTTTTTTGTCTATGATGGCAAAACGGAGGGGAAATGTAAGGAATTAATGGCAGGAGCCGGGCTGAAGAAAATAAAAGCAAAGGACCTAAAGGCCGGGCAGAATTTCGCTGTCCCGCTGAATCTTGATTTGCCCGAAAAGGATGAGAATGAGCTTGACCTCACAGCCCTTTTAGGAAAAGAGGGGCGGCTTGTTATAAGGGGGGTTTCAGAGGAGATTAAAGAGGCAATTCCAAATATCCGGCAGTACGCAAAAAGCCGGGGGATAAATTATCACACATTTTTCAACTACTTCGTAAGAGACAGCTTTCCAATCCGTGTTTTTGACGGGGTTTGCAAGGAATTTGGGCTTAGCAGGCAGGGGCTCTTAAAAAAGGCAAGGCTCGGCTTTGAAAAGGAGAGGGTCTCAGTTCCGGCTGTGATGAAAATTGATGAGACCCTGCTATATCTAATTGGCTTCTATATAGCCGAAGGATATTCAAGGGCGGGGGAGAGGAACTATCAGGTGAGTTTTGCCGCAATTGAGCCTGAGAACCGCAAAAGGATTAAGGAATATATCAAAAGCGTTTTTGGAATAGTGCCTTATGAGGCGAAAGAAAGCCTGACCGTTTCTGGAAAGATCCCTTATCTTCTATTCAGCAGGCATTTTGCGCTCGGCTCAAACGCTCGCGACAAGTCGCTTGAATATTTTATGCTCTTCCCTAAAGAAAAAATTAAGCCGATTCTTCAGGGCTACTTTGACGGGGACGGCTCAACAGACAATCTGCGGATTCGGTGCGCAAGCGCAAATGAGGGTTTGCTTGGGCAGATTGAGATTATGCTTATGCGGTTTGGGATTTTCACTACGGCCTATTCCGAGGACAAAGCCCCCAAAAGGGGAAAGGTCGCGGAATTTTACCTGAAGCGCGGCAGAGCAGTTCCAAAAACCCGGCTTTATTATCTTAGCATTCAGTCGTCTTTTGCAAAAAAATTCTGCAAGGAAATCGGATTTCGGCTTGAGAGAAAAAAGAACGCTCTCCAAAAGGCAACAGGGGCGCTCAAAGGGCGGGACACCTATGAGGTCAGAGAAGGGATGGTTCTTGACCCGATAACCGAGATTGGGGAGGTAAAGAATCGCGCTAAATACACCTATTGCCTGACTGTAACAAAAACCCATAACCTGTTTTCTAAATGGGTGGTCGGACAGTGCGACGGCGAAGAAAACGGAGTAATCCTCATGATAGACTGCCTGCTCAACTTCTCAAAAGAATATATCCCCGAAAGGCGGGGCTCAATCTCTGACGCTCCCCTGACTATTTCAACTATCCTTGACCTTGGCGAGGTTGATGATGAGGTGTATGATATGGACATCGCCCCTCGCTATTCAAAGGAATTTTATGAAAAGACTAAGGAGAGGGTTTTCCCTTGGGAGGTTAAGGTTGAGCAGGTCGGCGACCGCCTGGGCAAAAGCAATTGTTACGAGGGTCTGGGATACACCACAGAGAATTCCAACTTCAACCGCGGAGTCCACCTGACCACCTACAAAACCGCAGAGGATATGGTGGAGAAAATCAGCCGCCAGCTCGGCCTTGCAGAAAAGCTCAATTGCGTTGATGAGATGTTTGTCGCGGAAAAAATACTCTCAAGCCATTTCCTAAAAGACATCAAGGGAAACTTTAGGACTTTCTTTCGCCAGACCTTCCGATGCACCGCCTGCCAGAATGTAATAAGAAGGCCGCCCCTTAACGGAAAATGCCCCAAATGCAGCGGGCCGATTGTTCTGACTGTCTCTGAAGGGACAATACTCAAGTACCTTGAGGCTTCTAAAAAAATAGCTGAAGATTACAAGCTTGAGCCCTATCTCTACAACCAGCTAACTCTACTTCAAAGCCAGATTAACAATGTATTCGGCAAAAAAGACAGGCAGTGCTCTTTGGCGGCTTTTTAGCCAAGCCCGATTAGGGATAAACCGGCTACCGGCGGCAATCGCGAAATCCCTTTATTTTCCACTATATTGCCATTTAGAGGTTATATTTGAGCTAAAACAAAGGTATATATATTTTCAGCTTTATTAAAAAATGAGATTGTACACCTATCTTTCAGAAGACGAAGACTGGGAAGAGGAGCCTGAAGAGGACGAAGATTTCGAAGAAGAGGAGCCTGAAGAGGACGAAGAAAACTGGTAAATTCCCGGCAAATATTTTTCATTCTTTTAGTGAACTTTTTTTGCTTGCAGTCTGCGGGAGCTATCCTTCTTTTGGCGAAAATGCTCTTAATTTCAGGATTGGGTTAGGATATTGCCCAAACTCCCGCAACCATAGGGCTGTTTTTGCAAAGTCGGGAAATTAATTATTTACTTAACCCTATTATGGCATTCTGGCACTTGATTTCGAGGCGGACAAAAACCGGCGGCAGGTTCGTGAGGAGCCGCAAGAAGAGAAAGTTCGAGAGAGGCGGGTATTTTAGCCAGATTAAGCTTGGAGTCCAAAAAGTCGCAAAGATTCGGGTTAGGGGCGGCAATGAGAAGAAAAAGCTGCTTATGGGCGAATTTGCCAATGTTGAGGGCAAAAAGCTCAAAATAACAGGATTTGTCGAAAACAAGTCAAACTTTCGATACAACAGGGCAAAAGTCATCACAAAAGGAGCGCTTTTAGAGACTGAAAAGGGCCGGATAAGGGTAACAAGCCGGCCGGGCCAGGACGGCACGATTAATGGGGTTTTTGTCAAGTAGAAGCCTATCCGAAATATTTGGAAATGTCTAAGACAGGCATAATGAATAAACTATATATAACCCAACACACTAAACTAATCTTATTTAATTAAATATCAGATAATGGTGGAAAAGGGTATGTGCTCTGTTTGCTGGCGGGTTGAAACCGTCTACAACTGCAAAGAATGCAACAGAAGCTTGTGCCTAAACTGCATTGACCTGCCGACAGGCTTTTGCAAAAGCTGCCTGCACAAAATCCAAAGTAAACCTCCCCCCAGCAAGCCGGGGGGCTTCAACTATCTTATAAATTCCTGC
>CAZJKT010000013.1:0-28760 GCA_964547015.1 uncultured archaeon
TGGGGAACATAAGTTTACGCATAACTTGTTCAGCTACTTATGTCGGTGACTATAGTAGCTGACCCCCATAGCACTGCACTTGGAAACAATAGCCAAATATATTTTATTGATAATTATTCTATAGCCTTATGGAAACCGAAAAACTAGGTATTGAGCTATCCAAAAATCCCAAATATGCGGATCTGCTTAAGCAATGCTATATCTATGCAGAGAGAAGTAATCATGGCTCAACACACACCGCAGCACTTATTGTAGATAAAAATGGAAAGGTAATATTGAAGGGAAAAAATATCTTGCCTCCGGGGGTAGAAGAAAAAAAAGAGCGGTTTAGAGGAGAAAACAAACATATATACCCAAATCATGCAGAGAGAGATGTTATATATAAAGCTGCCAGAGACGGGATTTCAACTAAAAACCTCACTATGATTATGCCTTGGCTTCCTTGTATACCTTGTGCAAACGCAATAATCAGTTCGGGAATAAAAAAACTAGTCGTTCACAAGCAAATGATAGAGCGAACAAGGGAAGGTTGGGAAGAAGAACTAACAAATGCCGTTCAAATTATGAAAGAAGCCAAAGTCAAGATCATAGCTTATGATGGCCTGGTTGGTGCTAAAGCCTATATGCACTCTCAAGAATGGTTGGCTTAGTCCAGATCAGAATATCTCCTAAAAAGTACTACGGATAAGCCCTTCACCCTAAGGCCCAAATCACAGTAATTTATGGAAGCGACGCACCTTCTAGTGGCTCAGGTCAAATGCCCTGTCGGTTTCATCGCCCCCCTGAACCCAGTCCTTTGGCAAATCTTCTTTTTTCTCATCGCCCTTTCTCAAAAGTTCCCAAAGGGCCTTTGAGTGCTCTTTTTGCTTTACAACAAGCCCCGCCAACATGTCCCTTGCATCCCCTTCGGGGGCTTTTGAAGCCAAAATCTCATAAAGCCCGGTTAATTCAAACTGCGCGGAAATCGCCGTCCTCAAGAGCTTATTTTCAAGCTCCTGCCCGCTCAGGTCCCCAAAATCTGTTGAAATGTCGAGTTTCCTCCTCTGCCCTATGCATATATGAAAGCAATGATATTTATAGCTTACTTTTAGGTCCGCTTTTCCCCAAAAGATAAAATCCACAAAAACAAAAATCCTGCAGGAGAGGCTTAATCTTCAGCCATCTCGTTAATTTCTTCCTTTCCTTCTTCAAGCTCCTTTTCCTGCTCCTTGTCGAGCCGAAGCAAAAGCGCCTGAAACTCTCCGACATGCGTCTTTTCCTCCTTTGCGATGTCCAAAAGCACCCTTTTTATAAGGGGATTGCTTGCTGAGGCGGCCATCTGCTCATAGAGGTTCACCGCATCAAGTTCCGCTATTATCCCTGCGCGAAGTATTTCCTTGTCTATATCCTCAGGCTTTGACTTCTTCCAATCAATAGGTATTTGCGACAGCATCTTAAATCAATATATCTATTAAGCTTAAATCTTATACTTATCTCTCCTCCAGTTCTTGAAAGAAACCCTTATCCTTCGAGACCTTGCTCTCTTAAGCCCAAATTTCTTGATGTCACACCATCTTGGGGCGGGCTTTTTGGCAACTGAAATGAGTTTCAGCTTTTTTTCCAATGTCTTCATTGTGCCCATAAGACTCATTTTCTTTAAACAATAAATACGAAGAAAGCTTCAGGCAATCCCTTAAGATAAATATCGAAAGATAGGCTGCCCTCTGCAATACGGGACTATGAATATGGAAATTCTCGCAGACCCTAACCCTTGATGGACAGAATCATCGGGCAGTAATTACTTGTATATCTATATGTGACAAAAACCTATATATATGTCACATAAGTAATATACATTATGGAAAGCGGAGAGATAATTTCAGTCCTCGAAAAGTGGAATTTCTGGAATCGGGACATCGACACAGGCATCAGAAGAGACCATACCGATGCCATTAAACCCACCTTGGACTTGGACAAAGTAATAACCCTTACAGGCGTTAGAAGATGCGGAAAGTCATATATCGCAAGACAACTCGCCAAAATCCTTATTGAGCGGAAAATCCCGCCCGAAAACATATTAATCGTAAATTTTGAAGAGCCATATTTCGAAGGAGCCGACCTGAATGATTTGGTGAAAATTTACGAAAGCTATCGTGAAATAATCAAACCCTCAGGCAAGCCCTACCTGATTCTTGACGAAATCCAGGAAGTCAGCAAATGGGAAAAATTTGTAAGGAGCATAAATGAAAAAAAAGAGGCAAACATCATAATAACCGGCTCATCATCGAAACTGATGAGTGAAGAGCTGGCCACAACCCTTACCGGCCGCCAGCTCACATATCGGATATTCCCTCTCTCCTTTAAGGAATTTCTAAGGTTCAAGGGGCTTGAAATCGCTGATGAAAAATCCGCCTATTTGAACACGGAAAACATAAAGAAATTCCTCTGGGAATACGCCGAATCGGGAGGATTCCCCGAAACCGCCCTAATAGAGGACAAGGACATCCAAAACAGGATAGTGTTCGAATATTACAACACCATTATTAACAGAGACATCATAAGCAGATTTAGGATTAGGGGCGTAGACAAGATAAAATCCCTTGCGAAATATTATATTTCAAACATAAGCTCCCCGATAACTTACCGCAAATTGTCACCGGTTCTTGACACCCCTGTTGAGACCTTGTCCAGATTCTCCGAGTATTTGCAGACCTCAAATATAGTGTTTTTTCTCGACAGATTCTCATTTTCTCTTAAGGAGCAGCAAAATTCTCCCAGAAAGGTGTATGCTATAGACAATAGTTTCTTTACGGCAATCGGATTCCGGTTTATGGAGAACAGGGGCAAGCTTATTGAAAATCTTGCGGCGGTTGAGCTGAGAAGAAGATGCGAAGCCTCCCCCTCCTTAAGTTATTTTTACTGGAAAGACCAGCAACAAAGGGAAGTGGACTTTGTGATTAAGGAGGGCAACAAAATAAAGCAGGTTATTCAGGTCTGCTATTCGCTTGACGACTTGCAGACAAAGGAGCGTGAAATCAAGGGGCTTAAAAGGGCGGCAAAAGTGCTCAACTGCAAAAATATGTCGATAATCACCTGGGACGAGGAGGGGAGCATTGACACAGAAGAGGGCAAGATAAAGATAATCCCCTTGTGGAAGTGGCTATTTTTTTAGGAAGGTATCAAATAAGGTTCGTTTCGCGAATTAAGGGAGTCCGGCGAGCCGGAAACAACCCCTTATTACTACAACGGCTAATGCCAAAGTAACGACAATCATAACAACGAGCCGGACAAGTATATAATAACCCTCCCTGAGCTAATTATGAAATCCGCAAAAAGAAGCAGGCAACCGATAAGGCTCGACAATAGGCTAAGGGTTAACCAAGCACTTCGCCTTTCCCTCCAAAAACCCTTCAATATTTGAAACCGTAGTGTCCAAAATCCTCAAAAGCGCCTCTTGGCTGTTAAACGCATTGTGTGGGGTGAAAACTACATTATCCATCTTGAAGATTTTGTTGTCCCGCACAATTTCCCGCCATTTTTCGGGGTTCTCAGAGTCGCCAAAAAGCGCATTCTCCTCTTTTATAAACTCCTCGCCCTCAATCACATCAAGCCCGGCGCCCGCAAGCTTTTTGCTTTTTAGGGCATCATAAAGCGCGTCTGTGTCCACTATTCCGCCCCTTGCAGTATTTATCAGAATAGCTCCCTTTTTCATCAATTTAATTGAATTCCTGTTTATCAGATGGTGGGTTTTTTCGCTGTGGGGCAAATGGAGAGAGACAATATCGGAGGACCTTAAAAGCTCGTCCAATGGCAGATACTTGAAATTTACGACTTCCGCCATAAACGGGTTTCGGTTCACGTCAAACACCCGCACATGCATCCCAAAAGCTCTCGCCATCCTTGCTACATGAAGCCCGATACGGCCGCCACCGACTATCCCTATTGTCTTGTCCTTGAGGTCAAAGCCTGTCAGCCCGTCAATAGAATAATCTTCACTGAGGGTTCGGACATATGACTTGTGAATATTCCTTGAAAGCGAAAGGATTAGTGCAAAAGTGTGTTCTGCGACGGTATTTTCCCCATAATAGGGCACATTGCAGACAGCCACCCCTCTCTTTTTGCAGAGGGCTAAGTCTATGTGGTCAAAGCCGGTTGATCTTGTAGCGATAAGCCGAAGTTTTGGCAGGCGGTCAAGTTCGGGCTTTCCAATTTTAGGATATATAAATACCGAAATAACTTCGCAGTTTTTGGCTTTTTGGAGGCTCTTTTCACTTAAAGGCTCATCGAAAAACAGAAGCTTATGACCTTTAAGGCTTTTTTCCAGATAGGGGATTTCACTTGGCTTGATTTCAAAAAAGGCAATCTGCGCCATAATAATAATCCTAAACAAAATATATCTGATAAGAGTAATAAGGATATGGATTTCAAAAAGCAAAAGGTTACCGTAAACGACCTGATGCAGAAAAACTACATATATTACCTTACAGAGCCGACAGGAAAGAACTTTCACCCGGAGTTTAAGCCCGAACTAACCCCAAAAGAGATGCTTGAATTCGGCGTATTTGGCGGAAAATACATGACCGACTGCAAAGAAGAGTTTCCAGAGGAATGGTTTTTAAAGGCAAAGCTCTGCCACGAATTCCATGACCCCAAGCTCAACTTTTTTGGAGTAAACGCCTCAAAGCCGCTTTCCTACTGGCGGGCGAAGGGCTGGATTTATTGGGAAGACCCTAGAGGCTGGTTTCAGTGGTACTGCCGCTATTATATGGGGCGGCGCTGCCCTGATGATGAAAGGCAGGTAAAGAGGTGGAAAGCCATGAAAAGGCATGTTTCACAGCTCAAAAAAAACTGCTCGAGCATGGATTGGGGATGCCGAAGAAAGCAAAGGCAGGCCCTTCTACACTGGGCATATGACAGCCGGAAAATATAGCGGAAGAGTGCTTTAAAAATTCCTTTTCTAATTAAGTTATAGCCCCGTAGTGTAGTGGCCAAACCCCAACTTTTCAGCGAAATTTGGGGCGCTGCCCAAAAGGCGAGCGCATGCTTCAAAAAGCAATACGGGCCAAGCATACGAGACTCTGGATCTCGTGACCGCGGAAAGACTTTCTTTTCCGAAAGAAAGTCCTTCGGCCAAAAAGGAAGTTAAGCTTATCGAGCCCAAGGGGCGAAGATAAGGTCTTTTGGCTGAAGCCTTTTCTAAAGGCTTCGCGGACTTCGAATCCGCGCGGGGCTATTTAATTAGAATTTAAAAGGAAAAAATTATGACAGTATCTACATCGGTTACCTTAAGCCAACGAGTGAAACCTGCTATTATATCTTCCCGAAAAGTAAATTATGTTCTACCCGCTTCAGGTAAGCTATGAGACAGAAGGCGACCGGCCGGTTATAAAAATTTGCGGCAGGGATGAGTTTGGAATAAGAGTCTCAATAGAGGACAAGAATTATGAGCCCTATTTTTATATAATCCCTGAGCAGGGAAATATTGAAGAGGCAAAAAAGAGGGTTATGGATTTTCGCCAGGAACACGCCGGAGAAACTCTAAAGGTAAAGCGAGTTGAGGAGATAGAAAGGATTGACCTGAACAAAAAGGTTATTGCCCTAAAAATCATCTGCCGCCTCCCGCGCGATGTTTCTGCGATGAAGGACGGAATCAGGGCAATTGAAGGGGTTTTGCATAAAAGAGAATATGACCTCCCCTACGCCAAAAGGTATGCTTTAGACAAGCAGATAAGCTTTCTCTCAGCCTATGAGTTTGATAAGGGAAATTTTATCCTTCAGGATGCCCCTTATTACAAGCCAAAAGTCGCCGCATTTGACATCGAAATTTACAAGCCCACTTTTCGCTCAAAGGAAAATGAGATTATCTGCATAGGGCTTTACAGCGAAGAGGAAAGGGCTGTCCTCACATGGAAGGGCTCTGATTTGAAAGGCTCAATAGTCCTTGAAAATGAGGCAAAAATGATTAAGGAATTTTTCAGGATGGCTGAAAAATATGATGTTCTTGCCACCTACAACGGGGATAATTTTGACCTGCCCTTTATAAAGGAGCGGGCGGCTGAGCTTGGAATAGACTGCCCAATAACCCTAAGCAATCGGGGGGCAAAGCTCAAAGGGCAACTCCATATAGATATCTACAACATCATAGCCAAGCATCTGCGCGCTGAAATCAAGGCCCGCTCAAGGAAGCTTAACGATATTGCAAGATTTTTCCTTAATGAGGGGAAAAACAACATGAAAATCGCCCAAAGCGGAAAGGATATCTGGGACTCGGACGACCTAAAAAAAATAGGCGAGCTTTTGGAGTATAACCTCCAGGACTGCAGGATAACCTGGCTCTTGGCAGAAAAGCTGCTCCCTCTCGAATATCGCTTCTCAAACATTATCGGGCTTGACCTTTTTGATGCCACAAGAGTAGGCTTTTCCCAGCTTGTCGAAAGTTACCTGATGAGAAAGGCGGTTGCAGAGGGAATTTTAATTCCCAATAAGCCCGGCCATAGAGAAATTGAGGCAAGGCGAAGGGAAACCTATGTGGGGGGATATGTGCACAAGCCGGTTCCGGGAATTTACGAAAATATCTCAGTGCTTGACTTCAAGTCGCTGTACCCCTCAATCTTAGTCTCCCACAACATTTCCCCGGACACACTTGACGAAAACGGGGAGACAATTGTAAGGATAAAAAGCAGGACCCACAGGTTCAAAAAAGAGCCTGAAGGGTTTATTGTGGGAATAATTGACGGGCTTATAAAAAGGCGGGCAAAATTGAAAAAGGAGGGCGGAAAGGGGGTAAATGAAAAAGCCCTCAAAACCCTTGCAAATGCAACATACGGCTACTTGGGGTTTTTTGCCGCAAGGTGGTATTCACGGGAGTGCGCAGAATCTATTACCGCTTTAGGGCGAGGCTATATCCAAAATTCCATACTTGAAGCGGAAAATTCGGGACTAAAGCCTATCTATGGCGACACAGATTCCATTTTAATTACCGGCAAGAAAACAGCAGTCGCCAAATTCCTAAAAAAAGTCAATTCCGAGCTTCCGGGGATTATGGAGCTTGAGTTTGAGGGTTTCTACCCGAGAGGAATATTCGTTGGAGAAGAGGGGCGCGGCACAAAGAAACGATATGCCCTTAAAGATGAGAAAGGGAATTTTGAGATTAAGGGCTTTGAATTTGTAAGGGGAGACTGGTCGGAAATCGCAAAGGAAACGCAAATGAAGGTAATCGAGCATATTTTGTCGGGAGAGCAGAAAAAAGCGGTTGAATTTGTGAAAGAAACCTGCCGCCAGATAAGGAAGGGCGAAATACCAAAAGACAAGCTTGTAATTAGCCGCCAGCTCACAAAGCCCCCGGAGCAGTACGGGTCGGCCGCGCCTCATGTTAAGGTTGCAAAAGACCTGCAGAGAAAAAAAATCTCTGTCCGGCCTGGGATGCTTATCAGATATATTATCACCAATGAAGGCAAACTTATTTCCGACAGGGCAAGGTGGTGGGAAGATGCTCAAAGCTATGATTCAGAGTACTATATTAATAACCAGGTGATTCCGCCGGCTTTTCGGATTCTATCTGTCCTAGGATACACAAAGGATGATTTGAAAGGGTGCCAGAGAAATTTGAATAGTTTTTAGAGGCAATCTATTAAATTGTATGGGCCTTTAGGTCGGATTAGTTCTTAGCCTCTATTTCTTAACGCTAAACTCATAGGCGCCCGAAGCGAATTTGGTCTTGCAGTTTTTGCACTCCCAGACCCCAAAAGAAACCCTCTTTACAGACTCTTCCTTTGAGCAGTTAGGGCAGGCATATTTTGTCTTTGCGGCGTTGTAGTGCTTGTTATAATTGACTCTAAGCTTCTTTCCATATCTCGCCCCGAATTTTCCCGCCGCCTGCGCTTTCTTTGTCGCCATAAAATAGGTTGTAAATGTTAAATATTTAGATGGTTCTTTGGGAATTCTTAAGGGCCGACATATGGGCCTCAATTGTCAAATAATGTGTTTATTTAAATAATCACCTTATAGTGGTTTATGAGAAAAGAAAAGAAGGCAAGCAGTTGTCCAAGATACTGTCTGGAAGGAAATTCTTCTGGAAGGGAGCAATGCCCCTGGATAACTCTCTATGATAATCCGGAGTATATGCAAATGTACGAAAACCTGTTTGGCGATGGTTGGAAAAAACATTGGGAAGCGGATAGGGAGGAACAGATTAAAGATTACTGTACAAATAAATTCAATAAATGCCTATATTTAAAGTTAGAAGTTTGCGCTCACTCAAGGAAGAAATAGAGCATTTAAATAAATAACCAGTTAGATTATGGATACTAAGGAAATGCAATTAAAAACCGGAACAACCACACTTGGAATTACCTGCAAAGACGGGCTTGTCCTTGCCTCGGAATCAAAAGCCTCTATGGGCTACATGATTGCAAATAAGGATGTCCAGAAAGTCTTCCCTATTGACGACAAAATGGGTATGACGATTGCGGGAATGGTCTCGGATGCGCAATATCTGGTTAACCTCATGAAAGCCGAAATCACCCTTTTTAAGCTTGAGAGCATGGGCGACATGACCGTCAATGCGGCGGCAAACCTCCTTTCAACAATAATGTACTCAAGGCGGTGGTATCCGTTCCTTACCCAGATTATTTTAGGCGGGGTGGATTCAAAGGGTAGCCATATCTATTCATTTGACCCTTCAGGCGCCTGTATTGAGGAAGAGTATGTTTCAACGGGTTCCGGAAGCCCGTTTGTTTATGGTGTGCTTGAAAAAGACTTCAAAAAGAATATGACCCTTGAAAAAGGAAAAGAGCTTGCAAAAGAGGCAATTAGGGCGGCAGTTGGGCGTGACATGGCTTCCGGGGGATATAAAATCTGGCTCATGGAAATTACAAAAGACGGGCTTAAGCTGACTGAAGAGAAATTGGCTTAATCGCGAACAGAACTCTATTTAAATTAAGATAGCTATGTTATGGTAGTTCCAGACTTAACTTCTTCAGGTGTAGATTCAGGCACAAACGGTTATTTGGAGAGATTTAAAGAAGGGCTTAAGACAGTATATGGTTTAAACAGCTACAAATGTGGGTATAATAGGGTCATAGATCTTAAAAACGCAACATCCAAGGGGACACTTGCCATAAAGGCATTAGATTTACCAATTAACGGTGCCTGGAGAACAATCTACCCTGTAGCATCTACTTTTGGAACATTGGCTGCTGCTGAGTATGCGATATATAATTACGTTCCGGCGGTACAGGTGATATTTTCAGATTTTCCTGAAGATGACCTCTCCAGGCAGATTTTTGCAATAGGATTTGCCTCGACATTCCTTGTCAGCCTTTTGGCATGTGCGATATCTGGCACAAGGTATCTCCAAGGGATGGATGCCGGGTTTGAGTCGCTCGAAGAGGAGATTAAGCCGGGCAAGAATACGAAGCTGCCAAGGGAGGGGCGAAATTGACTGAAGAAAAATTGTAAGCCGCACCGAAAATATATTTTTAATCGGATTAGTTAGCAGATGGGGAGATAGAAGGCAGGAAGCGCTCGGTATCATGGGTGTTGCTTCTGTGGCAGAAATAACCCCTGAGCAATTAAATACATTATCCCGGGGTGACTTTATTGAATATAATCCCGTTAATCCCATCACACCCTCAGGTTTTCAAACTTTAAAAAGAAGGCTTAAAGCTGAGCTTGAGCGAGCGCATAGTATACATTATACCGTCAGGGCAACTCATTAAAACAAAATTAAATCAAGCCAAAGCCTTCATTTATTAATTTTTAACCCTATTTATAAGATGAGAGCAGGATTTAGCAAGCACTGGACCTCAAGCGCAAGGCCGAGAAACCAAAGAAAGGCAAGAAAAAACGCCCCTCTGCATATTAGAGAGAAGTTCCTTCACGCAAACCTCTCGCCTGAACTAAGGGAAAAATACCAGTGCCAAAGCATGCCGGTTCACGCCGGAGACAAGGTAAAAGTCATGAGAGGCACATTTAAAGGCAAAATCTCAAAAGTCATGTATGTTAACCACTCTACCCTTAAAGTCCAGCTTGAGGAGATAAAGAGGAAAAAAACTGACGGGCGGGATATCCACATTCCTTTCCAGTCTTCAAACTTGCAGATTGTATCCCTTCTTACAGATGACAAAAAGCGGCTAAAGGCCCTTGAGAGGAAGAAAAAGAGAGAATCCAAAGCGACAGTAAAAGCCGAAGACCGGGCAGTCAAAACAGAGGCAAGGGACGAGAAAAAGGCAGAAAAAGCCGATAAAAAAGAAGCTCCAAAGGCTATCGAGAAGAAGGTTGAGGAGAAAGGGGAAAAGCCAAAAAAAGAAGAAAAAACAGCGCCTAAAGCCCAAAAAGAGCAAAAATCCACAGCCAAAGCAGAAAAGGCCCCAAAAATAACAGCTAAAAAATAAGCCGATACTTCGAAATATAGATTATAATTTAAATATAGACAATATTTATGTACGCTCTTGAGCAATTCATCCCTGCGATTATATCCTCAGGCATTGCCGCGGTTGCGATAATGCTTGCCGCGGAATTTGTTGAGCACAACCTTGAGTGGAAACATGCAATTATTATGGCTGTCGTTGCAAATCTGGCAACCTCAATACTGACCCCCCTGCTCCTTCCATTTGTCCCTGTAATTGCGGTTGCTTCCATGAACCTGACCGGAACAATAGTAAATCTCCTGTTTTGGATAGCCCTTGCAATGGTTATAATGAAAGAATCCTACACAAAAGACAAAATCAAGATTGCAGTCTATGGTTTCATCGCCACGCAGGCAACATTATATTTGCTGAATCTTTTTGGAATTTGGTAATAATCTAAATCCTGGACTCTAACTGAAGCAATTTATGACTATGTAAAAGCAGTTGACTGAGTAGAGCATTTTAAAAAGTAAGAGTAATATTGGCGACAGCCAAACGTTTCCGCCCTAGGGCAGTACTTGTCGGGCCGACAGAAGGCTTAACTTCCGTGTTCGGTATGGGAACGGGTGTACCCCTTCAGCTATGGTCGCCAATAATCTAATAAGGGAAAATATTAATTAACCGCCGTGCCCTATATTTCCATTATAATCTATACCTTAATCATTGAATTCCCTATATTTCAGACGAAACTATTTAATTAAGGGCGCCTATTGCAAAAATACCTCCCTCTTAAGCTTATCATCTACCCTACCCTCAACCATCTCCTTTGTTCTTGCCCTCATCTTTTCCTTGTATCCCTCAAAATCCCCCCCAAGAAGCTTTTGCAGATAGCTTAGCCGAAAATACAGGTCCCGCTTTTCCTCATTTGACAATTCCTCAGGCCGAACAGTCCCTAGTTTGAGCGCTCTTTTGAGAAAAACAGCTTCAATCGGGAAGACAAGAGGCTCAAAAACCCTTGCAAAAACCAGCCATAAGAACCCAAGAATCCCAAATACTGCCCCAAAAAGCCACATATAGATAAAGCCTTCATTTAAGCCATAGGACTGCCCATAAACCGAACCAAGAAAGGAAGCCATCGCAAGAAAAATAAGGCCATATAAAGCCAGCGGCCCTGCCTCCTTTGAGTGGGCTAAAATATCGTGAACCCTTGAGCCTGTTCTTAAAACCTTCTCAGCTTTTTGCCCATACTTTTTTTCCATTTTGATGATATGGACCGGCATTGCCTTTATCTCGCTATCCGAAATATATGGCTCAATCGCCATCTTCATTTCCCTTGCCTCAGCCAAAAGCTGTGTTGTCCAGTCCACAATAGACTTTGATTTTCAGCTAAAAAATAAGATTAATTAAGCTTTGAATCCGGAGAAATGCACCCGTTCTCCACGCAGTAGGCAATCTTTTTCTCCATGTCAGGCTTCATATAGTCCGCAAACCCTACAAAAGGCTCAAAGTCGCCGATAAATGTTGCAGGAACCCCTCTGGCGGTTGTTCCGTAAGCTTTTGCAATATCCGAGAACAAAATGGAATTTTCCGGGCTTTTCCTGGTTTCAAACATCTCAACTTTCAGAGTAGGGTATTTTTGGCCCATTTCTTCCAAAAAAGGCTTTTGCTTGTCGCAATGAGGGCAGCCTTCCCCCCAAAAAAAGTATATTGTAACAGGATAGCCTTCGGTTGCCTCGCCATCGCAATCCTCGCCGATAATGCAGAAAGCATTCTCCCCGGGAACATTATTTGCGCTGTCTTTTTCCCCCAATAAAAAAAGGCCCTGATTGCTCAAAGGGCCTATCATAAACATAGCCAGAATTAATACCGCCACTAAGCCCAAAACAGCAAGAGATTTTGCACTCATTATTATTTATATCCGGCAATCTATAAATCCTCAAAAAATACAGAGCAAGCGCTCAATAACCATAAAAACCAAAACCCAAAAGAGCTTAAAATTTCAGCAATCCTTTCAAAAGCTGGTCCCGCTCGCCTTCATATCCTCTAAAGAGCTTATCAAAAACCCTCTCCATATAGGCAACCCTCTGTTCGAGCTTGTTCATCATTCTTACTACCTCGACCATAGCGCACCATACCTGAGCAACCTGAACATTGTCCGCGGCCTTATAGGCGCATCGGTGCTTCCTTGTTGCCTCCAAGAGAACATTTAGTTCCTGCTCGGATTCTGCTGACAAGTTTTCTTTCCAATCTGCATCGTTTTTGTCCATTTTTTCACCTTATATTAACTATGTAAGGTATATTTAAATACTTTAAGATGGTAAACAGACCTATATAGTCCTCTTGTAATCCTATTGTAATCCTCTTGTAATGCAATTGCACTAATGTTGAATATATATAGCTTAGTGACGAAAAGTATATATATGAATTATGTGTATTATTACTATAAGGTTAATAAAGTATGAGAAAAAAGATTTCAGATTGGGCGGGACTGGTTTCCCTCATGCTAATAGTGCTGGCATTTGCCATAACTCCTGCAGAGGCCGTGCAGTATGCAAATTTGTATGTCCATGTAACTGACTGCGCAAACGGGCAGGCCCTTCCAAATTCTTATGTTTCAATAAGCGGACCGGATTATCGGACGGGATATACAAACAGCGAAGGGACAATACTTTTTTCAGGCATAAGGCTTGTTCCGGGGCCGACCGAAAGATATTCTATTGATGTGTCCAGGGACGGCTACAGCCCGAAAAACGCCCTAACCTATGTCCAGTGCGGCCAAACTCACCACCAATATATCTGCCTCAACCGAAATATAATCTGTGGGGTCGAATTGAGCAATACTCAGGCAAGCAATAATCAAATAGCCTCTGTTGTAAAAAATACAGGAAATTCCCCTCAAGAAATCTCAGTAAATTTCTATGTGGGCGGCTATCTAATTGGGACAAAGTCCATCTCCCTTAGCCCGGGAGCTTCCCAAAGCGTATCCCAAAACCACCTGTTTGCCTGCGGAGCCCACAATATTAAAGTAGAGGCAATTGCGGACTGCGGCTCAAGGGCTGAAGGGCATACTAACTACAACCTGCAATGCAATTGCCCTCTTACGGTAAATGTTGTGGATGAGAACAGAAATCCAATTGAAGCGGGACTTTATATTGATGGAGCTTATAGAAGGCTTGGAAGCTTTCTTTCAACAGAAGTATCTGCAGGAAGCCACAGCATTGAAGCCAGAAAAACCGGATATGCAACCGCATTTCAAAATGTTTTATGCTCAAGCGGCGAGTCAATAAATGCTGAGCTTATTCTCTCAAAGCAGAAATGCTCAATTGAAGTTCATGTAAAGACAATAGACGGCTATCCTATAAGCCAGGCTCTTGTCAGCCTAAACTCCGCCAAGCAATTGACACAAAGCAATGGGGTAACTGTATTTGAAGACTTAAGCCCGGGCAGGCACAGCATCTCCGCATCCAAACAGGGCTACCTTACTGATTCTGTGTCTGTAGAGTGCAATGCGGGAGAGAGAAAAATAGCTGAGCTTTTCCTAAAAGGGCAGGAAGGCAATCTCAAAGTCCATGTAAGCGAATGCCTGACAGGAAACGCAATTGTCGGGGCGGATGTTGATGTAATAAGCGGGGTCAATGTACGGGGAGTAACTAACACTTACGGATATGCTTATTTCTCAGGGCTTCCAAAAGGCAGCTACGAGGTCTCCGCAAATATGGAGGGCTACTACAGCAACTACAAGGATTATGTGGCGGTTTATGATGATCGGATGACTGTCGTGGATGTCTGCCTTAAAAAAGAGTTTATTCCCGAAGAGGACGGAAAATGCTCGCTTCGCATTCATGTGAGGGACAGCGAGGGCCAAAATACGGCATCACAAATCTATATTGACGGAAGATACTATACAAGAAATGACTTTTACAAAATAGACCTCAAGCCCGACATTTATGAAATAAAAGCTCAGGAAACGGGGTACAAAACCGCAGTCCAAAGCTTTGAATGTGTCGGTGGCCAAACCCAGTCAGTATATCTTCTTCTTGAGGACGCAAAAGAAGCAAAAGATAATGAGTGCACATTCAGGATATACACAAGGGACAAAACTGATTATTTGCTTAAGTCCCATATCTACCTCAACGGCCGTTATGAGGGCTATGCTTCCTATATTGAGCAGAAAGTCAGCGTAGGCACCCATACCATAAAGGCAACAAAAGAAGGCTACACTTCTAGTTCGACAAACGCGCAATGCTATGGAGGGGAAACCCGGACAATACACCTAACCCTCAGGGGCGGCGAAGATGATGCCCAAAAGGACTGTGAGATAAGGGTTTATGTGAGGGATGAGAATAACAGCCCCCTTCAGGCAAGAATATATGCGGAAAATGCCTATGAAGGATATTATGATTATAAGAGAGTTTTTGTAGAAGAAGGGACAAGAACGATATGGGTCCAGAGAGAAGGGTATGAGTCCCAGACAAAGAGCATCTATTGCAGGCCGGATAGGGTGGAAACTGTTTATTTTTACCTGAAAAAATCCGGATGGACCGGAATTGACGCAGTTGAAATAACAGAAATAAATATTGAGCCTTCAGACCCGAAACTTGGCGATATGGTGAGGGGCGAGGTCAGGATTGCCTTAAGGGACCCTAATGCAAAAAATGAAGCTGTCAGCATAAAAATAGAGGTTGACGGGGTAACAATCAAAAGCGCAACCGTAAGATTTGATTATGGGGGGCAGGAAAAAATTATAACCTTCTCCCTTGACACTTCGGGATATGAAATTGGTCAGCGCGCAATAAAAGTAACTGCTGAAATAAGAGCAGAACAGATAATAAAGACAAGAAACTTCCGCATATACAGCCGGTCCGGGGGAGATACTCCGTACCCTTACCCAAGCCAGCACTGCCTGAGAATTAACGAAATTGAGATTGTAAACAAGCCCGCCGTTGCCGGAAAGGCTGCCGAGTTTAGGGTAATTGTTGAGAATTGCGGGGAGTTTAATGAAATCGGGATAAACCTTAAGCTGGAGAACTCGGATGTCCAATTTGCATCGCAATTCAGCCTTGAGCGAGGAAAAGAACTGCCTATTGCATTCCAGTATAATGTTGATAAAAAAGAAACCCTTAAGTTCACTGTGTGGAATGCTCATGCCGGGCAGTCAAAGGAGTACGAAATTATTCCGGAATCGGGGCACCTTGCAATATACCTTAATGCCGAATACAGGATAAAAGCAAGAGAGGACAACAAGATAAGCTTTAGGGTCAAAAATATAGGGCGGGCTGAGGACACCTTTGAGCTAAGCCTGTCTGAGAATATAAGGCCATGGATATACGGCCTGCCTGAAAGCCTGACACTTAAAAGCCAGGAAGAGGCAGTGATTGAGTTTTATGTAAATCCCGGCTCAGATGTTGGGACTCACAGCTTTAACCTTGAGTCTAGAACAAAAACAGGCGATAAAAGCGCAAGCTCAAAATTTAGGGTGTTCGAGCCTTTCACTCTACCCACAGGAGCCTTCCTAGTTGCATTCCACAGCGCGCTACCTTGGCTATGGTGGCTTCTTTGGCTGCTCCTAATCATACTGCTTTTGCTGATAATCTGGTGGCTTCTAAGAAAGCTTTGGCTTGGCAAAAGAAAGGGCAGTAAAAAGCCTGCAAAAACAGATGAAAAAGAGGCTGTAAGGAAAGCAAATGGAGAGGAAAAATCTCTTAGGCAAATAAAAAGCAGTGAAAGCTATGAAACCGAAAGGATTGCCCGAAGGGTTGAGCTGGAGAGGAGAAATGCCCTTATTTGGGACGCCCCGTATCCTGAAACCAAAACAGCCGGCAGAAAAGACAAAAAAAGGCCCTGCGGCAAGAAGTTTTGGTGGGATAAAGACTGCGTGGACGACCAGGAGATTTTGCCTTCCAAAAAACCCCGCTTTTCGCTCAACAACAGCCGCGAAGAAAATTCCAAAGATATGCCTCCTGAAAGGAGGGGCGCAGGAAAGGACAGAATGGATGAACTGTACAGGTCGCTTAGGGAAATTTAGGGGCGCGCCTAATTTAACATATATATTCCAGGCAAATATTATTCAGACAGATTTTCGAACCTTCTCCTCGATATTGCGCCTCCCTAAATTCTATCGGTTATATACCAATAACTATATATTATGAAAAAAGGCATTCTGGTGCTCTGCATTGACAGAGACAACGATTTGGGAGAAAAAACGGGAATTGAAGGCCCTGTTTTTGGCAGGAAGGCAAATCTTGAGGCCGCGCAAAAGCTTGCCCTGTCAGACCCCGAGGATTCCGATGCCAACTGCATGTTTGGGGCAATAAAACAGTATGATGAGCTAAAAAATGCCGGAAAAAGAGTTTATATTGCCTCCCTCACAGGAGACAGCCGCGTCGGCGTAGTTTCTGATGAGAAAATACAGGAACAGCTCGGGGCGGTCATTGATGAATACAATCCAAAAAAGGTGGTAATTGTCACCGATGGAGTTGAGGATGAGTTTGTAATGCCTGTTATCCAGTCCCTTGTGCCGGTTATGTCTATAAAAAGGATTATTGTCCGCCAAAGCCTAAAGCTTGAAAGCAATTATTATGTTGCGCTTAAATTTTTCAAGGAGCTGATGGGCGATGCGCAAACCCGCAGAATCGCGCTCGGAATTCCCGCTCTTGTCCTTATATCCTACGCCCTGCTCGGCGGGATTGCATGGAGGCTTTCAATAGGGCTTTTGGGAACATTCCTTATCATAAAGGGATTTAGGCTGGAAAAGTTTTTGGGCTCATTTGCAAACGAGGTCGGCTCTTCCCTTTCTCGGGGAAAACTCTCATTTTTCCTGTATGTGCTTTCTGCGATTTTTGCCATTATCGGGCTTGTGCAGGGGTATGATTCTTATCTGACAACAGGAACGGATTCAGTTCTCTCAATCCTAAAATCTGTCCAATCAATGCTTACCCCCTTCCTTCTGTCAGGCCTCTGCTTTTTTACTGCAAGGCTGCTTTTTGCCCGCTCCAGGGGCAAGTCCCCCTTTAGATACCTTACCTATTATGCCCTTGCATTTTCAACCTATATTGTAATGGATAATGCCATTGCTTATTTGGCCTTTCAGAGCACAATAACCCGGCTGGCGCTTGCGGTTGCGGCAAGCTTTATGATAATGATTGTTGCCTTAATAACAGATAGAATTGCTATGTCTAGCCGGAGCAGTTAAGTTTCATGAGTTTCATAAATTTTTCATAAATTGTGAGAGTTGCCTAAGCCTCACATCATACACTCTTTTTTAAGCCAAAAAATAGGTATTTCCATCTATTTCAGGCCATTTTTGCCTTTCTGCCCTCTTCAATCCCCTAAAGCCTCTTTTTATATATACTCAAAAATATACAACACACGAAACACATCACACCGAAAAGTTTTCATATGTTCTTAAGTATATATATCTTTAGTATATATATTTTAGTAAACAAACCCTTATTTAACCTGTATAATATATATATTGTATTTATTATTTATTATCTATATCTATAGCAGAATACCCTCAAAAACAGCCGTTTTACCCCCTTTTTTTGACACTAAATTGTGTCCGATACCATACCGCCAGCCGCTCTAAAGATAGGGAAAACTTGGAGGAAATTCGGACGGGAGCATATTTTCCTTCCTTATTGATAATTCCAAGCCTCTGCATCTTGTTTGCGGCATCATAAGCGGTTCCCCGGGCCATTTTATTCCTATCCACTATTTCGCTTATAGTCTTAGGGCCTTCCAAAAGTTCCCTCAAAACTATTATAGCTGAAGAGCGCATCTTTTCCTGAGCCCCCGGAAAAATAACTGAAACAAAATCCTCTATTCCAAATTCCCCGAGATTAATTTTTTCGCCATGGTATGGGGTCACTTCCATAATCTACTATATACCGACAAAGTATAAATAAAGCCCCTTTTTATGAGCCAATTCTGTCGGGATTTAGTGTATAGATATATACTATAGGCAGATAACCTTGATTCTGTGTTAAGAACCTTATAAAAAGAACAAAACTTATAAAATTGTCGGTAAAGAGCGAATTATTCTGAATTACTCCGGTGATCTTCCCTGAATCTTTGAGAGCTTTCTCACCACACCTTCAAGGTCTATTGCAAGGTCTTTTCCAAGCTCGGTCAATTCCACATATTTTACCCTTTTGACTTTGGTGAATTTTACCAGGCCCAAAACCTCAAGCTTATCTAAAAGCCTAATAATATGCGAATAAGTGCAGTCAATCTCCTTTGCTATCCTGTTTACATATTTTGCTTTTTTGTCCGCGGCCTTAAGCGCAAGGATTAGTTTTGCCGGTTTCTCTCTTAAAAACAGCGCTAAAGCCATATCTTCCTTTTCGTCCCACATAATATAACCCAATATATATAAATAGTTATAGGTGGTGAGGGTTTATAGTAACTAACTTCCGTATGTATTTGAGTATATATTAATCCTAACAATCCTGTATAGATTATATTATTAAGAATATATATTTATTGTATATATATTTAATATATGTATTAGACAATATATAATTAAGTTATATCTCACTTGTCCATTTTGTGAGAGTTGGCACCTCTCACATTTGGGTGAAAAATATGTGTAGTAGAGGAGATATGTTTGTATAGGGCGGAGGGTAGGAGAGAAAACGAGATGTAAAAGTAGGCAACCACTTATAGTAATTTGAGTAGTATCAAGAATGGGGAAAATCAGTACAACTGGGTCGCCTATTACGCAAAACTTACTCCATTCAGACCAAATCAGAACCATGGCCGGCGATACTCCCTTGTTTGAAGAAAGATGGTATTAAACTATATTGGGAGCAAACTTTCATTGTTGGATTTCATCCATTTCATCGAAATTAAATTAGGAATACAGAAATTATGAAAGATGAGATAACTTATTCTGAGGCAATAGAGAAGGTGATGTTATCAAACGGTTATTTTGCTCCACTTAAACTGCTTTACAAAGATATTTGGAAATACAAGGATATGTCCAAAATAAAAGGGAAAACCCCCAACTACACCATCCAAGAACGAGTTCAGAGGGATCCAAGATTCGTAAAGATTGGATTAGGCGTTTATGCTCTTAAGGATCATTTGAACAAATTACCTCAAGAAAAAATACCTAAAACAAATCTCCAGAAAAAAGAGAGAAAGCATGCAATTATGCAGGGTATGCTCTTAGAAATAGGAAACAACAGAGAAGAGGTTTCGGATACCTACACAAATGACAAAAAATGGATTTTTCAGAACAAAACCTTGAGCAATCTGTCTACCTTGAAGGAAATCCCACAGTTTACATACTCGAAGATAATCTCAGAAACAGTAAGATTTTTCGACGTTATTTGGTTTAATAAGAGAAATTTCCCGATGAAGATATTTGAAGTTGAGGAATCAACAGATTTTAGGGACGCATTTGTGAAATTTTTAGAACTCCAGGACT
Organism: uncultured archaeon; assembly: GCA_964547015.1. Taxonomy (GTDB): domain Archaea; phylum Aenigmatarchaeota; class Aenigmatarchaeia; order QMZS01; family QMZS01; genus JAFGCN01. Next base: position 19,762 of record CAZJKT010000013.1, read on the forward strand.
TTAATGCGCAGTTCTTCTGCATCTCCGATCAAAACAGAAAAGCAAAATTCGAAAGAGAGATCAATAAGGTGGCCTTTCAAACATTAAAACACCGATGCGTTTTCAAAACTTACGAAGATGTAGAAAATGATTATCAAAATATTTTAAGAAAAAATTGCCTTTAGCGATTATGGAAACAAAAACCAATAAGAAACCGAAAAAATTTGTATTTTCGTATAGAGACGAATTTGAGTTCATAGTCTATGCGAAGGATAAAGAAGAGGCCTTAGATAAAATTTACAAAGGAGAAATTACAAAAATTAACCTATTTACTGAGCCCCATAGAGACTTTTTGGAATTTGTAGAGGAGTAGCAATCATTCACTGTTCAAATCCGCAATAAGACCAACCAATAACTTAATTAAAAGTCAACTTGATGAGTCCTCCAATTAACGCCGCCAAATCATCACCAAAAGCATCGCTATAAACCCAAGGGCAAGGCCTAAAAGAGGGGCAACCTCCCACCTGCCGTAGTACGCCCCAAGAGCCATCCCGAGGAAGAAAAAGCCAACAAAGGCAATCCCTTCCAGGTCTTTTTCCTTCTTTTTGCGAAATAGTCCCATAATTTACTAACACCGGGGGATAATATACCTTAGTTGCTTCAGTCCGCCCGCCATACAGATTATCCGCCCTATTTTAATTCGTTTGGATTTTAATTTATTTAGGCTATAATCCCAAATTATTATAGAGGTAAAAAGATGATAGGAGAAAAAAAGCAGGTAAAGGAAAAATATGCCTACAACAAAGCCCAGCTCATAGAATTCCTTGAAAAAATCAAAAATGAGCTTATGGCCGGGGCAGTAACCATCGGAAATGAAAGAGTTCAGTTGCCTGAGGGCAGCATGTCCGTAGACTATGAGTATAAGTCTGAAAGCGGAGAGAGCGAAATAGAAATAGAGATTAAATGGAGAGGCCAGACAGCTTAATTTTGCCTATATATAAGCCAAAAAACAAAAGGGCGCTCCAAAACCTTTTTTATTTTTTCAATTTGAAGGGAAACTCCATTCAAAACACCAAAATATTTCTAAAATAAACCCCTATTATGAGAAAAGCTGTATTTATCCTGCTATTGCTCCTCATCCTGCCTATTGCTGTGGCGCATCAGCCAAGAATTGTATTTGACAGGGAAAATTCGAGGGAAAACCCCATAATCATCCAAAATCCGGAAATATCGCAGGTATTTTACGGAGAGCTTAAAGGAGAGCCTGATTTTTACCTCTTAAAAAGCCCAAAGGATTTCGATTTGAGGCTGGGGCTTCTCGCCCCGGATATTAGCTTTGCAAGGACGGATTTTTTGGCAGGAATTACAAAAGACGGCCAAAGCCTCGCATTTGACGGGGGAGAATTTGAATGGCAGCCTTATTTTGAGCCTTTCGGACGGGACCGCTACCTTGAGGGTCCTATATTTAACGCGCCGGTAACTCAAGGGGAATACTACATCCTAATCACAAATAAGGAAAACCAAGGCAAGTATGCGCTTGCTGTTGGGTTTAAGGAATCATTTTCCCCAAAGGAGGCGGTAAACACGGTATTGTCCATGCCAAAGCTCAAAACAGAATTTTTTGAAAAGCCCGCCTATACTGCCTTTCTAAACCCAATCGGGGCAGTTTTTCTCACCTTTCTCCTTATCGCCCTAGTTATTTTTTTATCTGTTTTTTCCTTCTTAAAAAAGCCTGCAAGAAAAGGGCCTTCCCAAAAAGAAATGGCTTAAATAGTTTAATTTAATTCTTCAAAAAAGTTACTTCAATATCTCCTTAATCTCCAGATTGGCTTTTTTTGCTTCCCGAGGCTTTCGGATAACCACCATCCTTTTTCTTGCTCCGGGGACTGAACCCTCTAAAAGGATATATGAGCCTTTTACAAGCCCGTACTCCTTAAATCCCTCTTTTGGGTTTACCTCTTCGGGGTTGTCTGAAATTTTCAAAATAAGCTTGTTTAATTCAGTCCTCTGCCCATAGCCCATTTGTCCTGCAAACGGGACGCGATAGCTGATTTTCCTTGGTGTAACGCCTCCAACCGAACCTATGTGCCGGCGGCCTTTCTTGGTATGGTGGTTTCTAAGCTTGCATCCAAACCTTTTGACTACGCCTTGAGTCCCCTTCCCTTTTGTAATTGCGGTAACCTCAATATATTCGCCCGCGCTAAAAAAATCGCCAATTTTAAGCTCTTTTCCCATAAGGCCTTTTGCCTCTTCAAGCCCAATGGAAGCGCCAAGCTCAAAAATCTCGGGGGTTTTTTTAAGGTCGATTTTTCTTGGGAAAGTTGCCACTTCAAGCCTTATTTCATCAAACTTCTCCGGGATTTTGCCTCCGGTTTCGGTTTTATAGTTGAATTTTCGCTTAATGTCTTTTTTTAGGTCTTTTGGAAGAGCTTTTATGTCAAAGTAGGAAGCTATTTTCTTTTTTCCAAGGAATGTTTTTTTGTAGAATGAAACTGAAATCGGGTAAACCGGTGGAATTTCAAGGACAGTTGCCGGAAAAATCACTTCCTTGCCCTTATTCACATTATTTCGCGTTTCTTCGGCAAGGTACTGGACCATTCCAACCTTATATGCTGAAAAGCCTAAAACGCCGTTTCCTGTCCAAAAGGAAATCTTTGGGTGGATTCTTTGAGCCCTCACTCTCGGCCAATATTGCATGCTTCCCCTCCTTGATCCGTGCGGCGTTGCCATTTATTAAAGAGGAAATTAATTTTAAAAGGGATACTGCCCGAATCCTGTAAAAATCGGGTGTTTTTTATATTTAAAGATAATAGTTAATTATGATAACTGACGGACCAATTGATATGTATACAAGACCTTCGGAGAATTCGGATCGGCGTTATGAAGATTGGAAAAGTCTGCCTGAGCTTGTAGTTAGTGAGGATTTTAGAGTAGATGAAGTGTTCTGCAAGTCAGAAAGAACAAGTGCAACGCCTCAATCAGAAATTAAAATTGGCGGCACAAATTACCCTTATAGAACGGGCTATATTACAGATATATTACTTGTAGTTTCCCCTCAAAACGAAGAAGTTCCTGTTGAAGAACTCATATTTTATGGGAATTCCGCAGTAATGTCTGGCGATACCATTCAGGCTAAAATTCCAAGACATGGGGGTGGCAAGTATATAGAAGGTAAAGGCCGGGTCTATCTCGATAGGCCCTTTGGTACTACAGAAGAGGCAATTGAGATAGAACTTAAAGATAAATCGGGGAAAGTATTGAGAGAGGATAAATCCGTAAATTATGATATGTATTTTCCAAGAAAAATCGCTTAGTTCCTAAAATTCGAGTAAACCTCATAATTTGCCTAAAACTTGCCTGTGTTTCAATTTAGCAGTCGCCGACAAATATCCTCCTTCTAAAAGGCTCTCCATCAGGAAGAGCCATTTTCCGGTCAATAAAATTCTCAACATACCCCGAATCCCAAGGAAATCCGTATATATTTTGTACAAACCTATCCTCAGGGCAAGGCTCTAAAGAAAATTCTGCTCTCTGCCACCATTCTCTTCGGTCTATAATATGTTTTTCCTCGGGGCCTGTGCTAATCAGTGTTATAGGAAAACCCAATTCTTCTTCTAGGCCATAAACATATCTTTTTGATTTTTGAGACAATAGTTCAAACTCACTTTTTCCCTTATCCGCATAATTGATATAATCAAGGCCGGTCAGGGCAATCTGGTCGGGGCGATTATTTGCAATTGCTTCATGCAAAAGCCCATAATCCTGCTCAAAAACTCTCCGAATATTTCCGGTTACGCTTGTTCTCTCAGATAACTCATAGGGCGAGCCTGACCTTTTTGCAATTTTCTTCCAGCTAATCTCATCCGAGAAATCTTTTGAACCCACAGGGCCGCTATTTCCCGCAACCCTTATTGGATATGACCTCATTACGCCTATTGTCTGCCTATGGCATTTTGGGGCTATTCCCGCGTCACTCAATAGAGCGGAAGCAGTAACATTTCGGCTTGTAACATACGGATATTGCCCAAAATCCAGGCATAATCCATAGCCCTGCGTCCCCTCAAGAATTACAGAGTGGCCTACATCAATCAGGCTATTAATTGATTTTGAAGTATCTCCGCAAAAAAATAGAGTTCGGGATCCTCCATTGCAAATCCTTCAAAAAGTTTTGCCTCTCGCATCACCTTTTGCGCATGCGCGGCCCCAACCCCCTCTAAAGTAGAGCCTATTGTTTCCCGAAGAAGCCTTAACTGCTCCTCTTGCCTATGCTCTTTGGTAACAACCATTGCATGGCTGTCAACCATCATCCTATCAGGGTAGAGCCTATGGGTAACCAGTTCCTTTGCCAAAACATCAATATTGACGGTACTTGCCGCTGTCAGGTAGAGCCTGCATTCCGAATTGATAACACCGCAAGGCACCTGCCTATTTACATACTTTGCGCCACCTCTATAAAAAGTGTGCCCTGCCTGAGGGCCCCCGGACCTTACCGCGGCATTGTATTCCTCAGCCAAATAAGCGGCCATCTTGCCCTTACCCTCAGAGCCAAGCTGCAGCCCTATAAGGCAATCAACAACTTCATTCACCATACAATATTAGTAAATATTACTCTATATATACCGCCCACCCTAAAACCAAAAAACCCTCTAAAAATTTTGCTTAATATATTCAAAAAAAGCCTAATCTTATGGATGACAAGCAGTTAAAGAAAGTTTTTGCTTCAGCGCTCGTATTATTCCTGATTTTATTTCTCTTATATGCCCTGATGCCTTATAAAACCGCAGTTTTCGGGGCAATCATCCTCTACAGCCTATTTAGGCCCCTCTACAAGGCCCTTTCTACAAAAACCCCGCTTGGCGAAACGCTGTCCGCGCTCCTGGTAATGCTTATTACCCTTGCCGTTGTAATTATTCCCCTTATTTTTGTCCTAAATACCGCTTACGCGGAACTAAGATATGTTGTTTCAGATTACCGCCCGATTCTTGAGCTTGTCCGAAGCACAAACCTTATGGGAACTCTTGACGACCTAATCCCGGGCCTCAGCCTAAGCAAAATAATAATGGGAGAAGTTGCAAAAATAGGGGAGCTGGCAGGAGACCTTCTATTCAGCACATTCCAAAGCATCGGGGCGGGGCTTCTAAATATCACCCTAATGTATTTCCTGCTCTACTATATGCTTACAGGAGAAAAAGACCTCAAGCTAAGGATGTGCTCATTTAGCCCGTTTAACCGCGCAAATACGCTTAAGCTAATGAGGGAGTTCAAAAGCATTACCTACACTACAATTGTGGTTACCGGCGTTATTGCAATTATTCAGGGGACGCTTCTTGGGCTTGGCTTTCACATATTCGGAATTAAGGGGGCGGTTCTTTGGGGAGTTATTGCCGCCCTATTATCATTCCTTCCGATTGTAGGTCCCCCTCTAATCTGGATTCCGGTAGTTCTTATCAAGTTTCTCATGGGAGATGTCACAACTGCAGTCGGATTCTTAATCTGGGGGCTGTTTTTGAGCAATGTGGATAATGTTATCCGGCCGGGACTCCAAAGAAAAATAGGCAACATCCACCCTCTTATATCTATTGTAGGTGTGTTCATTGGGCTGCCGATATTTGGAATAATAGGGATTATAATAGGCCCGCTGATGCTCTCATACCTTGTATTGATGCTCAAAATGTATAGGGAGGAATATATGGACTAAAACTTGCAAAAACCCAAAAACTAACTTATTGCCGCGGCAATCCTTTTTCCAAATTCCCTTGCGGCCTCGGGGCCGCTTCCGGTAATTATTCTTCCATCAGCCTCCACCAGCTTTCCTGTGTAGGATGCCCCGGCTTTCTTAAGCGCGGAAATTCCCGCATCCGCAGGGTAAACTGTTGCCTTTTTGCCTTTGAGTATTCCCGCATTTGCAAGGATTACCGGAGCAATGCATATCGCGCCAACAATTTTCCCGGCTGAGTAAGCCTCTTTTGCAATCTTATGGGCAAGAGGGTCATTAAAATACACTGATGAGCCGGTTCCGCCCACAAATACAACCGCATCATAATCCTCCGGCTTTGCCTCGGATAATGCAATTTCCGCTTTTATTGTCCCGCCAAGCATTCCTGACTTCTCACCGGGAGAAGTTGAAGCAATAACCGCAGTTATTCCCCTGGTCTCAATCTCTTCTTTTGTATAGAAACATTCCTCATCCCGATAGTCCTTTGGGGCGATAATAAACAAAACCATCCTTTCGCCTATATCCTTATTTCTTTTTGTGTCGCGCCACAATCCAAACATAACTTATGTCGCGGATAGAACTATATATAATTTCGGCAATTAGCGGGGATTGCTTGGATTAAAATTGAGGGAAATTTAAGCTGTGGGGTTGTAATTTAAAAATATTGCTATATTATGGCAAAGCTAAGACCTGCAAGGTGCTATCGGGTAAAAAAGAGGCCCTGGACAAGGCAGTCCAGAAAGAAGCCTCGGAAAGGATATGTAAGAGGTGTCCCTAACCTTAAGATAAGGAGGTTTAGGACAGGAAAAAGGGAAGCCTATGACACAACCTACCATATTATAGGGAAAAGCGACCTTCAGGTAAGGGATAATGCAATGGAATCTGCAAGGATTGCCATGACAAATTATCTGCAAAAAAACATCAAAAACAGCTTTTACCTGATTATACGGAAATATCCTTTTCAGGTCCTCAGGGAGCACAAGCAGGCCGCAGTAGCCGGAGCCGACAGGTTCTTTTCGGGAATGCGCCACGCATTTGGAAAGCCCGCAGGAAGCTGTGTTCAGATGAGCCCCGGCGAGGTTCTCTTTGAGCTAAGAGCCGACAGGAAAAATTATCCTTTGGTCAAGGAAGCATTTAGAAGGGCAAAAATGAAGCTTCCGGGCGATTATGAGCTTGTAGAGGCTGTTGGGCTGGAAGTGAAGGATTAGGCTGTTTTTTTGGAAAGAGAAATTGTATCGATAAGGATTTTTTACCTAAAAAAAGGCATAGTTTAGTCTGGTCAGAGAAAGAATTATAAAATGAAAGATCTAGGCGAGCCCTTCCTGAGAGTAATCTGCCTTTGGACCATACAGAGGCCTTCCTGTAAGTTTCTCTGAAAGGTAGCTCACTAATTTTGACACGGGGTCAATAGTATCTGCGGGTACATTCCACCCCAAATCACTACCTGGATAAATGTTTCCTTTCATATACTAATATACCTACATTTATATATATAAATACTTTTTTACGGTTAGACAAATGTCTATAATTCATCCAAAGTTTAGAAGTCCCAAAGTATTGGCAAACTAAAGTTCAACAAATTAACAATATCTTAGTTTTCATATTTGGCCAAAAAAGCCTTGAGCGCCACAATCGCCAATATAAAATCCCGCAACAGCATTGAATAGTCTTATTTAACCCTTAAAATCAGAGAATCTTATGAAACCGACAATAACTTTTCAGGATTTCGACAAGCTCGACATTAGAATCGGGAAAATCCTTTCAGCCGAAAAGGTAGATGGCGCGGACAAGCTCTATAAACTTGAGGTTGATTTTGGCGAGGAAAAACGGCAGGTTGTTGCAGGCCTTGCCCCGTATTTCGGCTGCGAGGAGCTTGTTGGCAAGCAGGCGCCGTTTGTCCTGAATCTTGAGCCAAGGAAGATGCGGGGGCTGGAGAGCCAGGCGATGATTTTGGTCGCGGATATGGATAACCCCGCCTTAATCGGGCCGCAAAAGGAAGTCCCTAACGGGGCTGTTGTTTGCTGATATTGGCCCCATATACAAAAATCAGGTCTTATTTTCCAACGGGAGCGCGACCTTTATCCCAAAAAGCAAGTAGCCTGTATGGATTATGCCGGAATGCACAGGGTGGGTCGAAATCCCGACCTTCCACTCCCGAACAGTGCAATCAATCATTTTCGCCTCGTAGCCGAACTTCAAAAACTCCTTGTGGGCGTCCTTTATCTGCTCGATATTGGGCGAATAAACCACAAAAACCCCTCCGGGCTTGAGGTTCTTGTCAAGCTTTTTCACAAGGCGGGCGGGCCCCTTCAAGTCAAGGGTTATAATATCAAACTCGCCCCTAACCCTAGCTCTTGCTATATCTTTGTTTATAAATTCAATATTCTCAAGCCCCGCCCTTTTCGCGTTCTTTATAGCGAGTTTGTGAAACTGCGGACGCTTTTCATAAGTCGTTACCCTGCCGGGCTGAGCCAGATTTGCAAGGAAAATCGCCAGAAATCCCGAGCCTGTGCCCGCATCAAGAACATTGCAGCCGGGCGAAATTCCCGAATAGGCGGCAATTATCCCTGCATCTTTTCGAAGCACTACCTGAGGTCCCCTTATCGCCCTATCAAAAAACTTTGGGTCCATAATAGAATCTGAAAAAATATCCTCTAAAGATACAACGCATCTTGCATTTTGCTCACAATAAGTTCTGCTATTGATTCGCAGTATTTCGTAGCGGCATCATAACCGCCTTCAGCTTCAAATAAAGGTGCCCAATGGATGATCTCTCCTGCCCTCAAGTCTGAAGTGCAAGTAATAACCTGAGGCATATTCTTGTCTAAAACAGGTTTTATTCTTCTGACAATCAGCTTAAATGAGTAATCTTCTAGGCTATCATCCAAATTGTCAAAAATTGACCCGATAAAATAGATTCCATCTTTTAATTCTAATACCGAAAGTGGTCCGGATAAGCAAGGAGCATAGTCACCAAGATTATACTTTCTTCTGACTGGTGTATGTTTTTCTCCAAAAAAGGAATAGATTGGAGTTCCGTCATAGATGTCGAATTCGTCTTCCGTTACGCAAAAGACATGTCCGCATTTTTCAAATATCCCTGAGGGGTCATTTCCAAAATAGCAGTTATTAGGCACACCATTCTCCTTTAAAATTTCACTAAGGCATGATGCCGCTATAATACAGTCATACCCTATACTCGGATTAATACATTCCTTAATAATAAAAGGTAATTTAATGCCGGAAGATTGTATACCCCCTCCGATAGACTTCCCTATCACAATATTGTGTTTGGATGATTCTA
>CAZJKT010000014.1:0-27638 GCA_964547015.1 uncultured archaeon
TCTTTTCAAGCAGGAGCTTATTTGGGACTTTCCAGAATTCCTTTGATTTTTTAGTGGTCTGCATTGTGATAAATATTGTGCCAATTCGCGTAATTGTTCCTTTATCATCCCCGATTTGGACTGTGTCGCCAATCCTGAAGGGCTTTTTTGTAAGGACTATCAGCCAGACGAAAAATGAGGTCACAATATCCCTTATCGCAAAAGCCACACCTGTTGCAACAAAACCAAGGAAGATTGTGATGTTTCCCACAGACACTCCGAGCTTCCAAAGAACTACCGCAAGCACAAGGCAGTATAAAAAGAACGAATAGACCTTTGTCAGGAATATGCGCTCTTCCATATCAACTTCACCCTCAAGCAGTTTGAATACACGGTTTACGGTAAGCCCCTGAAGGACAGACACCCCGATAAGGGAGACAATTGCCAGCATAAAAAATTCGGCAACGGCAAGGACTGGGTCAGGGATAGGCAAAATTCCTTTTGAAGCGGCAAAAAAAGGGATTACAAAGAAAATAAACAGGAATAGGAGAATCATTATCCTCTTTTTGATTTTCTGGCTTTTTATTGTCATAAACCTGTGGCTTTTCAGGCTTACAAAACTGCGCGGCTCAAGCATAATATACTTGAATTTGCCTAAATATAGTGCCTGAATTTTTGGCGGCCTGTTTTGCAAAGAGAGAACCTGTCTGAATGTCCTGCCTTTAATCTTTAACTTCCCTGTTTTTTTGGCGCGGGGCAGTTTATTTTCCCCGGTTTTTCCTAATAGTTTATCTGAAATATTATGGATTTAGGCGGGCTTGCTTTATTAGAAGTATTTTTCGAGTCGGCTAAGATTACCCTTATCGTGGTTTTGCTGATGGCCTTTATTGAGCTGATTCACATACGCCATGAGAAAAAAATCGATTCTTTTCTCTCAAAGAGCCAAAAAAACCAGATTTTCGGCTCTTCAATGCTTGGGGCCTTTCCGGGGTGCATCGGGACATTCTTTGTAGTGTCTCTTTACTCTCACGGGATTGTGAGGTTTGGGGCTTTGGCCGCCGCAATGATTGCGACTTTTGGGGATGAAGCTTTTTTTGTCCTGGCAATGGTTCCCCAAGCAGCAGTTCCGCTTTTTGCTTCATGCCTGATTTTTGGCATAATCGGCGGCTTTCTGGCCCAAAAGATTTTAGGAAGGCTCAGTTTAGAAGCTCCAAAGTGCAGGATAGAAGTCCACAAAAATGAGGAAAAAAGAGGCGCTTTAGGAAAGCATTTCTGGAAGGAGCATATATGGGAGCATATAATCAAAAAGCATGCAATAAGGCTTTTTTTGTGGCTGTATTTCAGCCTGCTTGCAATTCGGCTGATGGTTGGTATTTTGCCCCTTGAATCCGTTCTGCCGCAGAATGCGGTTTTGCTGATTTTTGCCGCCGCAATTATTGGATTGATTCCGCAGTCCGGCCCGCACCTTATCTTTATTACTCTGTTTAGTCAGGGGCTTGTCCCGTTTTCGGTCCTTCTTGTGTCTTCCATTAGCCAGGAGGGGCACGGGCTTTTGCCGCTTCTTTCATTTTCGGTTCGGGACGCGGTTTTGGTAAAAGCATTTAAGTTCGTCTTCGCTTTGGCAGTTGGGTTAGTCCTATTTTGTTTAGGGGTTTAGCTTAATTTCTAGAGGCATTACAGGTTTACTTCTTCGTCGTCGTCCTCGCCCGCAATCTCAAAGGTGGAATATATTTGGGATACAAGACCGGCATAAAGCTTTATTGCCTCTTCAGGATGGCTTGTCAGGAGGTGGTTTATAAGGGCGAGGATTTCTTTGCTTATCATTGCGGCATTAAACAGGCCCTCGTCATCGGTTGCGAAATTGAAGTTTAGGCCGCCCTCCTCAGGATTTTTTGTGTCAAGAATCTGCCCGCAAATTTTGCATCTCGCCTGCATAATAAACGGATTTAAAAAAGGAATAATTCTTTTGGGTTTATGCGAATGATGTATAGGTTATGTTTATATTTAAGAGTAGTATCTAATATAATGAGACTGATATATTGCCTGAACTCAAAGATTGGGGATGTGAGTAAAGAATTAAAAGGCTCGGAATCCGATTCGAAGGTATATTCTGGCAGAGAAATATATGGCTTACTTGAGGGTTTATGCGGCATTTATTCCCCCCAACCACTAAATTCGAATTACACCCTGGATAAATTTGGCTGTGAGGATATCCGAGAGCCTCCTCTGGAATCTGAGCTTGCTAGCTTTAATATAGAACTGGATAGGGGCACCTTAAAAATGTATATGTCTTGTTTATATTTGCCAGAGCCTGACCTTGACTCCAGATTTGAAGAAGATTCGAGCAAACAGGGATTATCAGAAACCTTACTGTCGGGTATGATATCTCAGGAATGTTACTGTCCTGAGGCACTATCCCTTCCTCATAAGCCTTCTTTAAAAATAGTCACTCGGAAAAGGGAGGTTAATTTTCCGTGGAGTTTGAAAGAGGTTATATCTAAAGAAGATCAGGAAATATTTGCCGAGGAATTTTATCAGGAAGCTACCTATTTATGCAGGGAGGTTATGAGGGGGTATGAGGCTTACAAAAAGAGATTTGGGTAGAAATTCCAACGATTTTCATCTAATAAAGCAGGTTTCTTTTTTTAATCCAAATAATATTGCGGGAGTGTCCGAGTCTGGCCAACGCTTTTCCTGCAGTTTCCAAGAAATTGCCGGAATGTTAGGTTAAAGGAGCAGGACTTAAGAAATTAAGTTAGGAGCCGAAATGGCGATGACTGCCAAAAGCTCTTTTAAGAAATCCTGTGCGTTAGTCGCTGCGAGGGTGAATCTTTTTTGGGAGAAGAAACGCTCATTTTGCTTTGCAAAATGGCGTCCCCATCCTTCGGATGAGGGAAGCTCCAATGGCCAAAAGAAGAAGATTTCCTTGAATTCGAATCCCTTCTCCCGCACAATTATAAATATTAGTTGGTAGTAATTTATGAAAAAAAGACTGTATGATTTAAAAAAACTATTTGACCCAGGAGAAAAATCTGGCAAGGAATTAGATAAGAAGAAAGCTCGGGATGAAGAATCTCTCAGAAGATTGATTGAGGAAAAGTCGCCTCCGGATAAAATGGAAGACTTAAGCAGTTACTTAGCTCAATTAAAGACTTTAGGGATAGGGGTGGGTGCAGGAAGAGGATGCGCTTATGAATGCCTTAATTATGGCGGTGTAATCAGTATGCAGCTTGGAGATATGCTCAAATTAGCAGAGGAATTAGGAACTTATGAGGATTTTAGGTCAAAAGTTGAAGAAAATGTATGCAATACTGCGGACAGGTTTGCAGAGTATATCGAAAAAGGTCCCGAGGATTATTCAGATGTATTAGGGGCATTCCTATCAGGATTTAACAATGCTTTGAAGATAGTTGGGCCTTCGGAACAATTGACCTCCAAGAAAGAGTATATTTTAGGTAAGGCAAATGAAGGTTTATTTAACTTTGAGAAAAGGACTAAAGAGAAAGAAGAACAGATACCCGAGGATATTAAAATGGCTATAGAAGAGGCGATTGCCGGGGGTTCTAGAGAGCATTACCGCCTACAATATGAATTGGATAAGGCTGAAGAAGCTTTAAAGAAGTATAGAGGGACTTAGTAGGATTATTCAACCCAACTTCCCAGCTTGAAAACTTTACCTTCCTGCAGATGGTCGCCTATTATTTGCAGACCCACAGGCATCCCTTCGCTTTTTCCGCAGGGGACTGACAGATGGGGCAGTCCGCACAAATTCGGCCCTACGGTGAGAACATCCATTGCATACTGCCGGGCAGGCGATAGCTCGGCAACTTCTGTGAATTTAGGGGCAATTATTGGCATTGTGGGGCAGGCAAGAGCATCATATTTCCTAAAAGCCCCCTTAAATTCGTCTATAAGAAGCCTTCTGACCTTGAGCGCCTTTAAGTAATATTTGTCCCTATACCCGGATTTGCGGTAAAATGTGCCCATCAGGCACCTTCTTTTGGCTTCAGTGCCGAAATATTTTCCTCGCGCCTCAGAAAAGAACTCATTGTAGCCGCCTTTTAGCTCAATAGTTGAGCCGTACCTTATCCCGCAGAACTTTGCAAGGTTTGTGGAAGCTTCACTCATCGCAATAATGTAGTAAGCCGGAAGCGCGTATTTTGTGGAGGGCAGCGAAAATTCCTCATATTCCGCGCCAAGGGACTCGAGCTTTTTTATTGCCCGCCACACCTCTTTTTTAATTTCCTCATCTACACCATTGAAATACTCCTTAGGGACGCCTATTCTAAATCCCGAAAGGTTTTTCTTGAGGCTTTGTGTGTAATCTTCTTTTGGCTTGTCAATGGAAGTTGAATCCCGCGCATCAAACCCGGCTATTTTTGAAAGCCCGTATGCCGCCTCAAAGCAGGTTTTTCCCATTACCCCGATTTTGTCAAGGGATGAGGCGTAATCAATAAGCCCGTATCTTGAGGCTCTTCCGTAAGTAGGGGTCATTCCCACTACCCCGCAAAATGATGCCGGGCATGCTATTGAGCCGCCGGTTGACTCCGCAAGCGCAATATGGGGCAATTCTATGGCTTTTGTAAGGCATGCCGCGCCCCCTGACGAGCCACCGCAGCACCTTCGCGTGTCTATTGGGTTTTTTGGTATCCCAAAACTTGTGTTCATGCAGAAGGTTCCAAATCCGAATTCATCCATTGCGGTTTTTGCCGCAACATAACCTACTTTTTTAATCTCCTCAATAACATGCGCGTCAAAAGGAGGGATATAATTCTCCAAAATCCTGCTTCCGGCAGCGGTCCTTATCCCTTTTGCGCAGATGCAGTCTTTTACCGATACAGGTATGCCAAGAAAGCCCTCGTCAAGGGCTTTTTCGCGGCAGTGGGCCTTTGCTAGATCCTCCGAAACTGCAACAATGGGGCCGAATTTTTCCTGAATTTGACTTAATTCGCCCCAGATTTTGTCAAATAAGGCTTCCGGGCAGGGATTTTCAAGATAAGTCTTTAGGTCCATAAAAACTAATATTTTTAAAAGAAGGATTGCCTGAAGGAAAGCTATTAAGTTATGGGCTTTTTAACATTTCTTCCTATTTTTTGAATGGGAGATGCAATTCTTTGTTATCGGGTTTTGCCTGACAGCGTCGAGTCTGTTGACTTGGTTGAGGCAAAGCTAAATGAGATGAAGCCGAAGGGAATCCAAAAAAAGCCTATCGCATTCGGGCTGAGCGCTTTTGATGTGACTTTTGTGATTCCTGATAAAGAGGGTGTTGACACGGACAAGATTGAAAAAGAGCTTGAGGAGCTTGAGGGTGTCGGATCGGTTGAAGTTGTTGGGGCCACCCTAGCATAAGCTGTTTTGTTTTTTTGGAAATTTTGATTAAGGAAATTATTTGCAAAACTAATGTGTATCAGATAGCCCATCACAGGTCATCGCCTTTCGGCTCCTTTTTGGTTATCTTCATTTACATAAATAACTTGTTTTTAGGCTACTTATTGAATATTTGAAGGGTTCTGCAGGATTTTTTAAGAGGTTAATTAGCGGGGGGAGGGAGTCGCACCCTCTTCTGCCGGTTTCTGCCCGTAATGAATCTAAGGACAGGATAGTATGAAAAAGCTTTAGCTTTTTCGAACCTGCTTCTTTTGACGTAGAGGACTTTTCTTCGCAAGAAAAGTCTTCTCTGCAGCCGGCCGCATGAGCTGTTCTGCCACCCCCGCGTAAATGTATTTATATTTAAAGCACTTATTTAGGATTTGCTCTACATGGAGTTTTTATGCAGAAGAATTTTTGTTTCTATTTGTGGGAGCCTTATGCCGCTATATACCCGACTTGCGTAAACCGGTAGGGCTTAAAGTTGGAAAAGGAGCCTCTCACTGCAAAATAGGGTTTTTGCCAAGACCTAAAACTTCCTAGCTTAGAGGGTAAGTCTAAGATCAGGCATTACATTTGTAATATTATTGTATTTCATATGTATTATAAAAGCTATTTTGTGAAATAGTTTTCAAGTATATTCCTTATTATAGTGAAGATGAAATATCAGACCCCCCTATGTGACCATAATCTGCCTACCCAAGAATATGCTACCTATGGTGGTTTTATCAGAGAATTTGGAAACTCGGATTCATGTTACATAATATTGGATGAGCATCTGCCACCGAGATTAGGGGAGACTTTGGAGGTAATTTTATCTTCCAATCATGTATCCTGTATTGTGGACTGTGTAATTAGGCCGTTATATATTATTAATGAGCTTCGGCCGGGAATGTCGGATGAAGAGATAAAGGATATTGCCGGCAGATATGCTGCTTATATTGCAACCAAAAATGTGCGCCATTTTAAGGATTATCCTCGTTTGATTCGGATTCCTCCAAATGGAGGGGGAAAGAGAGGGAAGGAATGCGTATTGTCGCAGGCAATACTCAAGGAACAATCAGTGGCAGTTCTCCAACAATTAGTCGCTGATTTAGAAGGTCCTGCGTTTCTTGACTATAAATCAAGATTGTATAGTTTAGAGTTGGGAGGATATGATTATCTATTTTTATAGGGCAGTAGGTCGGCAATTATCCCAATTCCTCCTTTAAGAGTTCCCTGATTCTGCCCGCCTGGAAACGCCGCCCTGTTTTTCGCATTACCTGCCCGACAAGGTAATTAAACGCTTCTTCCTGGCCGTCCCGATAATCCCTAACCGCCTTTGTGTTCTCTCGGATAGCATCGCGAGTGAGGCGGCGCACTTGCTCTTCGGCAAGCGGCTTCTCATAGTTCAGGTCCCTTAGGATTTGGTCAGTATCTCGCACTTTTTTGCCTTTCACCGCATCATAGACCATTTCCCTTAGGACAATTTCTGCAACATCATCGGTTATCAGGTATTCCTGAAGCAGGTCAAGGATTCGCCTTAAGTGCCGCACATCGATTCCTGTTTCCCTGAGCTTTAGGTTGTGGAAATTAAGGGTTTTTTTGAGATATTTTGCAAGAATAACCGCAGAGGCCTTTCGGTTGTGGGTCTCGCAGAGATATTCAAAGTAATTGGCCATTTCAGGCTCTGTAAGCAGAGTGTCAATTAGCTCTTCGGACACTTCACCGCTTGCCATAAACCTCTTTTTCTTCATATCGGGAAGCTCAGGCATGTTGCTCTCGACTTTATTCAAAAATGCCTCGTCAAGCTCAATTACAGGCAGGTCCGGCTCAAAAATGTAACCATAGTCCTCCTCCTCTTCCTTTTCCCTTGCGCTCACGGTTGTTTTGGCTTTTTCGTTCCAAAGCCGCGTCTCCCTCTTGACTTCGGGCAGGTTTTTTTGCCGCAAAGCCTCAAAGCTAAGGCTTTTTTCAACATCTTTTACCCCGGAAATATTTTTTATCTCAACTCGATTCCCCTCTTTTTTGGCGGTTACAAGCCCGCCTTTCTCCAATTCATATCGGTTTTCGTATTTTGTGAGCGAAATATTTGCGTCCATTCTCATACAGCCTTCCTTTGAGAAGTCGGCTACATATAGATATTCAAGAATCTGCTGGAGCTTTTGCAGAAACTGTCGGGCTTCGGCAGGGCTTTTTATGTCGGGCTCGGTCACGATTTCAACAAGGGGTGTGCCTGACCGGTTGTAGTCAAGAAGGCAGCGGTCATCCTTTCGGACAATCCTTGCGGGGTCCTCCTCGATGTGGATTCCCCGAAGCCGGATTTCCTTATCTTTTAGCATGATATGGCCGCCGGTTGCAAGTTTAGCCTCCTGCTGGGTAATCTGGAAGTTTTTGGCAAGGTCAGGGTAAAAATAGGTTTTTCTTGAAAATAGGAATTTTTTGTTGATGTTGCAGTCCAGAGCAAGGGCAATTTTTGCCGCAAGCTCAATTGCCTTTTCGTTTAGCCGGGGTTTTGAGCCGGGAAATCCAAGGCAGGTAGCGCAAACATTAGTGTTTGGCTCATCGTTTGAGTTTGGGCATGAGCAAAACATTTTGGTCTTTGTGTTAAGCTGGATGTGCACTTCAAGCCCAATTTTTATGCCTTCCATAACAAATATAGAACCAAAAACTAAGTTTATTAGTTGAAATTCGGAGAATCTAGTTTAGCTCAGGCTTTTTTAAGATAGCCTTGGATTGCCTCAAGACCATCTCTCAGATAGTTAGGAGATAAGGAAAAGGTAAGCCTCATCCATCCGCTTTCCCGGGAGCCAAATCCGGATCCCGGAACTAATAGAGCCCCCGAGTTTCTATAGAGATCTATGGCAAAATCGGTATCACCTTTCTCGGTATCAAACCGGATAAACTTGCAAAAACCTCCATCCGTATCAAGCACATCCAATACAAGAGGCTCGTCTTCAAGCATTTCGTGGAGTATCTTATTGTTCAGCTCATATTTTCTGAGGTTTCCCTCAAGGACACTTTTGTATTCCTCAAATTCGGGTTTTAGCTCTTGCGGAATACTTTCGGGCTCAGACAGAAATCTGCGCAGCGACATGTCTTTGGAGATAAAATTGTTATATACGGTGGAAGCGTTTCCGCAAATTATAGATAGGTCATTTTCAATATGTTTCATAAGCTCTGATGGGGCTATGATATAACCTAATCGGAATCCGGCAACGCCCCGGTCTTTCGACCATCCGTTAACTCGGATAACTTTGTCCTCTTCAATATCATATTTCGGCGCAGGATGCATCCTTTCGTTAAGCATAAGGCCGGAGAATATCTCATCCACAATCAGATAGATACCCTTATCCCTGCACAGCCCATATATTTGGTCTATACTTTTCTCCGAATATTCCGTTCCTGTAGGGTTATTGGGTGATGTGACTATCAGCGCTTTGGTGGAGTGGCTTATGATTTCGGTGATTTCGTCAGCTGTTGGGAGAAAACTATTTTCTTGTTTTGTGTAGATTTTCTTTACTTTTGCCCCGAGGTCCTCTGCTATTTGGCCTATGACTGGGTAACTTGGCATGGGCAGCAGGAGTTCGCAATCTTCGTTTCGGTACTCCTGTGAGATTTGTTTAAAAGCAAGATAGAGCCCGTTTGTGACCCCATTTGTCAGGCAAACATTAGACTGGGATATGCTGTTATTGCGATATTTTATTTTCTCGAATTGGGCAATTCTTCTGAGAACTCCTTTGTTGCCGCGTGGGGGGCTATAACCATACTTTTTTGAATTAAGTCTTGAACTCACCGCCTTTTCCAGGCAGGCCGGCAAGGGGAATTCCTGCCGGTTCACATCCCCATTATTGAATCTGTAGCAGCGTTCTACGCCATCGTTACACCTTACCGGTGCACTCATAAATCCGTTGAAAAGGTCGAATGTTTCCATAAGGGAAATTGTTTTTAAAAATATATTAAGATATTACTCTATAGTGTTAAATATTTACTTGTACAATCCCCTTGATATAAAGTTCTCAGGTATAAAGACCACTTAATAATTATATTAAACAATAGCTGGCGATTGGCTAAATTATACTTACTCCGTTTTTATAACCTTAATCTCAATATCTCCCTTGTTTGCCGCCCCATAGGGCTTTTCTCCGGCTTGAATTGCTGAAATTACGAGCTTTTTTGCCTGCTCTTCGGTCAGGCCGTCTTTGTAGTTTTTCTCAAGGTATTTCTGGGCTTCCTCTTCTCCCCTTCCCAGAGCCTTTGCCGCCCACCTGTCAAGGGTCCCTGAAGGGTTAATAACATACAAAATTGCCTCATCATTGACTCCGCCAAGAAGGATTGAGACCCCGTAAGGCCTTGCCCCTGCAAACTGGGTATAGAGCTGCATTCTGTCCGCGATTTTCTTTCCGAGGACAAAAACATCAATTGGCTCTCCATAGGTGAGCTTGTGTATCTGGGCCTGAACCCGAAGCATATCTATAAGCGCCCTTGCATCCCCCATAAATCCGCAGGCGGTGGCTGAAATGTGCCCGTCAATATCAGCGACTTTTGCGGCTTTTGACTTTAGCATAAGCTTTGTTTCAGGGGTAAATGATGCCAGAACAACGCCGTCTTTGAAGACCGCCGCAGCGCTGGTCCTTCCAAGCTTAACTGCCTGCTGGGCGTATTCTACCTGATAAATCCTGCCTTCCGGCGAGAAAACAACAATTGCCCGGTCATAACCCATTTGGCTTGGTAAATCCATCTCCATGTAATTAATAAGGGTTTAAATAATAAATTGGGCGGTTAGCTTAAAAATTTGGCCTGAAAGCGGTTTCATTAGAACTTGGGCTAATCCGGGCTTTTTTGGCTAATAAACCCACTATCCCCTAAAAGGCCGCCCTTAATTTAAACTTTTCAATAGATGGTTATGGCTGAAGCAAAGATAATAAGGATTGCAAGAAAGGATGTAGATGCTACCCTGCCCATAGAGAGGGCGCTTTGCTTGGTCAAAGGGGTCGGCCCGAATATGGCGCATGCCCTTAGGGTAATTATCGGCGCAGATGAGAAAAAAAAGCTAAATGAGCTCTCAGAAAAGGAAATTGCGGCGCTTGAAGATATGATTTATAACCCCAAGAATCATGGGATTCCGGTATGGATGCTAAACCACAGAAAGGAGCCTGAGACCGGAAATGACGCCCATTATGTGGAGTCAAACCTTGACTTCAGGAAAAAGCTTGATATTGATTTTTTGAAGAAGCTCCGATGCTACAAAGGCATCAGGCACCAGCTAAAGCTTCCTGTGCGCGGGCAGAGAACAAAATCCCACTTCAGGAGAGGCGCTACCGTTGGTGTCCAGAGGAAGAAGAAGTAGTATGGGAAGCCCAAAGAAATTGAGGAAGGGATGGAGCCGGCCAAAAAAGCCTTTTGACAGGGCAAGGCTGGAATATGAGGCAGAACTTAAGAAGGAATACGGATTTAAAAGAAAGAGGGAGATTTGGAAAATTAAGCAGAAGTTTAAGAATATTAAAAGGCGGGCAAGGACGATTCTTGCCACCCACGACGAGAACGAAAAGAAGGTCCTTATGGAGAAATTGCAGAAATATGGGATTGCTGACAAGAATGCTTCCATTGATGATGTGCTAAATCTCAGCCTTGAGGCATTCTGCAACCGGAGGCTTCAGACAGTAGTCCTCAAAAAAGGAATGGCAAACACAAACGGCCACGCGAGACAGATAATAACCCACCGAAAAATCCTTATAGGTGAAACTATCGTAGATATGCCAAATTATATGGTTTCGCTTGAGGATGAAAAAAAGATTAAGGTAAAGGAGAAAAAAGCCAAGCCTAAAATTGAGGAAAAGCCAACAGAAGCCAAAACAGAGGGCTTTTCTGAGCCGCAAGCCAAGCTTTCCGAGATAAAAGAGGAGGATTTGGTGAACCCTTATCTGTCCTAAACATCTCATCTATCCTAAGCTCCATCTTGTATAGTTTATTTACCTTTGGAATGGATTTATAATATGGCATCCAAAGACGAAATTATTCGCTTTTTGAGGGGCGAATTTATAGGAAAGAGGGTGAAAATCATTGAAAGCTCGAACAAGACACTTATTGGGCTTGAAGGGCGAATAGTTGATGAGACCCGGAATATGTTTGAGATTGAGACCAAATCCGGGACAAAGAAAGTTCAGAAGAAGATTTCAAAATTCTGCTTCCCCGAGGCGAAAATTGCTGTTGACGGGGCAATTATAAATTACCGCCCTGAGGATAGGCTTAATTGCAAGTTTAGGGAGTGGTGAGTTAAAATTCCATCAGGCTTTTCTGGCTCTTGTTGAAGAATTTCAATTCCGCCTTTTTTCCCAAAGGAAGAAGCTTTCCATAAATCCCCGCCCCTCCTGGAACCTGCTCAATTTTGTCATCCCTGAAGGCCTGAATATAGAGGGCGGTTTTCTCGTCAATTCGTTTCAGGTCCTCCACAGGAACACTGAGTAAGGCATCTATTTCGTTTCCGTAAGTTTCGACAAAGGTCTGCCAGATATTTGTGACTGTTTTTGAGGTTAGCGTGTTTATTCCGTGAGCTATTGCGATAATTTCAGCCAAAGGGTAGATGTGAGTGTATTTTGGGCGATTTGCGCCGCCATTTCCATCTGAAAGCTCTGCCGCCCTGTCCACAACACCTTTTTTAATAATCCCTGAGCAGTTTGGGCATCGCCAGCCGCATTTCCCGGCTTCCTCGCCCTTGAAGAAGGCGAGGCAGTTCTTGCAGCGTGAAAGGTGGTACTTTCCGTGAGAAGGGTGAAAACCGACATTTAGGACAATTCCCTGCCCGCCCTCATTTTTGAGCGCTTTTTTGAAATCCTCAAAAGTGAAATCATTGAGCCGTATTTTGTTGAATTCGCGGGCCAAACGCAAGGGATAAGGCGAGTGGCAGTCGCTGTTTGAGAGAAATGAGGCTTTGCTTAGTTCAGCTATTCCGTTTGCGGTTTTAGTGTCTGCCGAAAGTCCGAGCTCAAGAAAGTGTATGTGTTTTATATAACTACCGTAACATCCCTTTAATGTGTCAAAATGGGCGTAAATCCCAAAATAGGGTGTGAATGCATGGGCTGGCCCGACAAGCCCGCCGCAGGAATGGGCAATTTCGGCGATTTCCTCGCCGTTGAGCCGAAGCCAAGGCCGCCCGTCAGCATCCAGATTATTTGAATGGCGCAAAAGCTTCTCCCTTAATTCCTCAGCTTTTGAGATTGAAGGCAGAAATATTATGTGGTGAACTCGGTTTTTGTCCTGGACCTCGGTCTGCATGATAAATTTTACGCCGTTGCGCTCGTAAATTCCACCCTCTCCCTTAAGGTTTGCCTTGATATGCTCAAGCCATTTATTATGGATGCAGTCGCCTGTCGCCAAGAGCCCTATTCCTTTGAGTTTCGCCTGCTCGGCCATTAATGGCAACTCCATCTTGTCGGAGGTTCCGCGGGCGTATTTTGAGTGCAAATGCAGGTCTGCGTTAATTTCGAATGGCATAAAATATTTAGTTTTGAAAGGAAAAAGGGTTTTTATAGCGGGCGGATTATGGCTTGGGCTTGCCTGTGCTGCAGGCGCCCAGACTTACGGGCTCGCCAAAACTCATGAGAACACCATCAAACAAGTCCCCTCTGCTATGGAGTGCAGGAAGTCGGGTTAGCCGACCCGGTCTGTAGTTTTTGTCTACAATGCACGCGGGACTGTTTTCCCTGTGCGCCGCAGTTGTGAACCACAGAAGCACCTCTTCAGGAGAATTTCCCAAGTTCATAATTTCGGCGTAATTTACGCCTTCTTGAGGCATAGTATATATAACACCTTCAAATGCAACAGGACGCGCCATTAAGTCTGCAGTTTCCTCTCTATAATGGTTGCAAAGATAAGTCAGGGCTACGCCCAGTTGAGGTGTATCCATAACATTCGCCCTCTTAATTGGTCCTGTTTGAGCATGAGAATTATGCCATGCTTGGTAAGCCAGATAAGCGTCCATTGCAACTCCGCTTTGATGAGATTTACTTTCTAAATAGTGCAGTAGTTTTGATTCTTTTCCCTGAAAAGGCGAAAAAAACAAACCCTCCTCAATCTGATTGCTCATTATTAACTAATATGGATTAATTTTAAATTAGCTAAGGTCACTGTTCCATATCGGAGATATATTATCCCAAATATATCCTAAAAAATATTGCCTACTTCCAAAAAGACACATACAGAAAAACACTTAAGCTTTTAGGGTATAGTATAGTATGAACGGAATGAATCAACCTATTTTCATACTATCAGAGGATGCATTGAGGCAGACAGGCAAAGACGCCCAGAAAAACAACATTACAGCGGCAGTGGCAGTTTCAGAGATGGTCAGAAGCACGCTTGGGCCGAGGGGAATGGATAAAATGCTTGTGGATTCAATAGGCGACATCACAATCACAAATGACGGAGTCACAATCCTAAACGAGATGGAAGTCCAGCACCCGGCAGCAAAGATGATAATAGAGGTCGCAAAAACACAGGAGCAGGAGGTCGGAGACGGCACAACTACTGCTGTGGTTCTTGCAGGACAGCTCCTAAAAAAAGCTGAAGGGCTTTTGGAGGAGGGAATCCACCCCATTATCATAATGAACGGCTACCGGCAGGCGAGAAAGAAATCCCTTGAGCTTTTAAAGGAGCTTAGCACAGTCGTTACCTTTAAGGATAAAGATGCCTTAAAGAAGGTTGCTTTGACCGCAATGACCGGGAAAGGCAGCGAAAGCGCAAAAGAGGAGCTTGCAGAGATAGCAATTGAGGCGCTAGGCTATGTATCAAGGGAGGAGAATGGAAAGATGGTAATAAGGCCTGAGGACATACAGATTGAGAAAAAGCAGGGCGGCTCAATTACCGATACTGAGCTTGTAAAAGGGCTTGTAATCGACAAGGAAATAGTTCACCCTGCGATGCCAAAAAAAGTCAAGGACGCCAAAATAGCGCTGATTAATGTCCCGCTTGAAGTCAAGTCGACAGAAACCGACATGAAAATCTCCGTCACAGACCCTGACAAGCTTAGGGCATTTGCTGACCAGGAGACTAAGGTCTTAAAAGACATGGCCGAGAAAGTAAAGGCAACCGGAGCGAAAGTAATTTTTTGCCAGAAGGGAATTGATGACTTGGTGCAGTACTACCTTTCAAAGGCAGGAATTGTTGCCGTAAGAAGGGTTAAGGAAAGTGACATGGACCGGCTTTCAAAAGCCACAGGAGCAAGAGTGGTCTCAACAATGGACGACATCTCAAACGATGACCTTGGATTTGCAGGGCTTGTTGAAGAGAAGAAAATCGGCGATGACAAGATGGTTTTCGTAAGAGAGTGTAAGGACCCGATGGCGGTTTCAATTCTTGTCCGGGGCGGAACCGAGCATGTTGTTGATGAGGTCAAAAGAGCAATGGACGACGCTGTTCTTGGCGTGGCTTCAACTCTTGAGGTCGGCTCGCTTGTCTATGGAGGCGGAGCAATAGAGATAGAGCTTGGGCGAAAATTGAGGGACTACGCAGAGAGTATCGGCGGAAAAGAGCAGGTCTCGATAAACGCGTTTGCTGACGCTTTGGAAATTATTCCAAGGACTTTGGCGGAGAGCGCAGGAAGGGACGCTGTCGAGCTTTTGGTAAATGCCAAGAGCAAGCACGAAGCCGGTGGAGCAAGTTTTGGAATCAACGTCTTTGACGGGATAGTTGATGACATGAAAAAGCATGGTGTGGTTGAGCCTACAAAAATAAAGATTCAGGCAATAAGCTCGGCAACTGATGCGGCAGAGATGATACTGAGGGTAGATGATGTGATAACCTCTGGAAAGAGCAAGATGCCATCCATGCCTCCTGGAGGAGGAATGGGCGGAATGGACTACTAATTTCTTTCCTTTTTTTGGTTTTTGTTATCTTGTATTTTATTAGCGGATAGCTTAGTTTTGCCTCAGAAAACTAACCTAAAATAGGTTATCCCTACCGTAGCCCCATAATAATTCTATAGATATTATGCCTTCTGCCGAGAGCATTTTTGGAAAACTCCTGCGCCTTTTTGCGGTCCTTATTATGGTCTTCCCGCTGGTTTTTCTCTTGATTGGGGTTGGTTTGGGGTTTTTTATGGGGCCGGTTAGCATTATTGCGGCTTTTATAGGGTTTATTATATTTCTCTTTTTATGTTCTATTCTGGGGGCAAAATTGTATTCTTTTGGGCTTGAGATTGAGCTTAAGGCAAATGGAATGAGAGGTTCGGCAGAATTAAGAAAAGAGCTTGAGCCTCTTTTAGGGGATAGGCCCGAAAGCCTTAAAGGTGTGGAAGTTCCGGAAAGTTTGGCAAGAGTGGATATTCCAATAAGCGCCCCTAAAAAGAAAAAAGAGGTAGAATCCTAAATTGCCCGCTTTGATTATAGCCTGCAGGCAAGGGTAAACTATATTTTAGAAAAAAAATTTGTCGGGCGCTAATTTAGTTGAGTATTATAGTTAGTTGGGTAGCCCCCCTTTAGCTCCTCTCTTTTTGATCCACTAAGCCCGTAAACAGGGTGTTCTCGGTGGGGTTCTTCGCCTATGGGAAACAGCCCTTCATATCTTCTTGCGGAAATGGGTCTGATAACCTCAATAGGTTTGATACCGCCCGATATTTCTCCAAAGCCAACATGTGAACTCATATTAGTCTTTAAGGATAATGCATATTAACCTTAGTAATACTGAGTATTATTTAGCGTAACTATTGGATGGTTTCGATAAATTAAGGTTCTTCTTTGCCTTTAGAATCCCCCAAAAATCCGGATAAATCTCGCTCACTACTCTCAGCCATGAGGGCTCGCCCCATTTTTTTCTCCTTGTGATAAGCTGTCCAGTAATAAGCTTCGTCCCGCGTTCCCTTTGCCACAAGAACATAAAGCCTTCCTTGGGTAAGGCGGGCAACCCTGCCTCTCCTTTGGATATTCCGGATTTCTGATGGTACGGGCTCATAAAAAATTGCTGTGCCCACACCTTTAATGTCAAGTCCCTCCTCCCCGATTGAGGTGCATAAAAGAACATTGTAAAACCCGTCTTCAAAATCGCGAATTACCCTTACCTGCTCTTTTTGGGAAAGCCCTGACTTTTGCCCGATTAAGACAACAGGCCTTATCCCCTCTACTTTTCCGAGTTTCTTGAAAATCTCGTTTGCTGTCGCCCGATATTGAGTAAAAATTATTATTTTACCTTCCGCCTCTTTTTTTGCGATTTCTGCGAGCCTCTCCATTTTGGGATGCTCTCCAAGTTTTTTCACTTTCCCATCAAAAGCAATAAAATGCGGGTTTGAGAGAATATTTAGGGAGGCCTTGGTTTTTTCGCCCCTTAATTTTTTGATGTATTCCATGGCCTGAAAAGCCCCTTGAGTCTCTAAAAGCTCAAGGCAGTAGTCGAGCTTTATTAGTTCGGCGATTTTTGAGACTGCAAGAAACATGCTTTTGTTTTTGGTTTCCCTTGCCTTTTTCATGTAGAAATTCTGGAAGTCGAGTAGCATCTTTTTTGAGAACTTTGAGGTTGGAACTGCCCCAAGCTTGAATAAAAGTTCAGACCTGGTCTTAATAATGTTTTCTAAAAGCGCCTTTGCTGAAATATAGTCGGGAGGAAGGCTTATTTCGATTGTGTTAATCTCCCTGCTCTTTACATATTGGCTGACATCGGTGTCTTTTTCTGAGCGAAACTCAACCTTTTCAATAAAGAGGTTTTTTCTTATCTCTTCGACCCTTGCAGCTCTTCCTCCCGGGGATGCGGTAAGCGCTGTTATTAAGGGGTTTTTTGCCTGCCTCATATAGGACTCGGCAATGAAAGTGTAGGCGTAGTTTCCAACTGACCTGTGGGCCTCATCTACAACAAGAAGGATAAAGCTGTCAAATTTGAGAATCTGGCTTTTGGCATCGTTTTCAATGGTCTGGGGCGTTGCAAAAATCACCTGCGCCTTTTTGTAGAGCTTTGCGCGGCTTTCGGGCTTTGTTGCCCCGGTTATAATTTCCATGTCGCATATTTCGGAGAGCTTCTCAAAGCTTTTTTTGTGCTGCTCTACAAGGGGCTTTGTGGGTGCCATGAAGAGAATTTTGCCCTCGTTCTTGTTGAGGCGCTCAGCGGCAATAAGGAGGGCAATATTAGTCTTTCCCATCCCTGTGGGAATCACAATCAGCGTGTTTTGGCCAAGCGCGCTTTTTGAAATCTCAATCTGGTAATCCCTCACCTGAAGCGCATTTTTCTTAATGAGGGGGTGCTCTACGAACATAACTTATAATAAATTCAAACAAAGGCGGCCTTTTCTGCTTTGGCTGTGGATTTTTGCTCTTTAGGGCTGATGGATTATTAGCACTGGCAGTAGGCTTTTGCCTGGCTGACGGCATTTCCTATTTTTTGCTCCAAGGGTGAACTGTCACCTTCATCCGGCGCAACCATTTTCCTGAGGTTTGGGTATTTTCTTGACGCGGCGCAGCTGCCTAAAGGGTCAAACATGTTAGTATTGCAATTGGAAGTATTTAAACTGCCTGTGGTTGGGTCCAATATATACAGCGTCGAGGCGCATTGGTACCTGTGCCATTCTATGCACTCGTTTCTTAACTTTGATTCGTCTATTGCTTCATCTGGCTGGACTTTGAGCATAAGGTAGGTTGCCAGGGCAAGCACAAGAACGCACGCAACAAGAACAACTGCGGTTTCAATTGTGAGCGAGCCTTTATTTTTCATAACTATCTTTACAAATATACTATATTATGAAGAAAGGAATTGAGCTTCCTGTTAACACAACAATTGTTATTGCCTTAGGGTTTATAGTTCTGGTTGTGCTTGCGGTTTTTCTTATAAGGATATTTAGCCAAAGCGACCTTTCCCCCGAGAACGCAATAAATATGGGCTGCCGCGATTACGCGCTTAACCCGGCCGACCCGGAAAATCCCTCTGAAATATCAGAAAAGCTTACTTCAATAATTTTGGGCGACCTTACTGGGGACGGCTTGCCAAACAACCTTCTTGATGCCTGCAGGATTTACTCAAAGAATCCATCACTTACGCCTCAGGGATGCATTGATATCTGCAAGAGCCGATTTCCTGGAATCCCTTAAGAAGGTTAATTTGGAACTAAATTATGCTAAAGCTCCATAAGTGCGATTTGTGCAAGAAGAAATTCAAGCCCACAAAAAACGGCAGGCTCCAGATTATAAAGAAAATCCCTGACGGAAAGAAAGAGTCCTGGGTCTGCCCGGACTGCGCCCCCCTTGTGAGGGATAAATTAAAAGAGCTTGATTTGAAAATATAGCTTGTATTCCATTTCTTTGAAAAAGAGATGTTCTGAGGTTCTGGGTTTCTGAGGATAACTCAAAAGATATTAGATTCTTCAAAAGCTTCATTTGCCCGATAAAAGCCTTTGATTTAATTTCCCGGTTTTCATTTATGCCCTAGTAGCTCAGCCGGTAGAAGACTTCCTTCAATTGCAGAGCAATTGGAGGCGCCGCCCGAATGGCGAGCGTTCTTTTCAAAAGAAAATTTCGGCAAAGAGCGTCGGTTTCGTAAACCGAAGGCCGGGGGTTCGATCCCCTCCTAGGGCTAAAGATTAAGTGTTGATATACCTAATATTTTACTGTAAATAGTAGCTAAACAATTATTGGTTATATAATGAGCATATATACCCAAAATCAGGATAAATTATGGCCGTTACAAATATAATTAAGTTTAGGGTGGTAGGTGAGCCTCATGGAAAGGCCCATACCGGATTCCAAAAGAAAGGCTCTCAAACTGCAAAATCCTTATGCCGCGGGGTTGAATTAAGGATTGCCGAAGTTGTCCTTGACTGCAGCGAGCATGATGAATGTTCAATTTGCCTTATGAAGCGCCAGAATATAACCGGGGAATTCGGCTCAGTTAAGGCTTGGGCAGAAAGGCAGGGGATGGAGATAGGGGATAATTTGGCTTAACTTGCCGCTTGGCTGACAATTTGATTAAAAAACAGGCCTAATCTTTTTCTTTGCGGCAGTCTTCTATCCACTGACAATAAGCGCAGTCTTTCAAAGGCTTTGGAATCTCGCCTTCAAGAGCCAAAACCGCATTTCTGAATATTGCCTCTGCATTTTTAACCGAAACCTTCATTTTTACAAGGTCGGTGTGAAAAATAACTTCCCCATTTTCATTGACCTTGTCGGGGTGGTAGAAAAGCAAATAAGCATAGCTCTCAGTATCCCATCCGGACTTCCTAAGGAGGAAATTGTAGATATCAAGCTGGTCTTGGTAATGGTTTGCGGTGTCTTCCTTAAGGGGAAAACCTCTTGTTTTATAGTCAAGGACTATTAATTTTTCGCCTTTCTGCAGGATATTGTCAACAGCTCCGCGAAAAATATTTCCAAGGCGGTCTTCCCAGGATATGCCTTTGAAGTTGTTTCTCCAAACATCAAGGAGCTTTTTGTTTTCAAACAGCCGGACTTCTCCGTTCAGGCTTTGGAGTTCCGGTGGAAGCTCGCCTTTTTCCATAAAAGAGTCAAAGTGGGATTTTAGGATTCGGTCCATTCCCGAAGGCAGGGACGGAAAAATCCCTGAAGGCCTCTTTATGTTTTTGTTGAAGTGAAGCCAAAAACACCTTGGGCAGTCTCTAAGAAGGGAGAGGGAGGAGGGGGAAAACCGATAGGAAATGGATTTTTGGGCCATAACTTAAGGGATAATTTCTAAAGCCTTATTTGTATTTAATTATGCGCCTGATTAGTGCTTTTTGGGTAATCGCCTTATTAGCAGCGCTTGCCTCCCCGGCAAATGCGCAAAGCTATTACGCAGATGTTAAAATAGTTGTGGATATGGCAGGGGAAACGCAAATTTCCGGAATATCCAACCACCCCGAACTGGCCCCCCGAATAACTCAGCAATACACAAGCAAGCAGGGCGAGTTTTGGGTCCTAAACATTACCTTGCCCGAAAACTTTTCCGAGTATATTTATGAGATTGAGTTTCCGAAAAACACAGCGATAAATTACCTTAGTGTCCCGAAATCATTCCGTATGGAGAGCAACGGAAATATAAGGATAATCGCAACCGGGATGGAACAGCCTTTCTTTATTCTGGCCCAATATTCTTTTGGCCCAAAGCCTTATTCCCCGTACAGCTTCTCACCTGAAATGCTCCTTATTTTCTTGGGCTCGCTTGGGCTCATTGTTATTGCCCTATATCCCTATATGAAAGACATGCACAGGAACGGAACTCATAGTGAGTCCGGCGGAAGCGAAGAGTGGGTTTGCCCCAAAGAAACCCAACCTGAGGCTAAAATAAAAGAAAATATTCAAAAAGAGCCCCCAAAACCCTTAAAGGCGTATAATCCCGCGCTCTTCACAGAACGCCAAAATAAGATACTTGAAATAATAGCAAGGGAAGGCGGCCATGCTACACAGGCAAAAATTCAGAAAGAAACCAATATACCAAAGGCTTCCCTTTCAAGAAACATAGATGCCCTTGTTAGAAGGAAGGTTATCCTAAGAGAAAGGAAGGGTATGACTATGGTATTATACTTCCCCCAAAATCAGGCTTAGCTGTTTTATTCATTAGAAATTTCTATGCAATTCCACACTTTTCCGCACAGTTTCAGCAGAGGTATATTAACTGTTCCATACATCTTGGCTTATGCCCGATTCAGCCCCCCTCTGGAGGGTTGGGTTAGGCAAAAGAACTATGAGAAAAGGAACAACTGTTTTGGGAATAGCGGCATTGGCAGCGATTTTGGCAGTTGTTGCGGCAGGAATTTCTGTCGCAGCGCAAAACGCCGAAAACGAAGATGGCAGCAGATGGCAGAAGAATAAAATGCAGGCGATAGATGACAGCGAGTTTGGCGCATGGAAAGCGGCAATGATTTCCGGGCTTACAGCCGAGAGATTTGCTTCTTTAGCCGAGAAGCGCCAGTCAAGAGGCATGGGCAAGCTTGAGGCAAGGGAAAAGATGGACACAATTCGCTCAGCAATCGAGAACGGTAACTATGAAGCATGGGTGGCGGCAGTTTCAGAGGTTGGCGGAAAAGCAGGCCTTGCAGAAATGGTGACTAAGGAGGAATTCTACATTCTCTCTGAGGTGTACAACGCGAAAAAAGAAGGCAACTTTGACAGGGCAAGAGCCTTGATGGATGAGCATGGGCTCAACATGATTCCGGGCATGGGCCTTGGAATGGGCGACGGCTTTGGAATGAGGGGCGAAAAGAGAGGCCACGGCTATAAGATGGGCCTGGAAATGGGCCTTTGCGAATAGCAGAATCTGCCGGATTTTCTTTTTTTTGATTTTTTAGAATTTTTTAGGTTTTTTAGGGTCTATTTTTGCGTTGGATTATCTTTTGGTCTCTCTAAATAGGCTAAGATGACAATCAGGTTATTTTATCTAAATACCCCACCCTTCAGGGCGGGGACTTTTATTTTCCGTAAATACCCCGACCCTTGGGTTGGTTGGGATAAAAGCGGCTGCAATAAGTTATTTTAAGATTGTTCCGCTTTGTTCCACCGTCAGAATATATCCTGTTCCGCCCAATGGAGGGTATGAAGAAAAAAGAAACTTTCAAATTAGAAACCTCCAAGAATAAGCGCGCGACAGGCGAAAAGATACTTTCTCTTAGGGATGTATGGAAAGTATACAAGATGGGGGAGATTGAAGTCCCTGCCTTAAAGGGGGTGACTGTTGATATAAATGAAGGGGACTTTGTGGCTATAGTCGGGGCAAGCGGCTCCGGGAAGTCAACGATGATGAATATGGTCGGGTGCCTTGACCTGCCAACCAAAGGCGAAGTATTGCTTAAGTCAAAAAATATTGCAAAAATGCGGGAGTCAGAATTGGCTGCGCTCAGGGGGAAGGCGATAGGATTTATATTTCAGCAGTATAATCTGATGCCTCATATGACGGCTTATGAGAATGTTGTGCTTCCCCTTGAGTTTCACGAGATAGACAGCGCATTGGCCCAAAAAAGGGCAAGGGAGGTTATAGATTTGGTAGGGCTTACTGATAAAATGCATCACCTGCCCTCCCAGCTTTCAGGGGGACAGCAGCAAAGGGTGTCTATTGCCCGATGCCTCGTTGCAAGCCCCGAAATAATACTAGCTGATGAGCCCACAGGGGCGCTTGACAGCGTTACCGGAAAAAACCTGCTTGAGCTCCTCTCAAAACTCTGGAAAGAGGAGAAAAAGACAATTATAATGATAACTCACGACCTGAATCTGGCGAAGTATGCCAAAACCATAATTGAGCTCAAAGACGGGCAGGTTGTTTTTTGCGGCCCTAATAAGGGATTTAGGGGAATTAATTCAGCATGAGAGCAGTATTTTTGAGGGGCATTTTTTTGGCTTTTCTGGTTTGCTTTTTAGCTGCCCCGTCGTTTGGAGTTTCGGGTATGGGCGCTAATGAGCTCAAAATTGTTTCTTTAAGCCTTATTAATCAGGACCCATATCCGGCCCCTGCAGGAGATTTAGCGGATATAAGGATTGGGGTGGAAAACAAGGGCGGACTGCCTGTAAGCGGGCTTGTCATTGAAATTTTGCCTGAGTATCCTTTTGAGCTTGCTTCAGGGGAGCAGGCATCAAGAGAAGTAGCCTATCTTGGGGGATATCAGGGCGGGGCAGACATGCAGATAGTTAAGTATAAGCTTAAGGTAGATCATGATGCAAAGGCAGGCCAGTATGAGATAAAGTTTAATGTTTATGAAAAGGGGGACTCTCTGACAACTACTAGGAGCCTGACGGCTGATGTTTCAAACAGGGAAAACGCAGAGATTATTTACATAGACAAAACGGTTCTGGTTCCCGGAAAGCAGGACACACTCAAATTCACTCTGAATAATGTTGGCAGGGCGCCTTTAAATGACCTGACTTTCCGCTGGTCAAACCCCGATAAAGTGGTTCTTCCTGTCGGAAGCGACAATACGCGATATGTGAGGTACCTTGATGTGGGCGAGAGCGCCGATATTGAATATGCGGTTATTGCCGACTCAAATATCAATGCGGGCCTTTACTCTCTTGACCTGCAGCTAACCTACAGAGATTCTTCAAGCGGAAATACCGAAACAGTCTCCACCGTTGCAGGGATTTATATTGGGGGCGGAACCGAATTTGATATAGTTTTTTCTGACAGGTCAACTTCAAGCTCATCTCTTAGCATCGCAAATGTCGGCCCTAACCCGGCGTATTCTGTTGCCATAACCATACCGCAGCAGTCCGGCTGGACAGTTTCAGGCTCAAACTCCTACATAATCGGAAATCTCAATAAGGGGGACTATACTGTTGCAAGCTTTTCTTTGCAGTCGGGAGCGTCAGGGGCAACAGGGTTTAACCGCACAGTGGGCGCCAGGGCGGGCAATGCAACACCTCAGGATATGGAAATAAGCCAGCCAAACGCAGGATCTAACCTTAATTTCAATGCGCTTAAGGTCAGTATTGCGTACACAGATACTCGTGGAGAAAGGCAGATTATTGAGAAATCAGTGCCTGCAAACTTTGATTTGGCCGATTCAGTCTCTTTTTCAGCCGGAACAGTTCAGCCTTCAGTTGCTGCCAGAAGGGGGACAACACCTTACCAAACTCAGAGTTTCTATTCCAAGTATTTCTGGCCTTTGGCATCTTTGGCTTTAATAATTCTGGGTTTTGCCGCCTACACCAGGCATAGAAAACTCAGGAAAAAGTATCCGGATATCAGGTATAGGGACATATTTAAGCCATATAAGCCCAAGAAGGGTTAGGCGGAATATGAAATTTACCAAGTGCTCCAAACACGCATTGAACATGGTTTTGCACAGCAGGCTTAGAAGCTGGCTCACAATAATAGGTATTGTAATAGGGGTTGCTTCAGTAATTGCGATAGTCTCCTTGGGTGAAGGAATGCAGCAGTCAATGGGCCAGCAGCTTGGGGGCTTGGGAGGAGATATAGTTACACTTACGGCAGGTTATTCCCGGGGGGCAGGAATGATGGGGGCAATGCCGGGCGGAGGGGCGATGGGCAGGGATTCTTCTCGCGCAACTTCGGCCGCAACTTCAACTAATTCTGTTACGATTGGAAGAAAAGACCTGCAGGCTTTGAGCGCCATCCCTGAAATTTTGATGATTGACACAAATATTAACGGAAGAGTAGAGGTGGCATACCTTGGAAAAACCGGCTCTGTCAGCCTGACCGGAGTTGACCAAAGGGTATGGTCGAGGATAACAACCTCAAAAATCAGGGATGGGCGGATGCTTGACCCTGCAGACCAGAATGTTGTTGTTATCGGGGGCAGGCTTTCAGACAGCTATTTTGACAGGCCTCTTGGCATAAACCAAATGATTTCTATTGAAGGCAGCGCTTTTAGGGTTGTGGGCGTCCTTGATGACACAAGCACAAATATCTACATGCCAATTTCTATGGCTTATCAGATTATTGATGGCAAGGAGAACGGTGTATATGACTCAATTGCCATAAAGGTTAGGGATGAGGATAAGCTGGATGAGGCAATGGAGATTATTGAAAAAAAGCTAATGAATGTACGCCATGTAAACGAGAACACAAAAGATTTTTCCCTGTCCTCCAACCGGCAGATGACTCAGGCGCGGACTGAAATGATGAGCTCAATGGCAATGTTTCTTGCCGCAATAGCCGCGGTCTCGCTTATGGTAGGGGCAGTCGGGGTGGCAAATACAATGTTTACCTCTGTTCTTGAAAAGACCAAAGAGATAGGTATAATGAAGGCAATAGGGGCGAGAAATAAGGATATTCTTTTGATATTTGTCCTGAATGCGGGAATAATAGGTCTTGTCGGGGGAATTTTTGGGACAATTTTCGGGTCGATACTTTCAGGGATGCTCCCAGCTCTCATGGGTGATATAGGAATTTTTAGGGGCGGCGGGCTTGTAACCCCTGAAATTGTCGTCCTTGCGCTTGGAGTATCTGTAGCCGTTGGAATAATAGCGGGATTTGTGCCTGCATATCAGGCATCCAAGCTCAAGCCTGTTGATGCTTTGAGGTACGGGTGATGAGAGGGAATATTTCATTTTTTGGGGCAGCTTTTGCAATGCTTCTTATTGTTTTTTTCTCAGGGTGCCTGTCAGTTTCGGAAAACCCTTCAGGCGAATTAGGCGGGAACTTTTTAGGGCGTGGAGAAAATTTCAGGGAGGGCATTCCCTTAAGGGAATACATTGGAAGGGGCGAGGGAAACTTTTCGCGAAATTTTACCAATGGGAGTATGGGCTGGAATCAGGGGGACTCTGCGAACTATTGCGAGGGGAAGGTTGAAGGGGATAATTGCGCAATGGTTTCTTCGCGCGGAGATGCTCAAGGAGTGTGCTCTTTTAGGGAAGGGGTTTTGATATGCCTTCCGGAAATGGCGCCTTTGGAGAGGGATAGGGAAAGGGAATTGGGCCAGAGGGGGCCTGCCGGAGATTAGGGATGATTAATAATATTCTAATAGTCTGTTCCAGTATGTTCCGCTTTTTTCCGGCATATAATATAGGCTGTTCCAAATAAAAGGATTTATGGGGAGAAAATATTTGAGAGGACAAGGTCGGTTTTTGGCTTTGTTTGCCTTAGCTGTCAGCGCTTTTTGTATATGGGCTGCAATGCCGGCGCTTGCATTTGCTTTGCCGCCTTCCACCCATCCTGAACCCTGCCAAATTTGGGGGCCAAAAGAAATTTTGGAAATAGGCGATAAGAGTGGAGCGAAAATAAGGCTCATGCAGGTTGAGCTTCAGGTCAGCAGAAATCTAATTGAAGGCGCGGCAGTTTTAGAATATATCTCCGAAAAATTCCCCGAAGAAGATTTGGGTGAAATGGACGCGCTTCTTGACGGACTTGAGGCAATACTCGCTGATATTGAGAGCCTGAAAGATGCTGGCGATGCGGAGTCTCTTGCCGCCGGATATTTTTCTGCAAAAAAGGATGCGCAAGAAATTACGAAAAAATTCAGGGGACTGTCAATGGCGTACCTTGAAAGCGAGGACCGGGAAGAGATTGCAGCCAGGATAGCGGGTATAGACCGCCGCCCGATCGACGAACTTGATGGGGAAATTGTAAGCCAAATTAGGGCCAGAAACTCCCAAAATGTT
The DNA here is from genome assembly GCA_964547015.1 of uncultured archaeon. Classification (GTDB taxonomy): domain Archaea; phylum Aenigmatarchaeota; class Aenigmatarchaeia; order QMZS01; family QMZS01; genus JAFGCN01. The sequence goes on from CAZJKT010000014.1 coordinate 26,337, forward strand.
GAGAGAATTCTTATGTATATGGGGATTAGGGATCCTTTTCTGGCAGACGGAATAAAGAGTGGTGTTTTGTCTCGTGATGATGCCTTAAATGCAGTTTCAAAGGGATATCTGGGGCTTGATGAAAATAGAAAGAGAATGGCCCTTATGATGGCGCGTGAGGGTTCAGTCAGGGACCGGGTTTTAGGCAGGTCTATGGGCGACTATGTGTCGGAATTTTGCGAAAGTTCCTGCTGCGGGGAGGCATCTTGCGTGGATAATCGGCTTAGGGAAATGAAGGGTCCCGGCGCAATGCGTCTTAGACCTTTAGGCGAGAGGATGGGTTGCATACAGGAGCGCGAAAATTGCATGGGCTATAACGCTGAGAGAGGGCCGAACTTTTTTGGCAGGGGGACTTTAGGCTCATTTATGGAAGTTCCGAGGGCAAGATGGAAATAAGGCTTTTAATTTTGGCAATTGCTTTTGGGGTTTTGGCTTTAGGGCTGGGGCTGTACGCAGTTTCAAGCGGAGAGAGTAGCTGGAAAGGTGGCTCCGGCGAGAGTTTTGTTCGCCCAGAGTCTCAACCCGGCTCTGAGGAAGAATTTTTGCAGCAAGTGAGCTCTCTTTGGATGTATGAGGATGATATTGTTGAGATAGGGCAGATATATTAATATTGGCTATTTTGTATCTTTTAGTTGCGGGCTTTTAATTTTGATTTTGTAAGATTACAGAGGTATTCATAATCCTTTGCAGCAGCATCCTTTATCTTTTTTCCTTCCTGCTTTGCGCGATAAGTATAAGCCGCGGCAGTATCTATAATTATATCCTTTGCGCTTGCAAGGGTCAGGCCGACTCCGGGAATATGGGCCAATCCATAATTTGAGATAGCCCATTCAAGCGCCTCCCATCCGGCTCCTATGGCCAAGAGTGAAGCCGCTGCCGTTCGATAGTCAAAATTAGTATTACCTAACTGTTCGCTTATATCCTTAAGCCCTTGAGTTATGGCAACGCAGGCCGAACCGTGCATAAGAATATCGTATTGGGCAATATCATAGAAATACCTGCCGGTTCCGCAAAATTCACAAAATCCTAAATAGTTTATTGCAGCCGCAGCTGAACCCAATGCAATAAGATTTTTGTGGCTCTTCGCAATATTTTTTAATTTTTGGGCGCCAGATATATTATTGTCAGTTACCATATATTACCTATTAGTAAATATATTTATTATTAATTTTGAAATCTGTCCTATCCCGAATTAATTGGACCCTCTGTCCCTATAAAATACTTCCACAGGATATAAATACCCTATAGCTCCATTAGGCCTGC
>CAZJKT010000015.1:0-17356 GCA_964547015.1 uncultured archaeon
GATAGGCTACGCCGAAGCCTCACTTTCAGGACTTTCCCCAATAGCCGACTTTGAGGCATCAGTAACAGAAGGGGGCATGCCTCTAAAAGTCCAATTCACAGACCTTACACAAAACAGCCCCAATTCATGGAATTGGGACTTTGGGGACGGAGAAACCTCATCCGAACAAAACCCAACCCACACCTACAGCTTCCCGGGAACCTACACAGTAAAGCTTGAAGCATCAAATTCTATCGGCCCAAGCGCTGCCCAAAAGACCGAATACATTAAAGTGTGGCCTGTCTCAAGCTCCTGCCCACAAGGCCCAGAACTTGAGCTCCTAAAGAGGCTAAACTCATACCCTTACGACTTTTATGAAGAATATTACAATTACAACGACAACGCAGTATCCCACGACCCTCAGAAGGGCTGCCACACAGATATAGAAAATGACGACATATGGATGGTGAGGCTTTTTAAAGGCTCTCCCGCTCTTTACCCTTCAGGCGCCTACCTTATAAATTCTGAAATAGGGATTGACTTCAACGAATGGTATGAAAAAGGCCAAAAGGTAGAGACCTATATTTACGGATATCCCGACCCTTTGCTTAAAACAGATTACCCCGAGTATGAGGTTGATGTCATAAGGCAGCTTGAGAGGATTCCGATAATCGGCGGCGACCCCTACCTTCTCGAAAAGGCAAATAAGCTTCTTGAGGCAAATGAGTTTTCCATATCCCTTGACGGAGTTTATGCGCAGGGCCCGATAAGCAAGGCAAGCGACAGCAGGGCGGAAATCTCAACAAGGTTTGGGGGCTACGCAAAAAACCCTGCAACAAAGCAGAGCCTTGATTGCCAGGGAAGCTTTATAAAGTACTACGATTCGGACAGTGAAGTTTTTGGGACAACCCTCCCCGACCAGATAGGATGCCGAGCGTCTTTAGGGATGGAGCCTTCGGGATACGGATATCACAGGGGCCTTAGCCTTGACTTACTGCTTTTCTCGTTTGAGGGCGAAGTTTTAGCATCCTTTAACATCACCCCAAACGCTAACGCGGGAGTTAACGCAAAGCTCAACTCCCCTCAGGCAATAGTCCCGGGAGGAAAAGCGGTTTATGATATCGGGGCGGACGGCTCAATAATCGGCGACTTCTACACCCACAAAAGCCACACTTCAATTAATAAATCTCTTCCCCTGCCAAAGCTCAGCGGCATAAGCCTTCTTGGCGAATCCGCATTCTCAATCGGGGATTTTCCCGGACATCAGGGAGTCCGCTCATTATTCACAAGAATTTCGGACGGAAAAGAGATTGAATATCGGGGCCTAAAGCAGTTTTCTCCGGTCTTTAGGATGGAGTCCTCAGAAATCGCCCTTGAGGCGGATATTAAGGTTGACCTGCGGGACTTCAAGATACCGTGCGGAAATACAATAGGCTGCGAGCAGGAAATATACAGCGGGGAAATATTTAGCATTCCCCCTTGGGAGTTCTATTTAGGCCAGACAAAAATCATTGCCCGCTCTCCGGTTGATATTACCGCATACAGCCCGAAAGGCGAGGCCGCAGGAAAAAACAGCCTTGAAATATACGGGTCAAAATATTTGGAAGAGGGCCATGAAAAAACCATAATTTTCCCGACAGACACTGAATCTTTTTTTGTGGAAGTCAGGGGAACCGGAAGCGGAAACTACACGCTTGAAGTCTCAAGGCCGATTAAAATAGAGGGCAATGAAGGAAACCTGATTTTACAAAATGTTGTTTTCCTAAAAGAAGCAATTCCCACCCGGGAAGGCAAGGCGGATATTTTTACTTTCAGCTTCAGGCAAATAGAGAGCCGGACAAATGAGCTTGTCAAAGAAGGAATGAATATAGAGGAGGCAATAGAACTGTCCCTGAGCGAATACTCCTCCTTTGAGGACCGCCCCCAAAAAAGCCCTTCAATAGTCGGCCTTTCATGGGCTTTGGGATATATAGGAAAAACAGCGGAGCTGAGCGCATCCCTTTTTTCAAGAGAAATCCCTCTTGAAGGCGAGGAAATATTGTTCTATATTGGGGGGGAATTTGCGGGTTCAGCCAAAACTGATGGGAATGGAATTGCCGCCCTAAGCGCAACAGTCCCTGAAAGCCTCGCCCCAAAAATCCACCTTCTTGAGGCATATTATGAGGGAAGTGAGGATTTCCTTCCATCATCCGCCGCATCCGATTTCGCAGCTCTTTGCCCTGCCCCGGAAATCTCAATAACCGCCCCGAAGTTTGCGGGGAATAGCGCGCTTATAGAAGGGAATGTTATTGGGGCAGAAGGAGGAACATTAATCCTCCTAATAGACGATGAGTTTGCCTCAGGCAGTTTGCCTTACCTATGGGAGAATATAGAGGAGGGCCTGCATAAGATTGAGGTAGAGGCATACAGCCCCTGCAATAAAAAAGCAAAGAAAATCGCATATATCTTCTCGGACCTAAGCCCTCCTGAAATATTATTTGAAAATATAGGGGAGGGGGGATTTTATCAGCCCCTGGTCCCAAAAATCAGGGTAGAGGATGCATGGCTTGATGAATACTTGATTTACCTTAACGGGCTCCCGCATAAGGAAGAAGAAATTATAGAAACAGAAGGCCTCCATGAAATTGAAGTCCAAGCCCAAGACATGTCGGGAAAGTCCTCAATATCCAAAATAAGCTTTACAATAGATAATACCCCGCCGGTAATAGAGGCATTTGGGGTAGAAGACGGGGAGACTTATTTTGGCCAGGCCAAGTTTTCCTATACAATAGCTGATGAGCTAAGCCCTCTAGGAGAGTTTTTTTCAAATTACCCGAACAATACAATTTTCGATGAGGTTGGAGAATATTCAATAGATATATCGGCTTTTGACCTGGCGGGAAACTTTGCACAAAAAAGCGTATCGTTCAGCATTGAGCCGGGATGCAAAGATGACTTTGATTGCCCGAAAGGCGATTTTTGCATGGAGAACGGGCTGTGCGAAAAAGCCTTTAAGCTCATAAGTATACAGTCCCCGCTAAGCCAGTACCTGACCAAAATGAATATACTTGTAATGACCCGGATAGCAAGGCTTTCAGATGCGGATTATAAAAGCCATTCGTTAAGGATAAACGGGGAAGAGGGGGATTTTGAAGTTTTTCCAAAGGCCTGCGTTCCGGAAAAGCTTTTGGACAAGTCGCAGGGAAGGCTTTGCATTTTCCATTTCAGCCTGCCTTATGAAGGCGGCTACTCAATTGACGCCCTTGTGAACAGCAAGATTCTGGAGGAAGGCGCCCTAAGCATTTCTGCGATATCCCTAAAATCCCGTATTTTTAAGTAACCCTTCCTAAAGCCCCCAATAAATATGCCCCTTCCCCAAAAAAGCCTCGGGGTTGAGCTTTCGCTTAAGGTCGGCAACGACACCTTTATTTTTTAAAAGCCCCTCTATATCAAGCGAGCCAAATTCCTTATGGTCAACCGCATAGACAATTGCATCATATTTTAAAGGCGATGAAACATTTTTCGCCCCGAAAATCAAATCCTTTCCAATCATCGGCTCGCTCACATCAATAGTTTCTATCCCAAAGCCCTTGAGCTCGCTTATCAAAAGCTCAACTTTGCTGTCTCTCAGGTCAGGCACATTTTCCTTGTAGGTCGCCCCTAAAATCAGGACATTTGTCTCTTTTGGGGCTTTTCCCGCAGATACAATAAGCTTCACAATTTTTTGGGCAACATAGTTTGCGAGGCTTTCGTTTACCCTTCTGCCGGATAATATCAGTTCGGGGTGGTAGCCCACTTCAAGCGCCTTTTGGGCAAGGTAGTAGGGGTCCACAGGGATGCAGTGCCCGCCCACAAAGCCCGGGTGAAACTTCATGAAATTCCATTTTGTGGCCGCGGCATTGAAAATTTCTTTGCTGTCAAGCCCCATTGTGTCAAAAAGCATTGCAAACTCGTTGAAAAGCGCGATATTGATGTCCCTTTGCACATTCTCAATCACTTTTGCGGATTCGGCGATTTTAATGGAAGGGGCTTTGTGGACTTTTGTCACTTTGCTGTAAGCCTCTGCAAGCAAATCGGAAACCTCATCATTGCACCCCGCCACAACCTTGTAGATTTTGTCTACCGTGTGCTCTTTGTCTCCGGGGTTTACCCTCTCGGGGCTGTAGCCTAAATAAAAATCGCCAAGCTTCATCCCGCTTTCCCTTTCAAGAATCGGCAGGCAAAAGTCCTCGGTGCATCCGGGGTAGGTTGTGGACTCATAAACAACAATAGCTCCTTTTTTGAGGTTTCTTCCAACTGTTTTTGATGCGCTCTCAAGGCACCTCAGGTCGGGCTTTTTGTCTTTTGTTGTGGGTGTGGGCACAGCCACCACCACAATGTCCCCCTCCTCTATTTTTTTCTCGTCAACAGTAAACTCAATATTTTTGGAAACTTCCAAAAAATCCTCCTCAGCCAAATCAAGGTTTCGGTCGAAATTCCGGTTAAGCTCATCAACTCTCTCCTTTCCTATGTCAAAGCCTATTACCCTGAAGTGCTTTGCAAACTTAAGGGCCAAAGGGAGGCCTACATAGCCGAGCCCGACAATGCAGATCACTGTTTTTGGGCCTTTTCCTAAAGCGGTTGGAGCCATAAAAATAGGATTTACTTTTAAATTTAGCCCCTTAGCTCATAAATTCCTTCTTATTCCACTCCAGAGTTTTTTTAAGCCCCTCCTCCAGGCCGACTTTTTCCTCAAAGCCAAGGATTTTTTTTGCCTTTGAGGTGTCTGCGGGGTTTGCCAAAACTTCGCCCTTAACCGCATCAATATGCCTTATTTTTGCCTTTTTGCCCGAGATTTCCTCAATTTTTCGGATAAGGCCGAGAACGCTTATTTCCCTCTCGCTTGAGATATTCATTATTTCGCCTTCGGCCTCTTTAGTTTCAGATGCCTTAATTGTAGCATTAACCACCTCATCAACATATGTGAAGCTTCTGGTTGCAAGCCCGTCTCCATAAACCTCAATTTCCTCGCCCCTTAGGATTTTTCCGATAAATTTCGGCACAGCCCCGGCATGTTTTATTGAGCCTAACTGCCTTGGGCCGTAAACGCTGAAATATCTCAAGGTAACGGTCTTAAGCCCAAAAATGCTGTTATATACCCTCATATAATGCTCCCCTGCAAGCTTTCCGACCCCGTAAGGATGGGAGGGCAAAAGCTCGTTTTCCTCGCGCCTCGGGAAAATCTTTGAGTCTCCGTAAACCGACGAGCTTGAGGAAAAAACTACCTTTTTTGCGCCGTTTTTGCGGCAGGCTTCAAGAATATTTAAGGTTCCGTTAATATTGACTTCATTTGCCCTGATAGGATCTTCAATTGATTTTATTGCCCGGTTCATCGCGGCAAGGTGAAACACAACATCAAAACCTTTAATTTCTGCAAGCATCATATCCAGATTTGAGATATCCGCAATTATCGCCTCAATCCCCTTTTCTTTTAGGGCGGGGAGGTTTCTGTCTGTGATGCTCAGGTTGTCAAGGATTGAGACTTCATGGCCCAAATCCGCAAGCTTCTCTGCAAGGTGGCTTCCGATAAACCCGGCGCCGCCGGTAACAAGGGCTTTCATAAAATTAAGAGGAAAGGGTTTTATAATTAAGTCTCTGTACTAAGGAGATCTACTTCCAAACCTTATAATAATTGGAGTACATTATCTTTTCCATCACACCCTTATCCAGCCCTAAGCCGGATATCTTTTTAATTTCTTTTCCTAAATTTGTCCAGGGCTCATCAGAGCCAAATAGGATTTTGTCGGGGTGTTCTTCTGCAATTTTCTTAAAAGGAATCTTCAGGCGTTTATTGTAGGAATAATGGGTTGATGCTGCGGTATCAATATAGAGATTATCGTATTCATCAAGGGCATTAATTACTTTTATAAAGCCCGTCCCCCAGTGAGGCACCTGAAATATGATGCCGTCATTTTTGGCTACCTCGCCTAAAAATTTCTCAGGCTTTTCTAGTGTATTCAAAGACAGGTGTGGAAGTATATTTAGCTCATTATCATTCAGGTATTTGAGCAGGATTTCTGGTATCTCTCCATAGGGCTCATAGTATTTTACTCCTTCAATACCTTCCAGCCCGCCTAAATCAGAGGGCTTAAATTTAGAGTTTACAAATGGCAGAGGCTTAATCCTTTTGTCATTAATCTGACTTATTTCCAAATTTGCATTAGAATAATCAACGTCCCCAAAGAAAAGTTCATCAAAATATCGTTCCTGGTCCCAGTCTGCATAATCTTTTCCGATTTTTTCAAATAATAGCCCCTTGGCAATTTCCCAATGTGTTTTTGAGCTATAGGCCATCAATTTTGGCAAAAGAAGCAGTGCCCCTCGGATATATCCGCCCGGACTGCTTGGGCATGGCTGGGCAAATAAAACCTGATTTTCAATTTCATATGTGTCGAGGTCTCTTATGATTTTTTCGTAAGTATTGTTGGAAATAAGCCTCATTCTCCCGACTGTTCCCCATAAGCACTCCTTGCCGTAGTGGCAGTGCGCATCGTTTATTTTTCCCATAATAATTTGAAAATAGTAATAATTAGGGGGAGTAGTATAAACTAGTATAGGTCTTTTCATATTTCTAACAACTATTATGAAAATAGGGCTTGTTGGAAAACCAAATGTCGGAAAATCCACATTTTTCAAGGCGGCAACAATGATTGACACCAAAATCGGGAATTTCCCCTTTACGACAATAGAGCCGAATGTGGGGTTTGGGTTTGTGAGGGTGGAGTGCGCCGAAAAGTCCCTTGGGGTAAAGTGCAATCCGAGGCAGGGCTACTGCATGGAGGGAAACCGCTTTGTTCCTGTAGAGCTGATAGATGTTGCAGGGCTGGTTCCCGGGGCGCATGAAGGACGGGGCATGGGAAACAAATTTTTGGATGATGTGCGCCAGGCAGATGCCCTGATACATGTGGTTGACGCTTCAGGGACAACCGATTCAGAGGGCAAAGAGTGCGTTGGGCACGACCCGCTAAAAGATATACAATTTCTTGAGGATGAACTGAATTTCTGGTTTTTGGGGCTTTTGGAGCGAAGCTGGAAGAAGATGAGAGGGCCAAAAGACCTCTCAAAACAGCTCTCCGGCCTAAAAGTTTCTGATGAGGATGTGGCAAGCGTAATTTCGGACCTTAGCCTTAGCGAGCTTGTCTACAACTGGACAGGGGAGCAGAAGTCTGCCTTTGCAAAAGCCTTAAGGGAGAGGGTTCAGCCGATTATTGTGGCCGCAAACAAGTGCGACAAGGCAGGGGCAGAAGCGCACCTGCAAAAGCTCATTGATGCGGGGGCAACTCCCTGCTCGGCGGACTCCGAAATTGCCCTAAAGTCCGCCGCAAAGGCAGGGCTTGTAAATTATATCCCCGGGGACAGCCATTTTGAGATAACTGGCGAATTAAACGAGAAGCAAAAGGCGGGACTTGAGAAGATAAAAACCACCATGGGGGCTTTAGGCTCAACAGGGGTCCAGAAGATCCTGAATATGGCGGTCTTTGATATTTTAAATTATATGGTGATTTTTCCGGGGGGGATGAAAAAGCTCGCCGACAAGGACGGAAATGTCCTTCCTGATGCGTTTTTGATGCCTCCGGGCTCAACCGCCCTGGATTTTGCGTTCAGGCTTCACACAGACTTTGGCAAGAAGTTTATCTGCGCGTATGACGTCAAAAAGAAGCTGAGGGTGGGCAAGGAGCACAAGCTAAAAAGCGGGGATGTTATTGAGATTGTGAGCGGGCGATAAATGGATTAATTAAGAATAGGGGTTATTGTTTTGGGTCCTAGTCCCAATAAAAGCCCTTTTCGTTTGTAGAAGGGACCGCCCCAAGTAGTGGCAGATCTTGAACATCTGGGGATTCTTGAGGCCTAAGCATTAGCGGCTGAACATAGGCCCAAGTCACCTCCTCAGTACCCTTTGGGCTTTTCTTAAAAGTTATAAGGAGGGCATCAGGCTTATTAGGATTCCATAGGTACATACTATCGTATATTTTGTGTACGGGATAAATGCGGTCAACTATACACCCTGTATCACTAAGCGCGCCGCAATTAAGGCATCCGCCGCCTAGTTTTTTAAAATGCGCATATGGCTCTACAGAGAAAGGATCCCCGGCTAAAGCATATTTACGTCTCAAGGGATACTTAGGATCCAGATTTTCATAGACTTCATCACAGCAAATAAGAGGTACAGCCATAAATTACTATGTGAAAGTATATATATTGGGTTCGCAGCCTTCAGAAACCGAATTATCCCCTCACAAAACACTTCCTGCAGGCAACCTTATACTCATAAGTCCCGTCTTCAGGCAATACGGAGGGAAGCCCGCCTTTTATGGGAACCCCTTTATGCAGCACTTGGGTATAAACCGCATTAGGGTCTTTGCAGGACTCGCAAACAGCCCTCCTAAATATAACTTCGCTTGGCCCAAGCTCAATCAGTTTTTTTATGGGCAGGAAAAGCTCCCCTTTGTAATCCTTATCAAGGCCTGCGGCAATAACCTTTGTTCCCCTCTCAAGCAGGGCTTTGACTTCTTCTGCGATAGACTCCCCAAACATATGCGCCTCGTCAATTCCCACAATCTCAAAGCCGGAATTGAGCGCTTCGCTGAGGTCTTGGACTTTCCTTGCCTTAAGCTGCAGCCCGTTTCGGCTCCACACGCTTTCATCGCGGACATTTCTTGAGGATTGGTAGAGGGCATAGGGGATGTTTGTGTATTTCAAGGGGGCAAAATGGCTTATGAGCTCAAAGGATTTCCCGCTTTTCATGGGGCCTAAAATCAGCTTAAGGGGCATAATTAAGGGAAGGCATTTTCAATTAAAACTTAGATGCCATTTTCCTTATGGAGGCGGAAGTTATTGAAAATTACAAAAAGGCGGGAGATATCGCAAAAGAGGTAAGGGTTGAGGCAAAATCCCTTGTGAAACCCGGCCTAAAGCTAAAGGAGCTGGCCGGGGCCCTTGAGAAAATGATAATTGAAAAGGGCGGAATTCCTGCATGGCCGGTCAATATCAGCATAAACGAGATTGCTGCCCACTATTCCCCTTCAAAGGATGATGAATCCTTGTTCAAAGAAGGCGACCTTGTAAAAGTGGATATCGGGGTTGCGGTTGAAGGATATATTGCGGACACTTCAGTCTCCATTCCCCTCTCAGAGAAGGACCGCCCTTTGGTCGAGGCATCAGAAAAAGCTGTTGAAGAGGCCATAAAGCTTGTAAAGCCCGGGGCAGATGTCGCGGATATTGCGGCTAAAATTGAGGAAGTTATTCAGTCTTACGGTTTTGAGCCGATTGTAAACCTCACGGGACACGGAATCAGCCAATATGCAATCCATACCGACCCCAAAATCCCAAACCATAAGGGCGACTTTCATTATATTCTTGAGGAGGGCGAAGCAATAGCAATTGAGCCTTTTGCGACTTACGGGAGGAACTATATAACAGAGAGCGACAGCGACCGGGCCCTGACTTATTCTTTGGTTGAGGAGAAGCCCGTCCGCTCACCCGAAGCCCGAAAAATCATCCAAACCGTAAGAGACAGAAAAGGAATGCCATTTAGCGACAGATGGCTTGGGATTGAAGGGATAAAGCTGAGGCTTGCAATGAAAGAACTCTCAGACAAAGGATGCATCCATGCCTACCGAATCCTAAAAGGCGCTGACAAGATTTCCCAGGCCGAGCATACGGTTTTAGTCCTAAAAGAGCCGATTGTAACTACACTATAACTTATTTTGGCAATTGGCGATTATAGAGAATTTTGGCGATTTTATGATGTTTAAGCCTAATTTTTGTTTTCCTCATCTGATTCCAGGTCTCCGTTTTCTTCATCAGGCCCATCCTCATCAATTTCCTCATCTTCAGTCATCTGCTCAAGGGTTTCTGCCAATTTAGGGTCGTCCATATATCGCTCAAGATTGTTTTTCTCGGGCTCTTGGCCAAAGTAATCCGCAAAAAGGCGGGTTACTTTGAGTATTTTTGTCCGGCCCTCTTTTTTGGCGATTATCAGCCCTCGTTTCTCAAGTTCGGGGATATATTCATAAGCCCGGTTTCCGATAGTGTTGACAAGAATTGACTGCCGAAGAGGGCCCTTGAAGGCAATAATTGAGAGCGCTTTTATGAGTCCCGGAGACAAATCCTTATAAGGGGAAAGCTGTTTTACTTTAGGGATAATTTCGGGGCTTACAATAAGCTGGAAACTCTGGTTTGCCTCAATTAGCCTTATTCCCGAATCCTGCCCGTATTTCTCCCTGAGGGCCTCGATTTCAGTAATAATATCTCCGGAAGAGGCTCCTGTGATGTTTATCAGCTCACCCATGTCCATAGGCCCTGATGACAGAAAAAGCGCGGCTTCAATGGTTCTCTTGACCATAATTTAGTAAATTAAATAATCTTTATCTCCCGTTCTTTGGGGTGGCAACAATCCCTCCAAGCCCTGCTGAGGCTATCTGGTGGATAATCCCCGAAACCATATTTGCAACATCCTGGACTTCCCCGGCGTTTACCTCAAGCTTGCTTGGCTCGATGACTTCAATTGAGCTTGGGCCGTAAGAGATTGATATGGCGATTAGGGTTTTGAGGTCTTTTACCATTATGCCGACCTCAGCTATTTGGGAGTAGGCCTTTTCAACATCTTTCATTGGCTTTTCAACTTCTTCAACTTCGCCCATCTCAGCGCTGTAGACCAGTGCGGTTTTGACCTGCTTTAGCTTTTGGATGTGTTCCTCAAGAGATGCCTTTACCACATCTTCCCCCATTCCGAGAACTTCAAAACACATCTCAACCTCCATCCATTTTTGCTCTTTGCATTCAGCAAATTTTTCCTCAGTATCCGCATCCATAAGTCATTTAGCCAAAGGATTTATAAGGCGAGTTTGGGCATATTTTTAGCGGCAGATTTTAATTTCTATTAGGAAAAGGCAAAAGCCAGGAATATTTATTTTTAGATAAATCTTTCTATGGAAGCGATAATTGCAAAGGATCTGCACGCAAAACTAAAGGAGTATCGGAAGAGTTGCGTAATAATTGATGTTCGAAACCCCGAGGAATATGAGGAGGAGCACATTGATGGGGCGGTGAATATTCCTTTGGATGATCTTCCTGACCATTTGGGCGAACTTGACAAAACTAAGGATTTGATTTTAGTCTGCCTCAGCGGATTGAGGTCAGGAAAAGCGGTTCCGTTTTTGGAGGAGAACGGGTTCAAGGCGAGAATTGTGAAGGGTGGAATGATTGAGTGGCGGCGCGCTCTTGGTCCTGCCTACTTTGCACAGATGGCTGGCGAAGGGGAGGATTAGAACGCAATACCTCTAATAAAATTTCCGAATTTTCGAGTCTGAAGAATTTCAAGAATGGCTTAATAAAGAAATGAAATGTGCCGAGTAATTTAAAATGCAGGGGGGGAGATTCTCGCACATGCCAAATTTATAATAATATTCCGCAAAGCGGAAATTTGGTTTTCTTTGGCGTTGAGGACTTCCTTTCCAAAAGAAAGTCTTCATTCGAACTCCCGAATCGACTAACGAACAGGATCCTTAGTCCTGCACCTTTTTCTGGGAAAGCTTAGAAAAGCTTTGGCATTCAGCCCGCCTTCGCTTTTGGCTCGGCAGGCTTAACAGCCTTTCTTTAGCATTGCCGGACCTTTTATCTCAATAAAGGGTCGGCTCTGACCAGGCTCGGCAACCCCTGCATAAAATATAGTTAGTTTTAATCAATTTAACAATTAACCCAAACCCAAATCCTAAAAATCAAGCGGCAAGTCCTGGGTGTAGGATAGGCCCTTTTTTATTGCAAGTTGAGCCTTCTGTATTTCCTCGCCCAAGTAGATTCCGTGAGACACCTGAGAGATTATATCCCGGGCAATAATCTCGTCCCTTAACTTTCTTGATGCCCCTTCTTCAAGCCCGTTTTGCCTCAATTCCTGAATCTGCAAGCCTTGCGGAGAGATGTGCCTTAGGACAATATCCCGGTCGTCAGCAGACAGCGAAATATAGCCCCGGGGGTCAGGAGAGCAGGCAGGAGTTCCTCCATATTTCCGGATAAGCTTTTGCGCATCTGCCCAGTTTGTGTCATAAATATGGGCGCAGTTTGAGTATATAGTCAGGTTGCCGAGGCTTTTTTTGAGGCAGTCTGCAATGTGCTTTTGGAGCATTCTCAGGCCAAAAGCGTTCAACAGCCACCCCCCGAAAATATCATGGCTTCGAAAATATGCTGTGAGCTGGAGTTTGTCATTTGCAATTGTCGCCTGAAGGAAAGCCATGCAGGGCGGGCTTTTTGAAGACGGATCATTTACCCCAAAAACTGTTGCGCATGCGGTCCTGTCAGTCGGGCACGCCTCAAGGCGGCTGATAATGGAATGGCTGATTTGGTTATGGCGGTTGCCCTCTTCATTTTTTTGGGGCAAGCCGTTTTGGGGAAAATTCCACAGCCGCTCTCCGTAAGTGTATTCAGCAGTTCCCCTTTCCCCGGACATTATTTTAGGGATATAGCTTTCAATATCATTTATAGTGATTTGGAAATAAGGAAATAGTTTGGGGTTAATTGGGTCTTCTTCGGTTACAACCGCGGCAACATTGAATATCTCTCTGCAATTGTTTCCATAGCGGCTTTTCCGGACGCTTCCAAATTTCATCACTTTTTTCATAATCTCGAGCCAAACCTCCCCTGCGTATTTTCCTCTGGCTAAGTATACCGAGCCTTCTGAAGGCAAAGCCCCTTCAAACTCAACCTTATTTTCGGGAAAGGTTTCGGGCTTTGCCCAGAGAGAGCCTTTAGCTGAGTAGGATTTTATGCCCGACATTATTTTTTCTGTATTATATTCCCCGGCTAAGTTCAGGAAAGTTACGCTTTTTCTAAAAAGCCCTAACCTGTCAGACGGGATTTCTTTGTTTATTTGGGCAAATTTGCTTCCTATTATGCAGTTTTCGCCATCCACACCATTTTCAAGCAGGCTGATTAAGGCCTCTCCGCTTTTGGAGCGGTCCTCGCCGCAGATAACCAAATGCCGGATTTTCGGGTTTGCAAAAATGTTTCGCAAAAGGTAATTTATCCCTTCTTTTGAGTATAATTGGCCGCAAGCAGCAAAATTGTCCTGCCCGACCCCCTTTGCTATAGCCTCCTTTGGAGTCCAGAGAGTAATAAGCCCTATTTCAGACTTGGGGTTTCCAAGGATAAGCTGGTCTTTAAAGTAGATGGGCCAATCAGACATAATAATAAAATTGATTTTAAGGGCAAGCCTTGTTTAGGCAATAAAGTTATCCTTATTGGAATCTTTTCTTTTCAGCAAAACTATCCTTGAAGGCTTGTGCTCATCCTCATACCGGTAATTAATCCCCTCAAGGAGTTTTTCGGCGATTTCCCTTATTTCATCAAAATAGAGCATCTTTCCATACTCGAGGCGCTTTCGGGCGTAACCGAGGCTCATGAAGGACTTTACCTCAATAAAATCCGCGCCTGAGCGCTCAATAAGCTTTTGGTATTCGGGGATTAGCTCAGAGCGGTCATTAAGCCCGCGAATAAAGGTCATCCTAAGGACGGTTCTTCCCAAAAATTCCCTCATTGCGTCAAGCCCCCCTAAAAAATCCTCCCAGGAGGTTCCTTTTGCGGGCCTGCAGATTTCTTTATAAATTTCCTCATTTGGAGCATTGCAGGAAATATATATCTGGAAATTATTGTGGGGCCGTAGTTGCCCTAAGATATCCGGTCTTGTTCCGTTTGTAACCAAAAAGACGCTTCTTGCCCTTTTGCAGAGAAATTCAATCAGCCCGATAATTTTTGGGTAAAGGGTCGGCTCGCCTGAAAGGGAAATTGCAAAGTGGTCGGGCTCAAGCGATTCAATAAACCTCTCCTCGGGAACAGCGCTATTTCCCCCAAAACCCATTAGCTGCTTTTTTCGCGCCTCAATCAGATTTTCAACAATTTCTTTCGGGTCATCCACAACCCCTTTTAGGGAAGGGCACATTACTTCGTTTGGCCGCCAGCAGAATAGGCAGTTTTGGTTGCAGTGCGCTACCGCAGGCGAGAATTGCATGCAGCGGCTTGTGTGGGCATTGTAGAACTTTGCCTTGTAGCAATCCCCCTCGCCCCGAAGCGCCTTTCGATTCCACTCGCAAATCTCAACTCCGGAATGGTTGTAAATCCCATAGCGCTTTTTTTCAAGCTCTTTTTGCACCGACTCATTTAGCCCAATCCTCATAATTGGTTTTTTGAAGTTTTTTAGTGTTTGTTTTGGGCTTAATATTAATGTTTCTGGACAGATTTTTTCCCTTTATATATATATATTCTCTTATTATGGTCGGCAGAGATATTTTATCTAAAATTGCAGACTCTTATTCCTCTCTTTCTGAATTAGACCCTGCTGAAAAAGAAGCTTCTTCCTTAGGGGAAGGCGCTTTTTCCCTGCCCATTGATAGCACAGGAAATTATAACAGTGGACTTAGTCATAAACTTGAGCAAATTCCGCCGGAAGCTTATCGGGCGGGTGCAAAAGTGGTTAGCGGTGCTGCCGATGTTGTTAAAAATGCGCGAGAAGAGAAAGGTTATTCTGGGAAGGCTTTGAATTACGCTGGAAAAGCGGTAGGTTATCCTCTTAGAGGTATTTCTGGAGCCGCAACGGTTGGAAGTACAGTTGCATTACGAATGGGTGTGCCGATATCAGTAGGAATTGTTGCAGGCGTCTATACTATGGTCGAGTTGCTTGGTGTCCCTGGAGGAGCTGATATAGGGGCTTATGCGGGGTATATGGCAGGTCTATTAGCTGGTGGAGCGCTTCTCATAAGGAGAAGTAATGATCCTGATAAGGAACTTCCTTATGGATTTAGGCTTGGGCTTAGGGCGGATGAAGCTATAACTAATGTTCCTAAAAACCTTCAGAAAAAATTAGCTATATGTGCTCGGGATATGAGGACCAAGGCTCAAGAGTTGGAAGTTGCATATGAGAGGCTAGATGCACCATGAAACCAACAGAAAGCATTACGGACAGTAAAAAAGAAAAAGAAGAGGCGGTATCTCAGGATTTGGCAGAAGAACAGGAAATAAACTTTGAAGAATATGTCCGTATTTCGGAGGAAAAATATGACCAAATTGTAACCCATCTTCTGAAAGCGATAGCTATAGCCGAAAAAAACAAGGATTCAAAAAAGCTTAAGGCAGCAAAAGAGGTATCTGATACCTGGGTAGGGTATTTTGAATCTCTGGAGGAGCTTTTAGCTGATCTATTAGGTAAGGAAACTCCAAGTAATAATCCCTCAAATCAGTTTGTTTCTGAGCAGATAACCTTCTTTAAAAAGCTTTCAGGTGAAATTGAGAATAAATTGGCTGAATTTTGAATATCTCGGATTCGCTAAGCTCTATATATTCTTCGCCCTTTAATTATGCCCGATTTTGATGAAATTAAGGCGGCCGCCAAGGAAGATTTTGAGAAAGTCTGGAAAGAGACCGCCGCGCCGCTTATGGGCAGGGGAGACTTTGAGTTCCCAAAAAGGAAGGGAAAAGAGCATCTGCTGATGAAGTATGTTTTTGACATAAGAAAGGCACTTTTAGATATGGGCTTTGATGAGGTGATTACCCCTATAATCCACCCGCCTGAGGAAATTGTAAAGCAGTACGGGCCTGAATCACCTGCGATTCTTGACCGAATTTACTATCTCGCCGCTTTGCCGAGGCCCGACATCGGCCTCTCAGACAAGAAAAAGGAGCTTATCCGCTCGAAAATCCCGGATTTCGGCAAGTTTGATGAGCTAAAGGACATTTTGATGAGGTACAAGAGGCAGGAGATTGAGGGCGGAGAAGATTTCACGGAAATCCTTATCAAAAAGCTTGGGCTTACCACTCCGCAGGCCCACTTCATGATTCACGATGCTTTCCCGGAGATGAGAAACCTCAAGCCTAAGCCCCTCAACCTTTCCTTAATTTCGCACGCGACAACAGCATGGTTTCCCGCACTTGCAAAGATGCAGGAGACCTCTGACCTCCCGGTAATGCTATTCTCCGTTGTCTGGAGGTTTAGAAGAGAGCAAAAGGAGGACAAAAGCCACCTGAGGGCCCACCTGAACCTTTCAATGGTTGTGATGGACCCGAACTTCAAAATCGAGAACGGAAAGGAACTGACTGAGAAGTTCTTCAAGTCGCTTGGCTTTACCGAGGTCAAATTCGAGAGAAAGCCAAACCAGCCGGCATATTACGCGCCGGGAACCAACTACGAGGTTTTTATTAATCACCCGAAAATCGGATGGATTGAGGTAACAGAAATCGGCATGTACTCGCCCGTAGCCCTTGCAAATTACAAAATAAAGTACCCGGTTTTCAACTCAGGGCCGGGCTTGGGCCGGATTGTGATGGCTCTAGAGGGAATAAATGACATTCGCGAACTCTACTACCCATACACTTTCAGGGGCGAGCTTGATGATTCTGCCCTTGCAAAATCAATTTCTTTTGAGAGAGAGCCAAAGACTGAGGAGGGCAAAAAATTGGCTAAAGTGATTGAGGAGGGGCTTGTTTCCCATGCTGATGACTTGGGGATTTCCAAAAGCCAGATATTTGAGGGAGAAGTTGGCCGAAAGCCGGTTAAGGTTTATGTTTTTGAGCCTGAAGAGGGAAAAAAGCTTTTGGGGCCGGGCGGCCTGAATGATTTATATGCCTATGGGGGAAATATTGTTGCGGTCAAGCCCGGCTTTGAAAAATTCGCAGAAGTTGAAAAGAAGGGGGTTAGGGTCTGCTCTTTTTTGGAGGCGATTTCAAAGGAGATTGCGGCAAGGATTGAAGAAGGAGAGCGGGGGGTGATTACGGTTAAGTATGTGGATACTCTGCCGTCCCTTAACCTGAAGCTGAATAAGGAGGCTGAAAAATTTATGGCAGACAACCAAAAGGAGGTCAAAATTGCCTCCCCTGTTTTTGCTGATGTTGAGGCTGTTTAAGAAAACTATTTATATTATTTACTTGCTTGTAATACTATGATAGCAAACAATAGGGCAGGGGACGAAATTCTGAATGATGTTACGGGATTCATGAAGTTGTATGCGGATGCCTCAAATAAAGGGTTTGATGTGTACGTGGTATTGCCGGAATTTCCAGACGAGGGCTGGATAAATGCTTTAAAATCTCACAACAGCTCTTCCAAAATACCGGAACCCGTGTATCTTCTTAGAATGACAAAAGAAGGGTTGTGCCTGCAGGAGCTACAGGCTAATAATAAAGGCGAAGCAATGAATCTCTACGATACCAAGTATACCCCAACCGATAAGTTTCTTCTTGTTGAAGCGGGGGTAAAGTGCTTCGATAAGGTATTTTACCGACCAAAATCTGAGCTTGAGCTTGCACCCTTGGCGGAGTAATTTTGCTTTTATAACTATTTTTTTATAAGTAATTGATGGAGAGGCTGAATCAAAAG
>CAZJKT010000015.1:17456-25197 GCA_964547015.1 uncultured archaeon
TTTGCTTTTATAACTATTTTTTTATAAGTAATTGATGGAGAGGCTGAATCAAAAGGCAGGGATTTTTGAAGGCGCAGAAATGCTCTATGAGATTTACGAAAGAATGCTTGCATGGGATCTTAAGGTCTGGTTCGGTTCCCTTGCAGAAGAGAAACCCTGTGTAGCGCAGGTTCCGGAAATGCGCATAGTTCTTATTGGCGAAGAAGGCGGCGAAGAAGTACCTGAAAAATTATACCGAATCTCCTCAGCCAAACTATATCCTTTTGCCCTCCTCACAGGGGCTTTTTGCGACATGCCCTACGAAGTTAAGGCTTTCCCGGAAAGGCCATATAATATTCTTCTTGAGAGTGTCAAGGCTGTTCCCGGCTCTAAGAAAAACCCTCTGCCGAGCGAAATCAGCTACTCTGCTTATGGGAAGGCAACTCCTGCGGAGGAGATTCTTTCCAATAAAAAATGGAGGTGCGCCTTGGTAAGCCCAAGCCAAATCAGGTGATATTCCGAAAAGAGTGTTTTCTTTTAGGGGAGATGTTATAAACTTCCTAACCTAATTATGCTTGAGCTAAAAAACCTCTCTGTCTCAAAAGATGGTATAAAAATACTAAAGGATGTGAGCTTAGAAGTTGGTCCGGGTGAAATACTCACAGTTTTTGGCCCTAACGGGAGCGGGAAGTCAACCCTCCTTAAGGCAATTGCAGGAATTCCGGGATATTTTCTGGATGGCGAAATATTATTTGAAGGGGCTCTGCTAAATCCCCTAAGCCTTGAAGATAGGGCAAAAAGGGGAGTATCTTTAGGGTTTCAGCAGCCGACCGACATCCCGGGAATTACCCTGCGCCAACTCTTAAAAATCTGCTCTAAAAAGGAGGAATTCAGTGAGGACGAGAAGCATCTGATTTCAAAATTTCGCATGGAGGGCTTTCTGGACAGGGACCTCAATGTGCACTTTTCCGGGGGCGAAAAAAAGCGCGCGGAAATCCTCCAGATTCTCTTTATGAAGCCAAAGCTTCTTCTTTTGGACGAGCCCGATTCAGGGGTGGATATCGAAAGCTTAAAACTGATTGCAACAGAGATTCAGGAATATATATCAAAGTCCCGGGCTATGGCAATTTTAGTTACCCATCAGGGGACGATTCTCAACCACATGGCTTCCCAGAAGGGGTGCGTTTTGGTTGAAGGGAAAGTTGCCTGCCATGAGGAGCCGAAAAAAATATTTGATTTGGTGTCGAGGGAAGGATATAAAGCCTGTATAAGGTGCGAACATGGAAGCGAAAGAAAATAGTGGTTTGGGGGTTGCGGGTGAAGCTGCTAAAATGGCAAAATCCTGCGGCATAGGGTCATCCGGATGCAGCGCAAGCTACATGTTTGTTGACAAGAAAAAGCTTTTTGGAAAGCTTTGCGAAAAGTATAAGGAGGTGATGGAGATTTTGGATATACACGAGGCGCTTGAGAAATATGGGGGGCTGGAAGACTACTATTGGAAACTTGTCTCTTCCGACAAAAATGAGCTCACAAAGAAGGCGGCGGTTCCCGACGGGGGCTACTTTATAAGGGTTTTTGAAGGCAAGTCTGTTGAGCTGCCGCTTGAGACCTGCATACTTCTTTTAGATGGAAATGAGCAATACCTTCACAATATTATAATTGCCGAGGAGAACAGCTCAATCTCAATAATGAGCGGATGCGCCGCTAAAGAATCGCTTCCCTCTGCTCTCCATGTTGGGATTTCAGAGGTGTTTGTCGGGAAAGGCGCAAGCGTAAGCTTTACGATGGTGCATAACTGGCCGAAAACCGCTGTTGTGAGGCCTATAACTGCTGTACAAATAGAGGAGGGGGGCAGGTATGTGAGCAATTATCTTTGCATGAAGCCGCCAAAAGACCTTTCTGCCGCGCCGAGAGTTGTCTGCAAAAAAAAGGCCCATGCAATTTTTAATTCAATCCTTTACGGGAAAGGGGAGTCTTTGATTGATATAGGCGAGGATATTGAGCTTAGCGGGGAAGACAGCCGCGCGGAAATTAATTCAAGGAGCATTCTTGAGGATTCTGCAAAAATCATTACAAGAGGGCGGATTGTTGGCTCGGCAAGGGCAAAGGGCCATATTGAATGCAACGGGATATTGCTTTCAGACAAGGCAGAATTAAGGTCAATCCCCGAAATCGCCGCAATGCACCCTGAAGTTGATTTGTCCCACGAGGCGGCAATAGGAAAAATCGCAGAAAAAGAGCTGATTTACCTCATGTCCCGGGGCCTTAATCGGGAAGAGGCAACAAAACTGATTGTGAGGGGATTTATGAAGCTTCCCGGAATGGGATTGCCAGAGTGGGTTGAGAGGGAGATTTCGGGAAGTCCTTAACTATTTCTAAGCCCATAGATTTCCCGCCCGGCACATATCTTTATAAAGTTATCGTTTATAATGGAAGCGAAACGCTTAGGGGAGGGTATTCTTTCCGAAGGGGAGAGAAAGGCTAAAGAACAGGCAAAAAAAGCTGAAGACAAAGACGAAAGCTGCGCCTGCCGATGCAGATGCTGTAATTGTTAGGGCCGGTAAATACCGAGAATTTTTTGGCTGAAGGGGCCGATTATTAAGCCTGACTAACTCTTAAATGCTGTCTAAACCTATTGAGATAAGGAAAGCCTTAAATATAAGCGAAATCACTATTATGGAGAACAGGTCTGGGAAGAAAGCCAATCCAAATAAGGGTCTTGTTGCTCCAAAAAAAAGCCCTGCCCGAAAAAAGGTCCCACTAAAAGAGCAAAAAAAGCCTATAGGAAATAATTGGCTTTCAGACAACAAAACCTCAATAAAGTGGTTCTTTTTTTCACTTCCTCTAAGTATCTCCCTAGTTCTTATTACCTGGTTTTTAACAGGGTTTATTCTCCTAGATGGGGGATATCTGCAAGTTCTCCTAGATGGGGGATATCTGCAAGATTCAGAATTAATTTTGATGTTTGTTTTAGGCTCGACTATAGTGCTGGTTGTAGGTCTTTATATAGGTAGAAGTATGCAGAGATTAAGGCAGGACCACAAGTCATACATTCGTATCAGAAGGCTTTGCCAATTAGGGGTAATATTTATAATATTAGCGACGCTTGTTGCAGTCTATTTTTTCAAATCACAGAGTCCTTCTCCCCCACTAGTAAGAAAGCCAGCAATATATCTCTACCCCGAAACTGACTCTATAATCAATGTAACGCTTGAAGTCAACGGAAAGATAACCGAAACAATTCCTGACTATAACGGGCTTTGGTCGGTCTTTGTAACAAAAGAGGGGATAATTGATGGCAAGTATGACTATCTTTACTATGAATCCGAAATGAGGCATTTTGATATAAGAAGTGAAGGCTGGTGTATCAAGACTTCGGAGCTGGGGGGGTGGTTCAGCAAAATGCTCCCTAGAATGGGTCTTAATGAAAAAGAAACAGAGCAATTTAAGGAATATTGGCTTGAGTGTTTGTCTGATTCGGATTATTATGAGATAAGGCTTGTTGAGGATAGTTGGCTGGAAAAAGATTTGGCCGTAAACATCTCCCCAAAGCCCGAAGTGTTTATCCGGCTGATTTTCTATATTAAAGGGCATGACCGTGAAATATCTCTGCCCGAACCTAAAGTCCTAATCCCCGAAAGAAAAGGGTTTGTGGCTGTTGAATGGGGAGGGATTTTGGGGTGAGCCGACCTAGAAATACTTCCGCGCAGGCAAATAAGCTAGCCCAATCGGACTTTCTCCAGCTCCTTTGCAATCCTCACATTTTTAAGGTGGCGGACGGTTTCTTCAAGCCCGCCTTTATGCTGGTATTTTCGCCCTATGTGGACAAGATAGGTCTTTTTAGCCAAGGTGTTCAGTTTGGCGATGTCCTCAAGGCAGGTATGCTGCTTTTCTCCCAGGTCTTCCCTTTCATGGCAGGTGCACTCATGTATCAGGATTTCTGCCCCGCTTGCAAATTCTTTCATCTCTTCAAGGAAAACTGTGTCGCCTGAATATACTAGTTTTCTTTCAGGCGTGGAGGTCAGAAGTTCAATTAAAGGGATTTTTTGCCCGCCTTTCTCTATTTCACCCTTTTCCTTGAGCTCCCTGCACTCCATTCCGCTAAGCCCTAATTCTTTGACAAGCTTTTTGTCCAGCCTCAGCCTTGGCTTTTCAATAAAGGCATAGGCAACTGATTCTATTGTGTGCTTTGTTTTCAGGGACTCTACACGGAATTCTTCCTCTTCATAAATTACTCCTTCAGCGCCTGAGTCAAAGAAATCCGCAACAAAAGGGAATCGGTAGAATTTTAGGAGTTCGGGCCCGATTTCATGGGCTTTTGGCCCGAAAATCTTTATTGGCCGCTCCCGGTTTTCAAGCCCCATAGAATTCAACAGCCCATATAGGCCGATAAAATGGTCTGCGTGCCAGTGTGTGATAAATATCATGTCCACAGCCATAAAATTCAGCCCGGCCTTGAGCATATTCAGCTGCGCCCCCTCCCCGCAGTCAAAAAGTATTGATTTTCTTTCCTTTCCGTTGTAGGAAATGTGTAATGAGGTGTGGCCTCTCTTGAGTGTCGGAATGGCCGAGCCCGTGCCCAGAAAGGTCAATTCTATTGATGTCATAATAATACTAAAATCCCTAATGTTTGCTCGTTTTTCAGGAATTTCCCCTTAGGATTTCCTTTTAAGTTTAAAAACATATGAAGTAATGTTTGGACAATTTGACCCCCTGAGCCTTATATTTTACATCATAATATTCGCATCTATCTTCTTCCTCCCAAAGCTGATGGTCTACCAGATAATCAGCCTTCTTGAGGCAAAAGCCCGTTCATATGAGGAAATGACTGAAAAGTCCCAAAAGCTTATCCTAAAAAAGATTGACAAGAAGACAAAGCTTTCCAAAAAGGAGATGGATTCCTCAATATCAAGGATTATGGACTATTTTGTTGTTCCTCCGGACACCACAGAGACCCAGGGCCTTGCAAAAAAGGTCAGGGACCTCACAAGGCGCCATGACAAAAAGCTTGACATTTTTGTGGAGGATATAACACACGGAATGGATAAAATTGACCAGAAGAATGTGGCCGCAGGCCTCATGCACACAATAGGGATTTATCAGGTCTCAAAAATTATCAGGCATTTTATTGAGCTGATAAAGGAAACCAAGAACTTCACGATAGGGATGCAGCTTCAGATTATGCTGCCTTTTATCGACAAGCAGGTAAAGGCGCTTTATGCTTCGGTTCCGGCTTTTTTGGACAGGCTTCCTGTCGGGGACTGTATAGGGCCGCTTTATGCCGCAACACTCATAGGGGATACAAAAACGGAGAATATATCTGAGGGGACGGTTGTTGCCAAAAAGAAAATTAACGGCTCGGATGCCTATATTCTGAAAGCCGACGGGCCTGCCGCAAATCTGGGTGAAATTGACCAGGCCGTAAGGAAAATCGTCTCTAAGGAAAAAATAGCAAAGGTGATTACCGTTGACGCTTCAGGAAAGCTTGAAGGGGAAAAGACGGGCTCTGTCGCTGAGGGGATAGGGTTTGCTATGGGACCAAGAGGAGCCGAAAAGTTCTTTGTCGAGTCTTTTTTAATTGATAAGGGTGTCTCTGTTGATGCCATAATTGTCAAAATGAAGTCTGAGGAGGCCCTTATGCCGATGCCTAAGGATGTTCTAAAAGCCCTTCCCGCAATTGATGAGGCGGTTAAAAGAAGCATAAAGGAGGCCAAAGGGAAGGTAATTATTGCGGGGATTGGGGTTACGGCAGGAGTAGGAAACAGTAAAGAGGCCGCAGAGGAAGCAAAAAAGGCTGTTGAGCGCTACCACAAAAAGCTTGACGCCAAAAAGAAGGAAGAAGAGCGCAAAAACAGGGGGTTTTTTGAGAAGATTTTTGGGAAATAAGCCTGAAGGATAGTGTATGGGATATATAATCCAATACCGAAAAGTATTTATACTTTTACCGAGTAGTAAAGATATGATAGGGATAGTGTATGATGGAGGTTCGGTAATAATAACCCATGACTTTGGCGAGGAGGTAAAAAGCTATGTTGGACGTGCAGACGGGAACCTGGCTCAGATAGTAAAAAGTGCAGAGGGAGCTATAGGCTTGGCTGGGGGCGCATTAGCAGAATATATTAATAGAGCAAAGAAGGGTCCAGTAGTAGTAACCGATGTACTTGGTGTAGAGTCTGTAGTCCCAGTAAATAATGAATCCATGCTCGAAATGGCAGGAATAGAGGAAGGCGACTTAATAAGGCTTGGCTTGTCTAATGTGCCAAGGCCCTATGCCGAAGAACCAATGGGGTATTGAAGTATATTAACACTTATTTTAATTTTTCTTTCTATTTTATGGCTCACTTAAAGAGAAGCGAAATGCCGGTTTTTTGGCCTTTGCCAAGGAAAAACAAAAAATTTGCGGTGTGTCCGGTATCGGGCCCTCATCCAAAAGGCAACTGCATACCCTTAAATGTTGTTGTTCGGGATGTGATGGGGATGTGCAAAACTGCAAAGGAGGCAAAAAAGATTGTAAAGTCAAAAGAGGTGCTTGTGGATGGAAAGGAGATTCTTGAGGAGCGATTTCCTATCGGGGCGATGGATATTATTACACTTAAAGGAAAAAAGGAGAGCTTCATGGCGATTCCTGACAAAAAAGGGTTTGAGTTCAGAAAGATTGAGGATAAGAAATCCGGCTCAAAATACTGCAAAATTATAGGAAAAAGGCTCCTAAAAAAGGGCCTTCAGCTAAACCTTCATGACGGGCGAAATATCCTTTTGGATGCCAAGGAGAAGGATAAGTATAATGTCGGGGATTCGGTTAAAGTCAGCTTCAAGGAAGGGAAAGCCGAGAAAGTGTACCCTTACAAAGAGGGGGCTGAGGTTGTAATCCTAAAAGGGGTAAACCGGGGAAAGACCGGCAAAATCAAAGAAATACTCGTAAAAAAAGACCTTCAGCCACCAAAGGCAAAAATTGAGCTTGACGGCGAGGACAAGATTTTTGCAAGGGATTTGGTGTTTGTGGTCCCGAAAAAAGAATAATTTTTAGAAGAGGGTCTTTTGATATTTTGCGCTTAAGCTAAATCAGGCAGGATTTAATGCGCATTTTAGGCATCGTCAGGGATTGAAAGGCAGGATTGGATAAATATAATTTTAAGAATAATTATGAAGCCTAAGCGCAAGTTTGAGAGAATAGAGAGCGGAGTTCCCGGCCTTGACAAGCTGATTCAGGGCGGATTTATTAAGGGCTCGACAATCCTTGTAAGCGGCGAAGCGGGGGCAGGAAAGACCACATTTTGCCTCCAATACCTTTGGGAGGGCCTGCAGAAGGGCGAACCCGGGATATATATTACTCTAGAGGAGACAGCTGAGGAAATAAGGCAGGATGCCCTTTCTTACGGATGGGATTTAAGCGAATATGAGAAGAAAGATATGTTTCTGATAATTGAGAAGAATATGTTTGAGGACCCGGATATTGATTTCTTTGAGATTGACAAGCTGAACGCAAAGCGGCTTGTTATAGACTCAATTTCCATTCTTTCCCTTATGATTGACAACAAGGCCGTGACAAGAAACCGAATTGGAAATATGCTAAGGTCTCTAAAAGAAAAGGATGTGACAACTCTGCTGATTTCAGAGAGCGCAGGGGCAAGCGACTTTTCAAGGCTTGGGATTGAGGAGTATATTGCCGATGCCGTAATCCTTCTTGAGCTGAATTCCGAAGGGAAAAAGGCTGAGAGGAGCCTTTTTGTGAGAAAAATGAGGCGGACAATGCATAGTGAAA
>CAZJKT010000016.1:0-3307 GCA_964547015.1 uncultured archaeon
ATTATGGTAAATATGGAGCGCCTTATAAAAAACTATTCCTGCGGTGAAATAACCCTTCTTGAAATCTTTGAGGAAATTGCAAGGCAGGACGGTTATGTTTCTTTTGATAAATTAAACTCTCTGAGCAGAGAGCTTAGAATTCCGCTTGCAAAGCTCTATGAGGCCGCAAGCTTTTATTCCTTCCTTCCGACAGCAAAACAGGGTAAGTACATTATAAGGGTGTGCAACAGCCCTTCCTGTTACCTTAAAGGCTCAAAAAGCCTTATCGCCTTTCTCAAAAAGGAGCTCAAGATTGGGTTGGGCGAAACCACAAAAGATGGCAGGTTTACATTAAAGAAAGCATCCTGTATGGGGTGCTGCGACAAGGCACCGGCAATGCTCATAAACGGCAAGCTTTATTGCAGCCTCAATAAGTCAAAAGTCAGGGAAATCTTGAGGGGTTTAAAATAATATGCAGGTAATTGAAAAAACAAGGTGGAGCGGGCTGAAGGTTGCTCTTGGAATGCCAAAAAGAAAGGTTATTGAGAGAGTAAAGTCTTGTGGGCTTACCGGCAGAAGCGGCTCGGAATTTCCAACAGGCCTAAAGTGGGAATCAATGGCAAAGGAGAGAGGAAAAAAATATCTGATATGCAATGCTGATGAGGGGGAGCCGGGAACTTTTAAGGACAAGTTTATCCTTGACAATAACCCCAAAATCCTAATAGAGGGCATGGCAATTGCCGCTTACGCGATGGGCATTAGGGAGGCCTATATTTATCTTAGAGGAGAATATTCTTACCTTAAAAAAAAGCTTGAGAGGGCAATAAGGGAGTCGGGGCCTTATATTGAAGGAGCCGGGCTTGAAATAAAGGTGGTTCTTGGGGCGGGATCTTACCTTTGCGGAGAAGAATCTGCGCTTATTGAATCTATTGAGGGAAATCGGCCAATAATCAGAAAAAAGCCTCCCTTCCCAACAGAATACGGGCTTTATGGAAAGCCCACTTGCGTAAACAATGTGGAGACTTTGAGCTATATTCCCCTAATAATTCTTGGCAAGTGGAACCCAAACCTTTTGCTCTTCTCGCTTTCAGGGGACCTAAAAAATCCCGGAGTTTATGAAATAGCCGCGGGGACAACCCTTAAGGATGTTTTAGCATATGCAAAGCCTTCAATGGAGCCAAAAGCTGTTTACTTTGGGGCATCAGGAGGATGTTTGCCCTACAAGCTTTTTAGGGACTTGCCGATTGACGCAAAATCGGTATCTGAGAACGGCGCGATTCTTGGCGCAAGGAGCTTAATTGTTGTCGGGCAAAAATGGAATGCCGCAGAAATTTCAAAAGTTTTGTCAGAATTTTTTGTGCATGAAAGCTGCGGATACTGCACCCCCTGCAGGGAAGGAAACTTCCGCCTCCTTGAAATACTTAACCGGATGTGCTCAGGAAAAGGGGAAAATGATGATATTGCTCACTTGGAAAAGCTTGCCCCCCATATTCGCGACACTTCGGCGTGCGCGCTTGGAAAAGTATCCACCGCCCACCTTCTGTGCGGGCTGAAATATTTTAGGGAGAACTTTGTTGAATTGGCCAAGGGCAAAAAAAGCATCGGGCTAAAAGAGGAAACGGAAAAATGCAGATAAAAATTGACGGAAAGAGGGTTAAATTTGAGGAAGGCGAGACAATCCTTAATGTTGCCAAAAGGAAGGGGATAAATATACCTACGCTTTGTTATCATCCCGACCTTTCACCGAAGGGGAAATGCAGGCTTTGCCTTGTTGAGGCGGACGGCAGGCTTGTAACTTCATGCAATACTCCGGCAAAGGAGGGCATGGATATTTTGACACGCTCAAAAAGGGCGCTTGAGGCAAGAAAGCTTAACGGTGAACTTTTGATAGCCAACGGCAAAGAGGAAAATGAGATGGAGGTTATGAAGGTGCTAAAAGAGATTGGCGTAAAGGGGAATCACTTCAAGACTCCAAGAAAAGTTACCTGCAGCGGCAGGCTTCCTATAGAGAAAGATGACCGAAAATGCGTGCTTTGCGGAAGATGCGTTCAGGTATGCTCGGAAATTCAGGGGATAAACAATATCGGCCTGATGAATAGGGGGGTTTGCGCAGAGGCTACTACGCCTTATAATCTTCCGATGCTTGAGACTCCATGCACATTTTGCGGCCAGTGCGCCCTTGTTTGCCCTACAAGCGCTTTGAGGGAAAGGGCTTTGAGCGAGAAGCTTGTTAAGGCGATGGATGAGATGGGGAATATGATTGGGAACAGTAAATTTTATGTTGCGCAAACTGCGCCTTCAATAAGGGTGTCTCTCGGGGAAATGTTTGGGGTGCCTCCGGGAACCCTTGTCAAAGGAAAGATGGTTTCTGCCCTAAAAAAGATGGGGTTTGATGCGGTATTTGACACTGATTTTGCGGCTGACCTCACAATAATGGAGGAGGCAAATGAGTTTGTCCAAAGGTTTAGTTCGGGTAAGAATTTGCCTCTTATAACTTCCTGCTGTCCGGCATGGGTTGTAATGGCTGAGGAAAGATATCCTTACCTGCTAAAGCATATTTCTTCATGCAAGTCCCCTCAGCAGATGTTTGGGGCTGTCGCAAAAACTTATTATGCCCAAAAAATCGGAAAGCCCGCAAAAGATATTTTTTTGGTGTCTGTGATGCCTTGCGTCGCAAAGAAGTTTGAGGCCCAAAGGCCTGAGATGGACTCAAGCGGGGCTCGGGATGTTGATATGGTGCTTACAACCAGGGAGCTTGGGCGGCTTATGAAACAGAAGGGAATTGACCTGGCGAAAATGGAGGAGGGGGAGTTTGACCGGCCGCTTGGAATCTCTTCGGGCGCCGGCGCAATATTTGGGGCGACAGGCGGAGTAATGGAGGCGGCGCTGAGGGTGGCATATGAGGTGATAACCGGAAAGCGCCTTAAAAAGATTGACTTAAAGGAAGTCCGCGGCTTTGAAGGGATAAGGGAGGCGGAGATAGATATTGAGGGGACAAAGGTAAAGGTTGCAGTGGTCCATACCCTAAAGAATATCCGGGAGATTGTTGAGTCGGGGCGATGGAAAAAATACCATTTTATTGAATTTATGGCGTGTCCCGGCGGATGCATTGGCGGAGGGGGCCAGCCCAGGCCAACAACAAATGAGATAAGGAAGAAGAGAATGGATGCCCTCTATCGGCTGGACTACAAGATGAAGCTGAGGATATCATCAGACAACCCTGACATAAAGGCGATTTATTCCGAGTTTTTGGGAAAGCCCCTCAGCCCGAAGGCTGAAAAACTGCTTCACACAAAATACAAAAAAAGAGCGCCGAAGTATTTTTGAG
>CAZJKT010000016.1:3407-19808 GCA_964547015.1 uncultured archaeon
GTTTAAATATTCCCCTGTTTTTATGTTTATGCCAGAAAGAGAAAACCCAAAAAATCCATTAAGGGAGCGGGCAAAAGCAGGCCCCGGATTTGGAAGTGAATTTGTAAGGCCTCTGGGGAATTGCATCTGCCCTAACTGCGGATACTTTGAGAGAAAGCTTATTGGAGTTCCTTGCAATGCTAAAAGGTGCCCCGAGTGCGGAAGCATTTTGTCAGGGGAATAATTGCAAGGCTTACCGGCCTTTTGCCTTTTTTGTTCTCCAGCAATGGACTGGACACAAAACCGCCCCTGCGGCAAAAGCGGTCACAAATTGCATTGCCCCGAAAATATTTAGGAATTGCCCCGGAACAACTCCGAGAGCATAAAGCGAGAAAGCCGAGGCAAAAAGAAAAGAGGCCTTAAGCAGGCTCCCATAAGCGGCGCTTTTTAAAAATCCGATTTTCTTTTTTAAGTGAAGCCCCTTGATAGAGTAGATAAGAATAGCATTTCCCGCCCATATAAAAGGCAGCATATATAGAAGGTATATCGTAAGAGGTCCGAATAGAATTCCGTTTGCGAATACACCGAGGCTTGGAAGGAAAATTAACGGAAGCATTTTTTTGCCTTTAGTGTAGAGGGCGCCGCATATAAGCATGGAGTTTACAATAGCCCCCAGCATAAGCTGAGAATGCGCAAGAAGAAGGGGGGTAATAAATGCAATCAGGGAATAGGCGCTTAGCTCAAGGGCATACAGCATTTTTGGCTGGTATATGCCTGCCTTGAGGTAGGTTAGCTCATTAAACTTTTTTAAGATTCCGCTGAGCGCAAGAGCTACCATAATATATATTATTCATATATAGATTTAGGCGGAAGCCCCGGATGCAGACAAGTTTCCGACAAGCCGGCTTGCATTCAATAAATCTTCCTCTTTTCAGGTCCTCTTTGCTTTCTTTGAGCCCTCCCATAGTTTCTTTGTCGGCAAGAATATCCGCAGTTGCCATGAGGCCTTCCATCTTTTCAAAGGCCATTACCCTATCTATGAAGGTTTTTCTTGGCAGGCAGATATGGTCGTTCCCATTACATTCCAGGATGTTCATTAAATAAGTTGGCTTGTTTGGTACATATGCATTAATTTTCAAATATCTCCCGTTATATAACCTTTCATATCGGTCTATGTTTATGGAAATAAAAATTCTCGGAGGCGAAAAGGAGATTGGGGGAAATAAAATTCTCCTTGAGCACAAGGGCACGAGAATCCTTCTCGATTTTGGCATGAGTTTCAAGCAGTTGGGGCTTTATTTCTCTGAGTTTCTCCAGCCGAGAAAATGCAACGGGCTTGGCGACCTTTTCGAGATGGGTTTGCTTCCAAAAATTGAGGGGATTTACCGCGAGGATTATCTTAACCACACGGGACTCCCAAAAGAGGAGCGCTCAGTTGATGCCCTGTTCCTCAGCCACGCCCACGCCGACCACGCCCAGTACATACATTTTCTGAGGCCCGATATTCCTATCTACTGTTTAGAGCCCACAAAAATTATTCTTAAGTGCCTTGAGGAAACAGGGAGCGGCGGCTTTTGCGATCTTGTAACTGCCTGCGAGTCTTTCACCCTCTACAAAAATAAAAAAGGCGAGATGAGCCGGGTTACAAGAAAGAACCGTGATTATGTGAGGGAGCGGCAGTACAGCTTGATGAAGCCCGGCGAAAGAATAAAAATAGGGTCTCTTGAAATCGAGATGGCGCCTGTCGACCATTCGCTTCCCGGCGCGTGCGGATATATTGTATATTCGGATGAGGGCAACCTTGTTTACACCGGCGACCTGAGGTTTCATGGCTCCAACCGCGATTTAAGTTTAGATTTTGTAAAAAAGGCAAAAGGGGCAAAGCCGAAATGGCTGCTTTGCGAAGGCACAAGGATTGATGATGAGGAATCTTTTTCTGAGGGGGAAGTCCGGGATGAAATCAGCCGCCTGATCTCTGAGGCAGAAGGGCTTGTTTTTGTCGAGCATCCGATAAGGGATACTGACAGGGTGGAGAGCATCTTTGAGGCGTCAAAAGCTAACGGCAGGGATTTTGTCGTGAACCTCAAGCTGGCCTATCTTATACGCGAGCTTGGAGGCCTCGCCCCCTTCAGCCTCGACGACGTCAGGATTCTCCTCCCAAAAAAGAATTGGGGCTTTGTCTGCAAGGATGGGTCCGACTGCAAGCAGGTGGAGCAGGATTATGCGGTTTGGGAGCGCGAATTTCTGGGGATGAAAAATTCGATAACCGCAAAAGACATTTCCGAAAATCCGGAAAAGTACGTCGTCTCGATGAACATGTTCGAAATCGGGCAGTTAGCAGATATCCGGCCGAAAGGAGCGATATGGATTAAGTCCTCCTGCGAGCCTTTTTGCGAAGAAATGGAGCTTGATGAGGAGCGAAAGAAAAACTGGCTCAGGCGCTTCGGGATAGCGGATTTTTTTGCGCATGCATCAGGCCACGCTTCCGGAAAGGAAATAATGGAGATGATAGGAGAGATTGGCCCCGAAATTCTCATTCCCATACATACAGAGCACCCGGAGATGTTCAAATCTAAGTAAGGCCTGCAAATGCGGAATTATCCTGAAAGCAAATTGAAACTTATCCTATATTCCGGGATTCTGCTATAAGAATCTGTGGGTCTCAAGGTTCCATGGAGCAATCGCCTCCACATTGAAAATTTTTCGGATGGAGTCAGCGAGGTTTACGCATTTTGACATTTCGCCGTGGTTTATAATTACCTTCTGGGGCTTTTCTTTGAGGTGTCCTATGAAGTTTAAAAGCTGCTTTCTGTCAGAGTGCCCGGAAAGCCCGTCTATTGTGTGGATTTTCATATTTACCTCCACACTCTCCCCATTGCCCAAATCAATTACTTTGTCGCCCCTCTGTATTTTTCGGCCTGTTGTGCCTTCAGCCTGATATCCGACAAAAACAAGAGCGTTTTTGGGGTCAGAGGCCAGATTTTTGAAGTATTCCATTATCGGCCCTCCGTTCATCATGCCTGAGGTTGCAATAACAACATAAGGCTTTTCGTCTGAGAGGACCTGCTGGCGCTCTTTCCAGTTTACCACATGGACGAATTTTTCCGAGTCAAACGGGTTTTCATTGTCCTCAATAATCTGGCGCTGAAGCTTGTAGGCAAGGTACTTCGGGTAGGTTGAGTGGATTGAGGACGCGTCCCAAATCATTCCGTCAATATAAATTGGAATATCCACATTGTGCTTTGAGAGGATAATCATTATTTCCTGGCCCCTTCCGACCGCAAAGCTGGGTATTATCACTTTTCCGCCCTGCTTTTTTGTTTCCTCAACAATCCTTGCAAGGTCGCTTTCCGCCTCATCAAGCCTTGGGGATATATCCTGCGGGCCTCCGTAAGTGCTTTCGGTTATAAGGCATTCGCACCTCATAAACTGGGTAAATGCGGGGTCAAGGAGGTTTGTCATGGAATATTTCATGTCTCCTGTGTAGATAAGGTTTCTTTTTCCGTTTGAGATGTTGAGGTGGGTTATTGCGCTTCCAAGCAGGTGGCCGGCATTCTCAAAAATCAGCCTAATGTCCGGGGTAATGTCTGTAATTTCTTTGTACTTTAACGGGATTGTGTGTTTTATCATTGTCTTAATGTCGGTTGAGGAGTAAATGCTGCTTCCGCCGTCTTTTTGCATAATGTCTATTGTGTCCATCTGCAGCAATGCCGCAAGCTCCCTTGTAGGGGTTGTGCAGTAAAGCGGGCCTTTGTAGCCCATTTTGTAAATATAGGGGATAAATCCGCAGTGGTCAAGGTGGGCGTGCGAGAGTATTATAGCGTCAAGGGACTGGACATCAAAATTGCTGTTTGTAAACATCGGGTATTGGTCCTCGCCTGTTGCGCCTGTTGAAAGCCCGCAATCCATAAGGACTTTTGAGTTTGGGGTGTCTAGCAAAAAGCAGCTTCGCCCGACTTCACGGCATCCGCCAAGGCAGGATATTCTTGCCCATTTTGTGTCAAGGGAGTCTGTTGCATAAATCTTTTTTCCGACATCATTTAGGAATTTCTTTCTGAACTTTGAGCTTTCATATAAAACGCCCCTTATAGCCTCGACAGGGACCGACTTTGGGGTTGCCACTCTCTGGATAAATGGGATCCACAAGGTTTCCCTCTTTATTTGCTTTACCACCTCTCCGCTCTCGCCTACCGCAAGCTGAGGCTTTCCTACGCTTACCGTCACTTTGGAAAAATCAGGCTCAAACTTAATATCCTCAATCCCGGCTTCCTTTGGAATAATAGCCTTAATTTTTTCTATTGTATCATCAGTTGAAGGCAGGGTATCGGTCTCTATTCTTACCTCTATTCGTTTTTTTACGATGTCAACCACCTCCCTGATTTTTCCTTCCCCCTTTAGGAAGAAGTCTTTGTTTCGGGTGTAGACAACAATTTTGCTTCCCTCATAATGAATCCTTGCGTCATCAACTTCGGGAAGATTGTCCTTAACGATTTTTAGATAATCCATTTTTTCACCTGAATTAGAAAAGGAGTATTTTGGTATTAGCCGAAAATATGCTCCATAATTAACATATTGTTAAATATTTATAGATCACTTACTTACACTCCATTGGGATATTAGCATATTTAGGTCTATTATGGAGTGGGAGGTGAGAGAAAGGCCAGGCTATTTTGGGAAAATGAGAGATGAACTGTCTCGCACATGGGACGAAGAATACGGCAAAGGAAATTGGAGGATTGCCTACCAATGGGGCAATTTCATTATTTCAAGGGAGTTTGGCATACAGATATACGAAGATGCCTACTATGATTTTCTCAAAAAGACACCTGATGTGCTAGGCTGGCTTCTATCTGAAGCCTCAGATATTTACGATACTGCTCCTACAAATGTCCGGTCGGGATTGGATTACCAAATACAGGAAACCGAGAACAACCATATCCATGATATATCTATTAGGCGGGCTATCCTTAGGTTAGGTAAGGAATTTAGTGGGGAACGCCTTATTTGTATAAGGTCGACTGATTCAGAGGGGTATGCGCTTAGTCCGGGAATAGTGTCTTTTCACCTTCCGGATATGATTTTTGAAGGAGAGATAAAGAGCTATACGGGAAAGGCTCCTTGGTGGAAGCCAAAGACTATTGAGGACTTTTACCAGAGAAACAAGGTTTTGGAAGTAAGGTCCGGGCTTTAAATCTAAGTATTATTTGGAGCCCCGCAATTTTGCGTTTATAGCCTGCATTAAGCCAAAATTTTTAGCGGGATAAGTGTTCCCGTAAGGATGAATGCAAGAATTGCGAGCATCAAAATCAGGAGAATATTTTTTTGGTTGGGGCGCTTCTCAAAATAGGGCCTCCCAAAACCAAGGGCGCACATTATCAGCCCCTCACCTATATAAAATGCGCCCGGGACGATACTATTCCAACCCCCAATAATTGAAAGAAGCCCTATGGCTAGGCAAACAGGCCCAAGCACCTTTAAGAATTCTACTGCCCCTTGCCCATAGGTGGGCTCAAAATAGGTTGCGCTTTTCACTTTTTCAGGCGAGATAGTTTTTTTTGGAGCCTTATTTTTTGGCACTTCCGGAAAGAAAACTCCGGTGTGCCCGCAGTTTTCACATTTCTTTATCGAATTGAAAAGCCCTGTGCTGGCAAATACAGGCACAGAATCATCGCCAACCACTCCCTTACTGCCGCACTTCGGGCAGACTTTTACCCACCTCTCTTTTTTCTTCTTGGCCATAACTACTTAAATAAAAAACGGCACCCTTTCTTTGTATTTCCGGTAGTCCCCAAATTTTTCCATTTCTTCCTCCTCGGTTTGGCAGACCCGGATATATTTGTAGATAAGGATTGGGGCGAAAATAAGCGTCAGGATTGTGGGCCAGCCAACAAGCCACCCGAGAATTATCAGGATGAAGCCGAGGTATTGGGGGTGGCGGGAATATCGATAAATCCCTGTTGTTACAAGCCGATCTTTTTTGGCGGCTTTGTAGAGGTTAACCCACCCTGTAAGAATCAGGGCGGCGCCGATTCCCATCAGAACCGCTCCGTAAGCCATGACAAGGTCCATTGCAAACTCAAACCCGAAAAGGCTGAAAGTAGCGAAATTTTCGGGGAGGGCAACTTCAGGGCTGTAAAAATATTTCGCCGCAAAAAGGATTGTTAGGGGGATTCCGTACATTTCCACAAAAAGCGAGACAAAAAAGGCGGCGGCAAGCCCGTGCTCGGCCCAATTGGCTTTTTTTCGGTATGAGAGCGGTATCAAAAAAACGGCAAAGAGGATGATGCTTCCGATAACTGCGGCCCAGTTCCCGATTATCACCTTGTTTATTATGTTTCCGGTGAAGTATGCCTCAAAGTGGAGGATAAATTCGCTTAGGTAGAACAGGGGAAAGATTGCGAGAATCAGAAGGATTAATCTTGGTATTAGGTTTTTTTTGAAGGGGTTTTTTAGGGGAGGTTTTGGCATAATAATAATCTCCAAATTTAACAGGGGTTTTTAGTCCGCGGCTAATATTTTGTTTGCTTAAGATTATCAAATTTGATAATTATAGGGCAACATAATATGGTGAATCTGCTTAACTGCACCAAACCGATTAAAATGCCTCTTTAATTGTGTTTATTACTTATGGCAACAAACGGTTTTGAGCTTGGGTTTGAGCGAAAACTTTGGCAAGCGGTCGACAAAATGCGAAATAATATAGACGACGACAAGCCGTTTGGGGCGAAAATGAAACGATTGACAAGTGGGTTGTCCGGGCAGTTAAAAAAGTCAAAGGAGCTTAAGGGGGAAATTGGAGAACATTTGAAAGGTTTAGAATATGAATTATGAAAAAAGGAGAACTAATTGAAAAACTTCAGGATATCGAATGGGAGGATTTTGAGGTAAAGGAAGCCAAGTTAGAGGTACCGAAGAGCAGTTGGGAAACGGTTTCGGCATTTTCAAATACCGCAGGCGGATGGTTGGTTTTTGGTGTATGCAAAAAAGGAAAATCTTACGAAGTGCTTGGGGTAGACGACCCGGAAAAAGTATCCTTGGATTTTACAAATGTCTTAAGGACGGGTCAGAAATTCAACAAGAAAATAGAGGTTGGCTGTAAAAAATACGAATTTGATGAGGGAACTGTCCTTGCCTTTTACATACCACCAAAATCTAAGCGAGATAAACCTATCTATTTTAACTCTCAAAAGAATACTTTCGTCCGAACTGCGAGTGGCGACCAGAGAGCAACTCCTGAAGAAATAGACGCCTTTTTTAGGTCAGCTTCTTTTGAAGAGAAAGATCGCGAACGGACGGTATATCTCCTAAATGCGTTGGACAAAGAAACAATCCGCAAGTATCGGTCTTATTTTGCATCCGTAAATCCAGGCCACAGGTATATCTCATTGTCTGATGAAGATTTCCTTGGGAAACTGGGTGTTTTGGTGGATGGAAAGGTTACCTATGGAGGGTTGCTTGTCTTTGGAAGGGATGACTTGTTAAGTAAGGAATTTCCTAATTACCGTATTGAATATCTTGAAATTCCGGGGATTTCTTACGAAAATGCTCCCGTGAGATACAGCTATCGTTTGACTAGTGAAAGAAATCTTTTTCTGACTTTTTTTGATATCTACGAACAACTAAGCAAGCGAGTAGATATACCCTTTTCAGTTAAAGGCGGATTTAGAGATGATGATCCGCCACAACTTCAGGCTATAAGGGAGGCACTTGTAAACTTCATTATGCACACGGATTATTTTAGCCAAACAAATCCACGAATTAGGATTTTTTCCAATAGGTATGAATTTTTTAATCCAGGAGCTCTTCCTAAAAAACTGGAATTTATTTTGAAAGAGGATTTCTCGCAACCCAGAAATCCAATCGTAGCAAAAATATTCCGTTATATTAAATTATCGGAAAATATTGGTAGTGGTTTTCATAAAATGATCAATGGATGGAACAGCCACTATCATTTAAATCCCATAATAGAGGGCGATTTCGACCATTATAAAATTACTTTTCCAACAGTTGCAGGGACTATCAGTAAAACTATTAATAAGACTATTAATAAGACTATCAATAGAACAAGAGATGGGCGTGAGACTGAAGTTCTTAAGCTTCTGAAAGCTAACCCCGCCCTTACTGTCAGGGAAATGGCCGTTCATTTAGAGTTAACTGAAGTCGGGGTATGGTATCATATAAATAACTTGAAGAAGAAGGGGCTATTAAAGCGGGAGGGTGGCAAAAGGACCGGTCGCTGGGTAGTGAAGAAATGACATTATGAACTCTGAAGCCAAGGAAAAGGAATTGGAGCGGATTTTGCCTTTGGCATGGAATTCTTATCAGCATATGTATGATGTTAGAAAGACCAATATGCAGAATAGCGCCAACTCTTTGATGGCAATAATCTCTTTTTTATCTGTGGTTTCCATTACGCTTTTTACATATTTCAGAAACGAAATATTCTTAATTTCTACAGGTTTTCAATTAGTCGCTT
Source organism: uncultured archaeon (assembly GCA_964547015.1). GTDB lineage: Archaea > Aenigmatarchaeota > Aenigmatarchaeia > QMZS01 > QMZS01 > JAFGCN01. Next base: position 11,863 of record CAZJKT010000016.1, read on the forward strand.
TTGTTGTTTTGCTCAAAAGTTTTTTTCTCAAAGGCCCTCCCGCACACTAGTTTGAACTCAAACCCACGCTTAAGGAGCTCGAGAAGGGAAGTTTTAATCGGAATATTTTTGCTGGCCTGAAGTCAATAGAGGCCAAGACTTACCGACATATAATCGAGATGGGTTCAATTATAAGGATATCTGTCCGTAGCCTCATCCTCTCGCTATACAGCATTCTTGTGGCACTGGCATTTGAATACTTCTGGGAAGGATCTTTATATTTGGTGATCCTGGCATTAGCCACGAGTATGTGCTAATGTTGATATATTATAGAAGACAACCCGCATCCAGATATGATGAAAATTACAAAAAGTATCTGGAGGAAATAACTGCTTGGGTGGAAAACTGAAAGTGGACTTCAGGCGAACCCTGCTTACTCGTCCTGACCTACATTCCTGAGGCGTCATCCTTTGGGCAGGTCTTACTCGCTATAATTATATACCTCGTTGGGGTATTTAAACGGTATTTCGCGGTATTTGGAGAGATTTTCGGGGCTTTGACGGGATTTTCCGTACTATGATGGGTTTGAAAGGAATTTGGAGAGGGGCATAACAAGATTGGCACTCGTATAGTGAAATTAATGTCGATTCATTAAGTTATGAGATTGCTGGTAAAATTAAGGTCTGGGACAAACCAGAGATATCCCCTAAATATGAACCACAAATTTCATGGTTTTGTCTATAATCTGCTTCGCGGGACTGAATACGAGGTTTTGCACGACAAGTTGGGTTTCAAATTTTTCTGCTTTTCAAATATATTCCCTTTGATGGAGAAAAATGGGGTTGTGCCGCCAATTTCTGAGGGCGAAACCCGGAATTTTATAATATCCTCCCCAAGCAGCGCGTTTATTAAGACCGTTTCAGAAAAGCTCAAGAAAAACCAGGAGGTTCGTATAGGGGATAGTTTGTTTTCGGTTGAGGGGCAATCCAGGCTTTCGCCAAGGATAAATCAGTACAGCCGGATAGCGAGTTCTACACCCATTGTAATTCGCATCCCTGAGGAGAAGTATGACCTCTATTCTGTCCCCCAGGAGCTAAGGAAGAAGCGTTACGCCTATTGGAAGGCGGAGATTGATTTTACCGCTTTCATCAAGCAGCTTGAGGAGAATTTGTTTAAGAAATACAATGAGTTTCACAAGGAGACTTTGGAGCCTTTTACCGTGTTTGAGCAGTTTCGCTACACAAAGCAGGTCGTAAATCGCCTGACAATTGGCGGGAAAGATTATCCTGTTGTGGGCTCGATGTGGGAGTTTTCCTTTTCATATCTTTCAGAGCGGCAGAAAAAGCTCCTTGAGTTTGGGCTTGATTGCGGGTTTGGGGAGAGAAATACTTATGGATTTGGGTTTGTGAATATTGTTAGGAATAAAAGAGTGTAATTATGGAAGAATCCACAAAACCCTTGGAATTTACGGGAAATTGGTTTATTGACGCTGGAATTCTTGGATTCGTGAACTTGATGGAAGAGGTTTATGGATGGGATTTGGGCAAACTAAACAAAGAATTGGACTTAAACCGAGAAAAAGTAGTCTATATATATTTTCCGATGGGCTACCTATTTCGCAATTCAGTTATATCTGGGTTCATTAAACAGAGAAATGCCCTGGTTGGAGAGTTAGGTAAGCTACCCAAAAAGAGGCGTGTCCTAAGAGATAATCTAAATCTATTGAATGCTGAAAAAAAGGCACTTTCCTCAGAAGATAAAGGCTATGCAAAAAAGGGTGAGGCTTTGGCTGGAAAAATAGCTAAGACTGAGGCTAGTTTAGTTGAAGAAATGGAATCCCTCCAAAAGAAAAAACTTGAGTTGGATAAAATCTTAAAAGATCAGAAAAAAGAGGGTGAAGAATTTTGCAATCGACTGAATAATATATTTTGCGAGATAATCGAGGATTCCTCATATGGTTTTAAGAATGTAGGACCCAAAATTACTGATTTGGTGTCGGATTTTGACCTCAACCCAACGGCTTCTCACAGAAATTTTTTCATATATAATCCAAAGAAGAGTCTATTTGATTCTTTCCGATATATCTACTTCTTGTTAAAGGGGGATAATCGGCAATTAAATGGTATCTTGAAGGAATTAGTGAAATCGAGGAACTCAGTGGCCTATGAAGAGTACTTAGATTCTACCTCCACGCCATTTTTGTATTCAGAAAAAGACGGCAGTAACTTAGGATATACCCAACCAATGGCAATACAGGACCTAGAACACACCCTTGACCCACCTATACCTGTCTATGCAGCAACGCTGGCCTTCGCTTACGCATTTAGTTATGTTGGAGGTAGACAAGTCTACTTTTATACTAATAACTTGGAAATTTGTTATAATCTAAATAAGAGGTTGTCAGTCAAGAAGGAACTTAGTCGCAACCCCAACTTATTCAGAGTGGCTTGGTCGTCGGTTATGGATGAACTAATTGAACAAAAGGCCCGGTTCTCTTTAGAAAACCTCTACTTAGTAGAATTTGATAAAATAAAGAATCAGAAAGTGGTGGGTGTGGATTATTTGGGAATTTCTCAAAGCCAAGCCACGCTTCTTTTGGATGAGACGGTCCGCTCTGCTCTAAGTACCAGACTTAGTTATGGGTTGGGTAGGGAAAAATCTAACCTCTGGCTTCTAGAGGGCTTTCTCAAGAGAATGCCTATATATCCTAGTGCTCTGAGACTCTTTTGGGAAGCGATTGGCAAGGGAAGGCCCCTTGATACTAGGCTATTTTATGCTTTAGCTATCGATGCGCATATGAGGGGTGATGATGACTCCCAAAATATATTTTCTATGAACTTTTTCGATAATCCTCGAGGAATTGTCTCTAAGATAAAACGGGATGTTAATTGGATGTATGTTATCCAGAATGCGGTTCATGACATATATTTAAACGAAGCTGGGAAGAAGCCTCTCTTGTACGAAATTTTTTCTGCCCTAAAGAGTAGTGACCGATCCATGTTCATGAATATTATTCTTAGGACACTTAATCAAATTTCTGCTGATAAAAAAAAGCGGGCTTTGGTGGATACTTACATTTCTTCTCGAGTTTTGAAAAACCGTTGTTGGGAGATATATGCATTGCCTATACTTAATGGCTTGCTTAAATGATTATGGGTGTTGTTGTTTCTGGGGATGAAAAACTTACGGAGATGGAATCTTCTCGCATAGTTGGGCGGTTAAAGAAGGAAGCAGCAATATTCTTTAAGGATACTTCGGAGAACTATCGTCAAAAACTAATATATACTCTTCTAAACTCAATAAAGTCACAAGATCGGGGACGATTTTTGCAGACCTTGCTCAGGGCGACTAACTCAGGCACGAGGGACAATATAGAAGGTCAAGGTTTCGTAGCAACAATGTGCCAGTCTTACGAATTGTGGTCAGAGGCGTTGTTTGAACGTTGCGCATATGCAATCATACTGGGGATTATGTCCGCAAATAACTCTATAAATAATGACGTTAATTATGGGGGTAGAGAATGAGTAGGTATATAGTTTTGGATGTGGTTTTTCACGCAGGGTCACTTAATTACGATCAAGGTACGGGGAACTTTCAAGAATTGAAAAAAATAACCAAATGGGATGGGAGACAATACGTGATGGTTAGTAGATATGCCCTAAGATATAGTCTTCTCCATTGGGCCAATAAGCTTTTTGGGGAAAGCTGGCCGTTGGCAGGATCAGAAGAATTCAAGTCCGATAAGTCGAATGTGACTAATCCAAAAAAGGAGCTGCTGGTTGAAAAGAAAATCCTCAATTATCCTGAGTTTGACCTTTTTGGGTATATGATTACAGAACAGGGATCTAAAGAATCTGCTAAGACAAGAACCGCTCCGGTGAAGCTCTCCCATGCAATTTCATTAACACCCTTTAAATTTGACTCTCATTTTAACGCCAATCTGGATTTGGCCAATCGATCCGGTAACAAAGAGAATATTAACCCATTTAACATGGAAGAACATAGAGGATTTTATATATACAATATCACTATTGATTTAGACAGGTTAGGAAAATTAGATGGGGATAGTGAAGGGCAATATGGGGCCGACAAAAAGAGTGAAAAAGTGATGCAATTGCTAAAGACTGTGTTTTCGCTTAAACGTGAGATAAAGGGGCGTATGGAGGACCTATCCCCCTGGCTGGTTGTGGTTGGCTTATATGAAGATGGGAATTATGCCACTTACCTAGACAGATTAGAGTTGAGCAAGTCTCATATCTACAAGCTGATTACAAAAGAGAAGACTACCCAAGACAATGGACGAACCATCAAAGAAATAGAAAGTGAGACTCTGGATAAAGATGCCCCAAAATTTGTGATTGATTTTGGTGAAGAAAAGCCAATTTCTAGGCAAAAGAGTGAGATTTTGACTGAAGTGGAGAACTTTGCAAAGGGCAAAAGTAGGGGGGGATTATATCTTTTCAAAAGGGACTTTGTTGAATTGAGTGCGTAGCTTTCTAACTATTCTTAAACTAGTAGATTTATGGAACGTACACTCTTTTTGGAGTTATTTCAACCGTTTGCTCAATACAGAAATCCCTTTACATTTTACTATGCTCAAACCTTCCCCCTGCCTCCAAAATCAACGATAATTGGAATGCTGCAAAACGCCACAGGTAGGTATTATGATCCTGCTTTTTGGGCGTTAAAATTAAGCGTACATGGTGGCTTTGAATCTTCATTTGAGAATTATCAAAGCTTGATAATGGGCCGAGTTACACTAAGGACATTGGGAGGTAATGTGGCTCTTATGAACCGGGGCAGACGTCTATACGGTTTAGGTCCGAAGTCACAAAGGTATCCGGTGGTCCAACAAGAATTGTTCAATGGCAGGATTTATCTTTTTCTCAGAGGGGACGAGAACATCATTATGGAGATAAGTACTGCTCTTAGGAGAATGCCAAAAGTCCTTAGTCTGGGTCGGAGTGAGGATATAATTTTCATTAAAAATGACCTTTCGATAAAACCCTCCGAATCTGCTGAAGTTAAGAGAGACCTCTGGCTTACTTATCCCACATATATCCTTAGCGAGACCAAAGGAGGCGAAAAGTTCCCCCTAAAAAATCAAAAGTATCCCGTATATTCCCTGCCTCTCAAAGTTCAGTTTGAGAACAAAGTCGGAGAGAATTTTGTTCCCGTTAAAAGCAAGGCAGAAATTAGCAAGAAAACCGAAAGAAGGACAGAATTTGGGAAGGTCATTCATACGGGGTACGATTACACTATTCACCTCAGAGAAGGATCAAAGGTAAATATTGAGACCCATAAAGTGACCTTATCGGATGGGACAGATAAAATATTCAAGATACTTACTGATTATGGCTGGTTATGACTCTGAGCTATTGGGGTTTCTAAGGGCTAAAGATAAAAGAGTGGATAATCCGCTCCTTGAATACCATATAAGCGAGACACTTATTCGCTTAAAGCAATTTCGGGACTTTGTCAAAAAGAATGAGGCAAATTTTGATTACCCTGGATTTAAAGATAATTCTTTTTTCAACAATCTTGCATTGGCGTTGGTTATCCATGACTTGGGGAAAATAGATTACGCCTTTCAGAGGAAGGTATTTGACCGGTCGGAAAGGGAAGAAGCCAAGGGAGATTGGACGAAAGTCAATGGCCTATTTGAAACTTTTCGAAAGCACGAAAATTACTGGAACTTTAAGGTCAGGCACGAGATACTTTCTGCTATATGGAGCGTTGCACTATTGGGGAATGAATTGGATTCTAGGAAAATCAGAACCGCCGTCCTTTTGCATCACTATAATGAATATTATCTCGACGAAAAAAACTTGCCAGATATAATCCGCTCTTATCGTGACGAAATTTTGGCTTATCTTGACTTTCTTTTGGCTAAAAAAGATGAATTAATTGTAATAGTGAAGGACCTTATTAGCGTAGCCAAAGAAAATGGCTTTGAGGTTAAACTGCCTACTCCAATTAGTTTTGATAGTTTGGAAGAACTAAGAAAGGCGATTGAGAATAGAGCGGATGATATTTCCCTGCTTGGAGAATTTTACGAGATTGAAACCGAAAAGCACGACTATGACTTTTTTGTTTTTTTGGGGATATTGAGGCGGTGCGATTATTCCGCAAGCGGTGACGTTGATATTGAGGGGGTGGCGGATTTAAATTCTGTGTTTAAAGAGGTCGAACAGAATATAACTTCAAAAATTGAGGAAAAGCTCAAAAAGAAGGTGGTTCTTTGGCAAAAAGAGGCTCTAACTTCCTCGAAAAGCAAGAATGTTCTGCTGGTGGCTCCAACAGGATCTGGGAAAACTGAGTTTGCGTTAATGTGGGCGGGAAGGAATAACCGAAAACTCATTTATACCCTTCCATTGAGGGTGGCATTAAATGACTTGTTTGCTCGATTTGGTCGAGATGATGGATATTTTAACAAGGAATTTGTAGATATATTGCATTCTACGTCATTTATAGAACATCTTAAGGGTTCTCGTGAAGGCAGGGAGTTTAATATTGGTGGAAAAGTGACATCATCCAAGATGATGTCCTACCCAATACTACTTACCACACCAGATCAGGTTTTCTTAGCTTCTTTGAAATATTATGGATTTGACAAGTTGCTGTCCATATACCCGACATCTTCAATTGTCATAGATGAAATTCAGGCGTACAATCCAGAAATGGCGGCGATTATCATAAAGACCTTGGAGATTATAAGCGAGTTGAAGGGGGCGGTTCTGGTAATAACCGCAACGCTCCCACCCTATTTTAGGCCATTTTTGATAAAGGCTGAGGCCGATTCAAGGTCCAAGGAAATTGTCTCCAATCTGGATTTTCATCCCGTCGACTTAAGCAAGTGGAGCAAGGAAAAAAAGGCCATAATTAAAAATTACGGATTGAAGCGGCATAAGATTGAATTTGTGGATAAGCCTCTTTTTGAGTATAGCTCCAAGACTGAACCTGAAATTGAAGAGGGCTTTGGTAAAATCGAGGAGACCCTTACCCAGAGTACGGACCAGAACGTTCTGATCATAGTGAACAACGTCGGAAAGGCAATTAAACTCTACGAAAAACTGGGTGGCAGAAATGATCCTGGGGTCTATCTGTTGCACTCTCGATTGCTGGAAAATGAAAAGGACAAGAGAATAAACGAGATAAAACAGAATCTTAAGGATGGCAAGAAAGGGATGGTGCTAATCTCAACCCAGTTGGTTGAAGCTTCTGTAGATATAGACTTTGATATTTTGTTTACAGAAATATCGCCAATCGACAGCCAAGTCCAGAGATGGGGTAGAGTTTATCGAAACAGGCCAGAAGATTATCAGTCCAATGGCCCAAATATTCACATTTTCTCTGAAGCTGACAGAGGAACAAATGCAATCTATCACAAAGAGACGCTTCTCAAGACGATTGATATTTTGAAGCAGAAGGAAGGCGAATTGCTGGATTGTGAAGCTGAAAGGGCATTGGTCGAAAAGACCTTTGATGAGACTTTATCTGATGGAAGGACGTTGAAGGAGCGATATATCAATGAGATTTATAGGAATCTAGACTATCTAAAATACTTTACCGCAGAACGACGAAGCGAAGCCCAGAGACTATTCAGGCAGATTGCTGGAATTCAGGCAATTGTCCCTGAGGCGATGGCTGCTGAGAAAGGTCTGACTGTCGAGGATACAAAATTGAATAATGTTCTAGCTGAGATAATTCGTAGCGATGATTTTACCAAAGATACTTCTTGGAAAATTATTATAGAACGATTGAAAGAGGAAGGTATCAACGTTCCCAAGGTGGAGGTGGAACTTGAGGATTTTCGATGGAAATTGAAAGCAATCCTTTATAGATATTCTATGAGCGTTCCAATGTATTATTTTGAGAAGCACCAAAGACAGTTCTATCGAGAATTCAAGAATTTTAGGATCATATCTAAGCCTCTCAACGAAGATGAATGTAAAGAAATTGTAGAA
>CAZJKT010000016.1:19908-21956 GCA_964547015.1 uncultured archaeon
AAGAAATTGTAGAATATGGGAAATTTAGCGGGGATAAGGATGTTGACTCAAGTGAGATTGATGCTTTTGAAAACAAAATCATTTAGCGGCCCTCATTCAATCAAAGTTATCAAATCTTATAATTATGGACCTCTTGAACAAGGACTCGGTTTTCACCGGCACAAAAATCAACTATTTTTTCATCTGCCCGACAAAGCTTTGGCTGTTCTCGCACTTCACGACTATGGAGCAAAACTCGGAGCTGGTCGCCTTGGGAAATCTGGTCCAGAACGACACTTACAAAAAAGACAAAAAAGATATTGTAATCGACCAGAATATCGCAATAGATTTTATCAAAAGAGGGAAGGGGCTTGTGCTCCATGAAATTAAAAAGTCAAGCAAAATGGAAAAAGCCCACGAAATGCAACTGCTTTATTATCTTTACTATCTCAAAACCGAAAAGGGGATAGATAACGCTGTTGGCGAGATTGACTACCCGAAACAAAGGCATATTCTGAGGATAAATCTTACAGAAAAAAAAGAGACCGAACTTAAATCTGCCTTTGGGAAAATATCTCAAATAATAAGCCTGCCAAAGCCTCCAAAGCCTGAGAAGAAAAGAATTTGCCGAAAATGCAGTTACTTTGAATTTTGCTTTTCAAATTAATAATGGGCAAAGTAAATTTTTTTATAACTAAAAATGGGGTTCTGAAAAGAAAGCAAAACACAGTCTACTTTGTGAGAAAAAACGATGAAGGCGAGCTTGAAAAAAGGATTCTGCCTATTGAGAAAATATACTCTATTTACGCCCACGGCCGCCTCTCGTTCTCGTCAGGCGTGGTTTCATATCTCTCGAAGCACAACGTCCCTATCCACTTTTTCAATTACTATGGATTTTACGAGGGAAGTTTCTACCCAAGGGAAAAATTGCTGTCCGGAGATATTTTGATTAAGCAGGCCGAAAACTATATAAACCCTTCAAAGAGGATCATTATCGCCAAAAAGTTTGTTTATGGCGCTGCTGAGAATATCGTCCGCAATCTTCAATATTACGAACGAACTAAGGGAGAACTTGAAGATTACCTGGCGCATATAAGGGACCTTGAAAACAAAATAGATCTTCAGAAGGACATCCCAAGCCTGATGGCGATTGAGGGAAATATTAGGGAGGCCTACTACCAAAGCCTTAATGCCATTTTGCCCGATGCTTTCCAGTTTGATAAGCGGACAAAAAGGCCGCCTGAGAATATGCTCAATTCCCTTATTAGCTTTGGAAACTCTCTTGTATATTCTGGCGTACTCACGGAAATTTACAACACCCAGCTTAATCCTACCATTTCATATCTGCATGAGCCTTCTGAAAGGAGATTTTCCCTTTCATTGGATATCTCTGAGATTTTTAAGCCATTTATCGCTGATAGGGTCATATTCAAGCTGATAAACAAACGAATGATTGATGAATCATGTTTTGTCAAGGATTTAAACTATTGCCTTCTAAATGATAAAGGGAGGCGGTTGTTTTTGCAGGAATATGACGCCAGGCTTAGGACTACAATTAAGCACAGGACACTTGGTAGAAGCGTGTCTTATCAGCGGCTAATCCGGCTTGAGTGCTATAAGCTCATAAAGCATCTACTAGGCATTTATAATTATGAACCGTTTGTAATATGGTGGTAGTATGTATGCGATAATCGTCTATGATGTTTCGACTGAAAGGGTGGCTAAAGTCTGCCAGTTTCTTCGGAAGTTTATGAATTGGGTCCAGAATTCGGTGTTTGAGGGCGAGGTGACAAAAAGCGAGTTAGAGCGAATCCGAAGGGGCTTGGAAGAGAGAATCGACAAGACACAAGATTTTGTCATATTTTACGTGCTTAGGACTGATGACTTATTGAAGAGAGATATTATGGGTATTGAGAAGTCCAAGACAGGGAATGTCATTTAGTTGTGGATATTTATATAGCCACCCCCACTTTGAACATTCCCGACTATTTTCTTTATTAAAAGGAGAAATATAGCTAATTATGACCGCTATTTGGTGGGTTAGAATTTGACTAAGTTAGGATTGAAAT
>CAZJKT010000017.1:0-18716 GCA_964547015.1 uncultured archaeon
ACTACCTTCTCAATCTGCTTATTGTATTTAGACGATACAAACACAATTGAAAAAGTGGGAGAGCCGCCTTGGCTTGACTGCATCGCCGCCTGCTTTGCGGCTGAAACTGCAGCATCATATCCGTTTTCAAGGTCGCTTACCCCAATCCCTATTGAGATGTTTTTTCCATGATAGCTTGAGTCCCTTTGGTGCAGGCCCGAATATTCCTTAAGGTAATACAGCTTTGCAATCCCCATTTTTTTAAGGCTTACTGTTCCTTCATTTTCCAATTTAGCCACAACTGAGGCGACAGTATTTCTATGAAGACCGGATTTTTCGGAAATTTCGGTAATGGAAAGCCCGGCAGGGTTTTCCTCCAAAGCCTTTAGGATTTTCTTTTCGCTCATCGTAATTGTGCAATAATGCACTATAAATATACTAATGCACAAAACATATATATACTTTCAGGGGCGGGCCAAAAAAAGATGCGGCCAACTAATAATTTAAATAAAGAGTTTATTATGGATTACCAAATTGAGCGGGTAAAAACCGGGATAGCCGGCCTTGACCGCTTGATTTCAGGAGGCTTTGTAAAGGGCTCGGCTGTGCTGATTTCAGGCAAAGCAGGCGCAGGAAAGACACTTTTTGGGCTTCAGTTTCTCTGGGAAGGCCTGCAGAATGGCGAGCCCGGCATATATATGACTTTTGAGGAGACTGCTGACGATATACGAAAGGATGCGCTCTCTTTTGGATGGGACTTTAGCGATTTTGAGAAAAAGGGCAAATTCAAATTGATTGAGCATAATGTTTATGACAACCCCAGCATGGACTTTTTTGATGTGGACAAAATAAAGGCAGAGCGGATTGTTATCGACTCAATCTCAATTTTGTCCTTAATGGTTGAAAAAAAGGCGGCTCTTAGAAACAGGATGAATAATATAGTTGCGGCCCTTAAGAGGAAGGGTGTCACTACTCTTATGATTTCTGAGGCAATTGACGGCGATGCTTATTCCCGCCTTGGAGTTGAGGAGTTCATTTCCGATGCGGTAGTTATGCTGGATTTTGTCCCTGTAGGCCCGCAGGCGGGCAGAAACCTTCTAATCAGCAAAATGAGGCGGACAAAGCACAGCGAGCAGATTCACCCGATTCAGATAAGCAAGGGAGGGATGAGGGTTTTGAGCATTTAGGCCGCCTAAATAAGTTTTCATATTCTTTTTATGAAGCGCGAGAAAGTCAAGATTTTTATAGAGGTGTGCCATCCGCTGGCAAAGCCGCCGGCATACGCAAACCCGACAGACTCGGGGGCGGATATTTTTATGGTTGAGGATGTTGAATGGGAGCCAAGGGAAACAAAAATTGTGAGGACAGGGATTAAGGTAGCGGTTCCTGAAGGCTGGGAATTGCAGATTCGCCCGCGCTCAGGTCTTTCCCTAAAGACTCCCCTTCGTCTTGCAAATTCTCCCGGGACAATTGACGCGGGCTACCGAAATGAGGTGGGGGTAATCGTCCAAAACACTTCAAGCAAGCCTTTTAAGATGAATGAGGGAGAGCGGATTGCCCAATTTGTGATTTCCAAAGCCCCTATGATTGAGTGGGAGCTTGTGGATGCGATTGCGGAATATAAGGGGGACCGAGGGGGAGGATTTGGAAGCACCGGGAAGTAGATTAAATCGGCAGGATTACTCAATAACCAAATTATTTAAGAATCCTATTATGAGACTGGAGTTTTCAACTAAGGGCTACAACGATATCGTGGATATATCCGGACAGGTAAAAAAAATCGTTAAAGAGTCGGGAGTAAAGGATGGTGTATGCATAGTGTTTTTGGCGGGCTCGACAGGGGCAATAACAACAATAGAATATGAGGGCGGCGTTATCTCAGACCTGAGGCGCGTCCTTGAAAAAATCGCCCCGATGAATGACGACTATGAGCACAACCGAAAGTGGCACGACGGGAACGGATATGCGCATGTGCGAAGCGCTTTACTAAAACCCACTTTTTCGGTTCCAATCGAGAACGGAGAGTTGGTTCTGGGTAAATGGCAGCAGCTTATCTTCATAGACTTTGACAACCGCCCAAGGGAAAGGGAGCTTATAATAAAGATCCTACCCTCCTGCGAGAAAAAAGAATGAAGGGGTTCTCAGAGAAGAAAATAAGAGAGCTTAGAGCTCGCATTGCTTCTGAAAATATTAATTCTGCGGTTTTTTTGTGCACAGAAAGCCTTTTTGACCCGAATATCGGCTACCTGACCGGGCTTCAGCTGCAAAGGGCATCATCTTTTGCGGCCCTTATTGTAAGCCAAAAAAAGTCTTTTTTGGCAGTAACCCCCTTGGAATATGAACAGGCGCAATCGGAGGCAAATGCTGATAAAATTATAAAGCTTTCGGGAGCAGGCTCCTTAAAGGCGTTTTTTAAAGAAAATCTTACAAAGGGCGCGGAGATTGGGGTTAACGGGAAAAACATTTCTTTTTCTGCCTCCAAACTCCTCCCTAAAGGCAGGAAAAGGGAGCTTTCGGGCATCTGCTCAAAAATGAGGGAAATAAAAGAGCCTGAAGAGATTGAATTAATCAGGAAAGCGTGCAAAATTGCGGACAGGGGCGCAAAATATCTTTTTGAGGCCCTTTCGCCGAACTTAACCGAAAGAGAGCTTGCCTTAGGAATTGAAAACGAAATGCGGCGGTTTGGGGCGGATGAACCCTCATTTCCCACAATCCTTACCTCCGGCAAAAGAAGCTCGCTGATACATCCTTCCCCCGGTTTTTTGGGCAAGAAAATCAAAAGGGGGCTTGGGCTGGCTGATTTTGGGGCAAGATACCGGGGCTATTGCTCAGATATTACTGTTCCTTTTGCGATGGGGAAACTTTCGGCCAAGGAGGAGAAAATCGCAAGGGCTGTGGAAAAGGCGTATGAGAAAACTATCCGCTTGGCGGAATATGGGGTGCCGACTTGGAAACTGCATAAAGCTGCCCAAGATTCAATTTGGGAGAGCGGTTTTAGGCTGGAGTATGCGATTGGGCACGGGATAGGGCTTGACCTGCACGATTCGCCCCTAATCGGCCCCAAGCCCAAGAAAATCCCTAAGAATTGGGCTGAGACAAAATTGGCTGAGGGGATGGCTTTCACAATTGAGCCGGGGGTTCATGTTCCGGGGGTCGGGGGTTGGAGAATTGAGAATGATTTTTTGATGGAAAGGGGCGGATTAAAGAAACTGACAAATGCTAAGCCGATTTTCATCTAAATGCGATTGAGCAGGTCTAGCAATTCTTCCGGGCTTTTCACCCTTCTTGGGGCTTTTGCAGTCCGGTTATAAGGACGGTCAACGAGGATAATCTGGCTGAAATCTTGGAAATTAGGGCAGTCTTCAACTAAAACCTGTCCGTTATTCAGAGATTTGAGCTTATCCGAACTATTCTGCGCATATTTGACTTGATATTCAAGCCCGGGCAGGTTTTGCTTTAGCCAAATTTCTGTTTGAGGCCGCCATGAAGGGGGCTGAACAGTCAGAAAGTTTACCGGCTGGAAGTCATAAAGAACCCCGCAATACTTAGTCTTTCTTGCCTTTAGAATTATTTCGGGATTGCTTGATACAATTTCAACGATGCCTTTTCCATCAGGCCCCCTCTCATCCCAAACCTTAGTGGGCTTTCCAAAAACCGCGATATCAAGCCTCCTTATTACTCCGTCGATATCGAAGAACACTTTTGGCTCCATAATTAGAATTGGCAACTAAATACATATTTTATAATCAATTATGAAATTCCCCAGAGAAGAATACCCCTTTAAAACCCTTGAGAGGCTGGGCTACAGCCGCCGAAAATGCAAGGTCTGCGAAAAAAACTTCTGGAGCAAAAATATCAGGGACTACTGCGATGATGACGAATGCAGAGTAAAGCTTGGGCTTCCGGCCTATGGTTTTTTGGGGACCCCCATCGGAAAACAGATGAATTACGCCCAATGCTGGCAAACCTTCGCTGAAATTTTCAAGAAGTTCGGCCACACCCCTATTAAGAGGTACCCGGTTCTCGCCAGGTGGAGGGATGATGTTACCTTTGTTGAGGCCTCAATTTACGACTTCCAGCCCTATTGCGTTTCCGGGGAAGTCGACCCTCCCGCAAATCCCCTGATTGTGCCCCAGTTCTGTTTGAGGTTCAATGATGTGGAAAATGTGGGGGTCACCGGCAGGCACTTTACAGGATTTATAATGGTCGGCCAGCATGTATTTAACCGGCCGGGAAACTTTATTTACTTCAAGGATGAGGCAATCAGTTACATCCACACCCTTTTGACCGAAGGGTTTGAAATTCCTGAGGACATGATTTTCTACCACGAGGACGCCTGGGAGGGTGGAGGAAATGCAGGGCCGTCAATTGAGGCATTTGTCGGCGGAATTGAAATTTTAAACCAGGTCTATATGCAGTATCGGGTTGAGGAAAGCGAGTCCGGAGAAAAAAGGCTGGCAGAATTGGAGACAAAAGTGATTGATATGGGGGCGGGTTTAGAGAGATTTCCTTGGGTGCTTAACGGCTCAAAAACCGCCTATGAGGTTGTTTTTCCCGAAGCTTTGGATTACCTCGGCCGTTTTAACCTAAGCTTTAGGGAGAAGGTAGTTTTGGCAGACCATACCCGCACTCTCTTGGTTGCCCTTTTTGACGGGGCGCTTCCTTCAAATGCCGGGGGCGGATATAACCTGCGAAAAATCCTAAGGTCGTGCTTTGCAATACTCAGGAAATCCGGTCAGAATGCGGATTTGGTTGAGCTTATGAGAATCCACTCAAAAATGGAGATTTTTCCTGAATTGAGGAAGGCTGATTTTGCGGTCTTAGGGGAAACTTTGGCTGAAGAGGAGCGAAAATACAAAGAGATGATAAGCCAGGGCAAAAAAATTATCAAAAAAATAGATAATTTTGACTTGGAGACTTTGAGGCAGTTATATGAGTCTCAGGGAATCACACCTGAAATAATCAAGGAATTAAAGCCTGAAATTGAGATTCCGCCTGAGTTTTATCAAGAAGAGCAGGCCGCTTTAGAGAAAGAAGGCGGCAAATCCAAAGGCAAGGCCGCCTGCTCAAAGCCTGTTTTTGACCTGTCGGGAGTTCCCGAGACCGAGAAGGCATATTACAATAAGGAAACCCGAGGTGTTGCAAAAGTGCTGAAGGTTATTGGGGATTGGGTGGTTTTGGATAGGACGATTTTTTACCCAAAAAGCGGAGGGCAGGACGCTGACTTTGGGTTTATTAACGAGCATAAGGTTGTTGAGGTGATTAAGCAGGGAAACCATGTTTTTCACAGGCTGGACACAGCAGTTTTTGAGGAGGCAGTCAGCCAGCCTTTGCTGCAAAAATGCCCTCTTAAGGCCGGAACCCCTGTTGAGCTTAATGTGGACTTTTCCAGAAGAAAACAGCTCATGCAGCACCACACGGGCGCCCACATAATAAACGGGGCGTGCAGAAGGGTTCTTGGCGCGCACGCCCAGCAGGCAGGGGCAGAAAAGCAGACAGATAAGGCCCACCTGGACATTTACCACTTCAAAAAGCTTACTGATGAGGAGATTGATGAAATCGAAAAATTGGCGAATGAGTGCATAAAAAGCGGCTATAGCGTTATTGAAAAGTGCTATTGCAGGACAGATGCTGAGCAGAAGTACGGCTTTGAAATATATCAGGGTGGGGCGGTCCCCGGAAAGGAAATTCGGACAATCCGCCTTGGGCAGATGGGGAACGAGAAGGAAAAGGATTGGGATGCTGAAGCTTGCGGAGGGCTTCATTTGGACAACACAAGAGAGGCCGAATTGATTGTAATTACGGGGGTAAAAAAGATACAGGACGCGATTACCAGAATCGAATTTTTGGCAGGCGCCGCCGCCAAGAACTATGTTGAGGCGATGGAAGGCTATCTGAAGGAGTCCGCTGAGGTTCTTGGCTGCCCTGAGGACAGGGTTTTTGAGGAGTCGCAGAAGCTTTTTGAGGATTGGAAAAAGGCGAGGAAGAGGTAGCGATACTATTAAATCTTATTTTATATAAGTTTATTTCCCCTCAATATCCGGAATTTCGTCCATTTTTGGCAGGCTTTTATGGCTGGAGAGCGGCTTATCAAGCATTGCTTTTCTTTTCTTTGCGGCGGCTTTTAGCTCGAGCTTCCACTTTCCAAATATCGCCTGCTTTATTGACAAAAACTCGGCTTCCTCAGGCTTTATGTTGAGCCGCCTTGCGATTATTTTGGGGTTTTTTTCGCCGGGGGCAATCTGTCCAAGATCCGTAAAGTCCTTTAGGACAGAGCCCCAGTTTGAAACATTTTGCCTTACTGAAAGGTCATTCCATTCGGGGTCTGCAAAATCCAGGAAAGCCTCTCTCAGAAAGCTATCATTATTAGAGTTTACTGAATCTATGAGGAAATTAAGAAATATCTTTTTTTCGGGGCTGCTTTCGGCCATTCCGGCGAGTTTTTCCAATCGGTCAACTTCTTCTGGCGGGGGCTTGTTGAGGGTGATGTTTGTTGAGCCGCCCCTCCCGGTTATTAGCGCGCCGTGGTCTGCAATATGCTCGGCAGTTGCCTTAATATTTCTCAGGTCGTCTTTGGAGAGGGTTATTTTTTTGGAGACAAAAATTGAGCCGATTTTCATGCAGAGCGCCCCTAAGCCCATACTCATAATTCGCAGATATTCTATATAGGCGTTTTTTGGCTATTCTATAATCGAAAATATTATTATGCATAAGCTGATATTGTTTTTGGCTCTTTTAGCCTTAATTGCCGCATTTTTCTACCCTAAGCAGGCGGGCGCAAGCCTTTGCGGCCAGCCATGCCAAACATTTGGCCTGCGCTACTATGAACAGCCTTGTTTTGGGATTAAAGTCCGTGATGATAGCGGGTCAGATTACTCGGATATTTGCTACGGCCGGACTTATGGGGAGAAAACCTGCTATGGGGTTCCTTATACCGAAACCGAAAATTCTGCAGTCCGACAGCTTAGCTGCGATTACCCCTGCAGGGATTCGGCAATCAGATCACTCTGCCTTCATCTAATCAGCCTTCCGCAAACAGAATCCCCTCTGCACTCTGCCTGCCCGGGCTTAATAAATAAGTGCAATTGGAGATAGCTTTTGTCAGAATTACCTCCTTTTTTCAAGGCTGACAACGGTTTCAATGTGCGGGGTGTGGGGAAACATGTCGAAGGCAATTTTATCTTTCAATAAATAGCCCTCAGAGAGCTTTTTTAAGTCCTCGGCCAGGCTTTTTGGGTTGCAGGATACATAAATGATTTTTTTTGGCATTGCCCGAAGAAGCCTTTTGGTGAGCCTTGGGTGAAGGCCTGCCCTTGGCGGGTCAAGGATAACCGCGTCAAAATCAAGCTCCTCTACTGCCCGGTCCTCCCCAACAAAAAATTCCGACCGCCTCTCTACTCTATTGAAAACAGCATTTCTGTTTGCAAGAGCTACAGCTTCCGGGTTTGAGTCAACACCTTTTACATAATAGCCCTTTTTGGCAAGGAAAATCCCGAAAGTCCCAAGCCCGCAATACATATCCAAAACCTTTTCTGAGCCTTCACCGACAAATTCCGAGACCTTTTTTATGAGGTTTTCGGCCTGATGGGAGTTTGTCTGGAAAAAGCTGTTGGGCCCGATTAGGTAATTGATGCCGTTTAGAGTCTCGCAGATATGCTCCTGCCCCCAGAAATTCTTTTTTTCTCCAAAAGAGGTGTCCCCGGAAATTGGGCATACCAGATGATAGAGGGAATCCGCGCTGAAATATTCATTTGGGCAGTCAAACTCGCCTTCAGTTGTTACAACAGACACCATAAGCTCCCCGGAAAATTTCCCCTCGCGAAGGACAATATACCTCAAAAACCCCTCATTTTTTCTTAGGTTCCATGGGGAAAGCTTTCTTTGGGAAATCATTTGCCGCGCCCCTACAATTGCCGCCTTAGCTTTTTCTCCGAATACCGGGCACTCTGCAATATCAATTGACTTCCACCACATGCCTTTTGGGCGATAGCCTATTCCTTCATCAGAAACCGTAAGGTCTATTCTGTTTTTGCACCCGTAGATTTTTGGGGAGGGAATGACTTCGATATCCATGCCTAAAATTTCTTTTAGGAGAGATTTTTTGAATTTGATTTGCTTTTGGCAGGGGATGTCCTGAAAGCTGCAGCAGCCGCAAACCCCAAAATGTGGGCACTTTGGAGGGATTTTTTCGGAATCGGGCAATTCTATCCTAAGCTCTTCCTTTTTTCTTCTTTTGCCTCTTTTTCGGGATTTTTTTCCTAAATTTCCGTTAATACAGCCGAAATTATTTTGAAGGCCCATACTTTAAAGAGGCCCTTAATTTAAAAATCCGGCCGGTATTTGTAGGATGATAGTCTAATGAAAGGCCGCAGAGGATATATTTTATGTTAATTTTATTTAATCCTGAGTACAAGTCTTTAATTCTAATTTCTAATAGCCTATATTATGCGACTTCCAATATTCCACAAGCCCGAAAAAGGGACATTAGTTGTCGGGAGCAATGTAATTGACCTTATCCTGCATTCTGAAACCCACTTTAAGATCATAAACCAAAAGTACCTCGGCTTTCCATTTGACTCAAAGATGAAGCTTGACGGCTTTGAGGTTGATGTCGGTGGCTCTGCCCACAATGTCGCAATAAATCTCTCTAATTTGGGATCAAAAACAATGGTTTTTGGAGCGGTTGGGACAAGCGTATACAGCAACCTTATCCTAAAAAATCTTGCGGATTACGGAGTTGACACCACCCATATCAAGAAAAAGGATATTTTAAGCGGGATTTCCATTGTCTTTATCCATAAGGGCGAAAAGACAATACTGACCTATCGGGGGGCAAATGACCTCTTGGGAGAAAAAGACTTCAGCGAAAAAATGCTTAAAAATGTTAAGAGAGTGGTGATTACAAGCATGGTCAGCCCAAAAAACATCAGGCTTGTGAAAAAAATCGCAAAGGCCGCAGAGGAGAATTTGGTTTATCTTGTTGCAAACCCAAGCATGAGTATGGTGGAAAATTATCCTGAAGAGCTCAAGTATCTTCTGGAAAGAAGCGACTGCATCATAATGAATGACAAAGAGGCAAAAGCGATAACAAAGACGCTTCTTGCGACTGCCGCAATCAAAGCGCTCTCGGAATACGGCGCGGAAACCGTGATTGTAACCTGCAACTCAAGGGGGACTCTTTTGTATGAGGAGGGTCAGCTCCAAAAAATTCCCGCCCACAAGGTAAAGGTTGTAAATACCACAGGGGCGGGCGACAGCTTTACTGCGGGGTTTATCCATGCGAAAAACAAGAACTGGGAAAGCCTTGAGGCGGTTCGGTTTGCAAATGCCCTGGCGGCGCTTGTCATTCAGACGCCCGGCGCAAGCGTGGATTTGCCTGATGAGAGGGAGATTATCGCCCTTATGAATCGGGCGCCTAAAAAATGAGCGATATTGGAAAAAAAAGGGCTTTTTTTGAGAAAGCAAGAAAATCAGGGTATGCAATAGGCGCTTTCAATTTTTCAGAGATTTCACAGCTTAAGGGAATTGTTGAGGCCTCAAGCCGATTGGGGCTGCCGTTTATGGCTGAGACATCTCAGGCGGAAAGCAGCTACTTAGGGGCGCAAACTGCAGTTGCCCTCAAAAAAGCGGCTGAGCTTGAGATAAAAAAGCCGATTATTTTAAATCTTGACCATGGCCGGTCATTTGAGATTCTAAAGTCTGCCATTGATGCAGGCTATGATATGGTTCATTTTGACGGCTCAAAACTGCCTCTCAGTGAAAACATCAAAATTGCCAAAAAAGTTGTGAACTATGCCCGAAAAAATGGGGTTTTAGTTGAGGGGGAGGTTGGGTATCTTAGAGGGGCCTCAAAAATCCATACAGAGGATGTTATAATCTGCCAAAAGGACATGACCTGCCCCGAGGAGGCGCGCGAGTTCGTTGAAAATACAGGGGTTGATTTTTTGGCAATAGCTATCGGAAACCTGCACGGAATTTCAGCCAAAAAGCCAAAGCTTGACATAAAAAGGCTTGCGGAAATCAACAAAGCGGTCAGAAAAAGCGCTTTTTTAGTTCTTCACGGCGGCTCGGGAATTCCGCCCGCACAGATAAAAAAAGCGATTGAGAATGGAATTGTGAAAATAAATGTAAATACTGAACTGAGGATTGCATGGAGAAACGGGCTTAGAAACAGCCTGATAAAAAACAGGGATGAGGTTGCCCCTCCGGTTATTATGCCCTCAGTTATTGAGGAAGTGCGAAAGGCGGCTGAAGCAAAGCTCAAGCTCTTTTCAGGGAAAAATTAGAAAAAGTGAAAATAAAATTGTAGGTTTATATGCAGGAACCTCTGTAACCGTTGGGCTTATAGAGATCGGCTTTCCCTCCAAACCTGTTTTTTCCAATCTCGAAACCATAGTAGACTTTGCCTTCGAAAAGTCCGATATCGGTGATAATCGGAATTCCGTATTTGGCGTATTTCTCCATCTCCCCCAGTATTTCAGCTACGAGGTGGGGGTTTATTTCTGAGCCATTCTGCGATTTAAGGCACTTTGCCGCAAAATACCAAGGCAAGACCTTCTGCTGAAATATTTCTTTAAAGCCCTCGGGGCCTGCCGAATCATCATTTCCGAACAGAATTTGGTAGTCTTTAGGTTCCAGAGGCATATCTGGCTTTATATTCTGGGTATTGCAAAACTGCCGAATGTAGTCATTGGGATCATTAGTTATCTCACTGGACGGGACACTCCCGCAAGGGACTCTTGGAGTTTCCTGCGGGTCCTTCTGGATCACATGCATCAGTTGCTCCTCTCATAACTTAAGCTTAATCTAAATTATTTAAGTTTTGCGCGAATTTATCGGAATTGACACATATAATCATTTGCAGTTTATGCAGAGATACTATGTTGAGGTTTCCTCGTCGATCTCAGGAACTTTCTTCTTTCTCACAGCCGATTTCCTGATGAATCTCGTGTTTTAGATACCTAATCCCTTTAGGGAGACCATACGGGAGATGCATTTAATATTTGCGTGCTTAATCACTCTATGGAAATAATCAGAGATGATATATACGAAACCGAAAAGGAGATTATTGAGATTATAGAACATTTTCTGACCAAATTTCTCTATAAGAATACGCTTCCTGCAGAGAACTTCTCCAAAAATATTATGGCCTGTCATATGATATGCAGAGAAAATAATTTTTTATCTATTGAAAATATTCTGCCGAAATTTGATTCGCTTCGATATGAAAGAGTTTTTGCCTTTGAGGGCGACGGAATTGATTTTGGTAAGTTTCATTTGATGGGAATATATAGAGGTCTTTGGTACAATTTAGGGGGAATTTATCTGGAGAAAAAAGGAGAAGAGTATCTGAAGCTGGAGTTCAGACCCGGTGATCTTAGCAATGCATATAGGACAAAGGCAGCCTTCTCAAGGATAGCTTTGGGAGGGCCGATTGAAGAGGATACAATGCTCTATTACATACCCTCCGAAGAGGGTATGATCTTCAATAAAAGCACAGGGCTTTATATCGATCTGAAATATGCGCGTTATGGTTTATGTAGTTCTGATTAGACCTTTCTATAATTATTTCCCGTAAATACCCCGACCCTTGGGTCGGTTGGGATAAAAGCGGTTGCAATAAGTTATTTAAAATTGCTTCTTATACAAGTTTTGCGCGAATTTTGGCATTATTTTGCATCCAGCGCCGAATTTACCAAAAAATCCGCCCTTTGGATAATAGGGTCTGTTCGCCTCACATGGAAGTATTTTACTTTTGGAAACTTTTTTTCGAGTGCTTTTAGCTCCTGGTAGAGTGGAATAAGGCCCTCATTTTTTACCCGATATCGGCCTGTAAGCTGCCTTATAACAAGCTCGCTGTCCGAAAATATATGGGCCTCGCTTGGGCGGAATTTTTCTGCAAGCCCAAGCGCCTTAATTATCGCCAGATATTCTGCCCGGTTGTTTGTGCCAATCCCAACTGATTCTTTGTATTCTAAGAGGATTTTTCCACCCCCCTCCATAAAAATAATGCCGATTGCGGACTTTCCGGGGTTTCCCCTTGAGCCGCCGTCAGTGTAAATTAGGAGCTTATCCATAATAAGCAGAGATTGTTAAAAGTTACTGGGGCAAAGATAATTGGCTCCAGCGCCCAAATCGAAATAAGCGATAATCCCTAATCATTTATATGGAACTCAATAAAGATTTAGAACAAAAACTGAAATCGTCTGCTTTAAAATACCTGGAAAAGGGCCGTGCGAATTGGGATGTTCCGCATACCTTAGCCTGTGTTTTTTGGATGAAGGAGCTATTGAAGTATGAGAGGGGAAACCCAAAAATTCTGATTTCTGCAATGTACTTGCATGATATTGGCGGAGCAGGCCTTTTTGGAGAATCCCACAATACACACCGTTCTCAGGAGGAATTGAAGCCCGAACAGATGAAAATAAGCAAAGAGCTCTCTGAAAAAATATTGAGGGCTCTTAGAGGATTTTCTGAAGGTGAAATTAGTGAGATATTGTACTTGGTAGGGGTTCATGATGATTATAGAGAGATAACTTCTTCAGAAAGCGGGCAATTGGTTTTTGAGGCTGATGGTCTTGGGCAAATTGACATAAATAGGGTCAAGCCGACATTTTCTAAGGAAGACCGCCTGAAGTTTTTGCAGTTTTTTGAAAAAGAGAGGGCTTCAAGATATAAAACCGAATCCGGTAAGAAATTTTTAAATCAACTGCTCCCTGAGGCCTACAGGTACTGTAAAGAAGAAATGTAGTTAGTGGAGAATATTAAGATTAATTTATATCTTTAAAATAGTAAAATATATGGAATATAGGGCTGTTTTGGAATTATGGGGCTTAAAGCCAAACCCTAAGAAGGGCTCATCCGGAAAATATACACCAAAAGAGCTTATTGGCAGAGTTTTCCCTGTAGATAGGAAAGGCGTGGAAGAATTTGCTCCCTATGGCCTTACTGCAAATTTTGAGGGAGGATCACACATAAAGGAATCAAAAAAAGGGCAGCTAAACATGACCATAAATTTAGGCAACCATTCCGATATTATTAAGATAAGATTCCCTCTGGATGTTGATGAGGCGGGTTATATTGAGCAAAAATCCTTGGAAGAGTTATATAGTATTTACACTTCCGTTCTTAAGGCTCTGAGGACCATATCTAATTTGAATCAATACAAAAATTATCCTCTGTGATATTAGGTATGCTCAATTACATAACCTCCGGAACTTCAATCCTGAGCAAAGTAAGGCAGTCTGCCAAAATATCCCTTGTCTTTTTCACAAGAGGCCGGCGGTATTCTTCCTTGTCGCTTCCAACAACCTGGCAATGCTCATAGAATTTGGAAAATAGGGTTGCAAGCTCAAAAGCGTAGTTGCAGATGAGGTTCGGCTTTAGCTGTTCTGCGGCTCTTTTGGCGGCCCCTTCAAACTCAAGGATCTTTCTCATCAGGTCTTTTTCCTGCTCTTTTGGCCGATAGACATCAGTATTTTCCCCGGAAACCGATTGCCTGCTTTTTTTCAGGATTGCCCCGCATCGAACAGCCATATATTGGATATATGGCCCGGTATTTCCTTCAAATTCTATGGCTTTTTTAGGGTTAAAGTCAACGCCCTTGTTTCTCTCAACCTTGAGTATCTCATACTTCAGGGCGCCTATACCAATCATATTCGCGGTTTTTTTGACATCATCAAGGTGCATTTCAGGATGCCTTTTTATCACCTCTTCCCCCGCCTTTTCCACAACCTCATCCATAAGCTCGTCAAGGAGGATAAACTCGCCTGCCCTTGAGCTCATTTTAGAGCCCTGCAAAGTCACCATCCCATAGGACATGTGGGAGCACCCCCTAAAAAAAGGATATCCCAAAAGCTCAAAAATTTTGAACATCTGCTGAAAATAGAGATTCTGGTCGGAGCCCACAACCCATACGCATTGGTCAAGCCCGAACTCCTCAAACCGATAAACAGTTAGGGAAAGGTCTGAAGTAATATAGAGCCCTGTTCCGTCAGACCTTAAAAGAACCGTGTTAGGAAGGCCCGCTTTTTCAAGGTTTGCGACAAGTGTGCCCTCATCAGACTTAAATGCAAGCCCCTTTTTCTCCATTTCAAGGGCAAGGGCTTTTCCGTGCGCCCGAAAATCGCTTTCATAAAATATTGTGTCAAATTTTACTCCTAACCTAAGATAAGTCTCCTCAAAGCCCCCAACTGCAAGGCCGAGCACCTGCTCTTTTATTTTGTCAAGAGATTTGTCTCCTTTCTCAAGCCGGTTTAATATATCCTGTATCTCCTTTTCCATATCAGGGCTTTTTTTGAGGTCTTTATGGAGCCGGACATAAATATCCGCAAGCTCGTGGTCGGGCTTTTTGTTCCCATTAATCCCATACTTTTTGGCGGCAAATACGGATTTTGCAAACTGCTTTCCAAGGTCGTTGTAATAGTTTGCCCTTATTGCCTTATTTCCCTCAAACTTCAGTATTTCTGAAATTGAGTCCCCAAGAAAGGTTGTCCTGGCGTGGCCTATATGCATCGCCTTGCAGGGATTTGGGTTTGAGAACTCAACAAGGATTTTTTTGCCTTCCTGCCTAGGCATTTTCGGGCCGACAATTCCGGAATATAGGGCTGAATAATTGAAATAGAAATTTATGTAGCCGCCGCTTGCTTCCGCCCGCTCAATATATTGGGGGAGTTTCCTTGAGATTTTTGGCGCAAACTCGTGAGCGACATCATTAGGGGTTTTTTTGAGGGATTTTGCAATGACAAATGCAATGTTGCAGGAGAGGTCTCCGAATTTTCCCGGAAATATGAAATTTTCCCTCTTTGTTTCAGGAATATCCTCCTTGACAATTTCCAAAAGGGAATCTATAATCTCGCCAATCATAATTAGGGCTTTTAAAAAAGGATTAAGCCTTAATCCGGAGCATAAGAATCTACAAATTAGCAAACAAAGAATTATTTTGGGCCATTATTTTTCGGGAATCTGGATTGCCGTTTTTTGGGATTTAGGGGAAATTGGCTTTGCCGGGGGAAGCCCGTTTCCGTTTTGGGACTGTTCTTCAAGAGTTTTTCTGATTTTTGTCCTTATAAAATCCGACCTTGATGAGTAGAATCCCTGCGCCACCATTTCATCAATTACTTCGACAATTTTTTCGGGTAACCTAACCTGAACTACTTCCATATAATAACTTAGTAAAAAATATAAATAGGTTACGCAAAGGAGATTATTGTATTATCAATGTATCCTAAATTCTAAAGCGTATATATGCAGTTAAACTAAACAATATTAAAGAAGCGCCGAACTTATGAAAGCTTTATAGCTTAAGGTTCACTTCTCTAAGGAGAACATGAAAAAAGAGACAGTATATTTGGCAGTATTTGTTGTAGCGATACAGATGACACTAGGTATGGCCCTTGCTTGCAATGGGTGCCCGGGATGCCCGGGATGCAACCAGCTTGACTTTTACACAAATGTAGATGCGTCAGGAATGGTGCATGTGGTTCAGGAAGGCAAAAAGGATGTTACCTTCACAAATGACCTGAAAGTCACTAACGGAGGCCTTGACTTCACCCAGATTGTTGAGTCCGGCCAATGGAAGCTGACAAATCTCGCTTTCCTTGAAGGTAGGTCGGTGGAGCTTAGGGGATTTACCCAGGGCTCTGTTGACTGCGAGCCTAACTGCGGATGCGAGGGAAGGATAGCATTCTATCAGGAAATTGATGTAGTAGGCAACCCTGATGTGGTTTTGCCGCCTCCTGTGCATTACGACCCTTGGGCATACCAGAGGCTTGAGCAGCTGCGCGACGGAACAGTCCTTGAGCAGGAAGTAGTCCTTTTGCCTATTGCTGACTGGTCTGACAGGATTGACCAGGGCGAGCACATGAACATTGTCCAGTCCGGCCTTGGATGCGGAGGAAACTGCGGAGACGGATTCCTTGCCCAAAGCGGCAGGATGTATGGCGACCATGTGACCGCATGGCAGAGAGGCTTTGTGGACGGAAACTGGGGATACTCTGAAGTGCACCAAAAAAACACGCCTGACTGGGTAAACTTCAACCAGATCGTGTCATTCAACAACAATTGATTTTTTTCTCCTTTTTATCTTTATAATATGTTTTATCGCAACTTTCGGGAAGTTCCTGAATTCTCCTGCAGGGCTTTTCCTTTAATCTGCGCGATTTTGTTTACCCTCTCGCCGATATTGGCTGAGGGCGGGCAGGATGCTTTCCAGTATGTAAAACTCAATACAACCTCTGATGTGGCCCTTTACAATGAAATCCACTCTGAAGGGGATGTGAATTCTTACAACTATATTGCCGCTGACGGCTCGGTGGAAGTATTCATTAACGGAGAGAACATAAATGAAAAGTCCGAGCTTGCCCTTACGGAAACTGCGCTTATGGCTGAGTATATTGGTTCTCGGGAATCTGAATGGCTTAAGGACTCAAGCGGAATAGGGATATATGAGGTTGCAAGGGCATTTGAGAGGATTATAAACTATCGTGCAGGGGAAACAAATTATTTGCCCGAAACCGACAGGCTTTTAATGAATTATATAGGCATTTTGACTTATTCCGATGCAAGGGATTATTTTGAAAAAAATATTGGTGAGCGCGATTCTGCTCTGGACGCGTTCTACGAAGCTATCCAGAAAAATTCTTATGAAATCGAGGCCCTTTACCGAACCCTTGAGAAAAGCGATCCCGACACATACTGCAAGTCAAGGATTGAAGTGGCTGAAAAATACGGGCTTGCCAGCGTAAAGTGCGGCCTTCACTCAAAAATCTGCTATAACGGAGAGCTTAACCTTCAGGAAGGCGGGAGGGATTTTTGCGTACATACAGATGATGACAAGGATTATATTCCCTGCCATAACACTTTAGGGAATTGCGGCCGCCTAAACGAGATTTTTGTTTTGGAGTCTGAGGAAAATTCCTATATTCCTATAATATTTCGCTTTGAAAATCCGGGGACAATTGCCCTCTCGCCGAGCATAAAAGTTGACCTGCAAAAGATTGACAGCAATATTGTCCTAAAATCTTATAAGGAGGAGCTTTTTGAGCTTCTTTCGGGCGAGGAGAAAACTTATCGGGTTTACTTAGATACTTCAGGAATTGAGCCGGGGCGTTATGAGTTATGGATAAGCATAAATTCGGGCAGAAAAGAGATTATTGAAAGGCAATTCTATGTGATACAAAAAGAAGGCTCGATTGAGCGGCAGGGGGACTTCTATTTTGAGGCTATTGGCCCTAAGGAGGACGGCTCGGTTATTTTGAAAGGGGACTACTTAAATTCCGGGGATTTGCCTTATAATGTCCGTTTGGACTTTAGCTTTTACCTTAACGGCGAAAAAATCGCCCAGGCCCTAAGCAATCCTGTATATGTCAAGCCCGGAGAGGTTCAGGCTTTGGAATTTGCCTATCTTGGGGAAGATTTCGGGGAGTATGAAATTGTTGCAGGTGTTTTAGGGACTGACTTTAAGAAGTCGGCTTCATTTAGCAGGGTTGAGGAAAATCAGGAGGCTAAAAGAGGATACCTTAACGGCTCAATTGCAAGCGCGACAGCCTACATTCTGATTATGGTTATTTTGGCTTTGTCTGCCATATTGGCTGTGAATTATTTTAGGACTCCTTCGCTCTCAAGGCATGAGCTTGAGTTAAGAAGGGAGCTTGTTTAGGGCTTTGCCTTTTCAGATAATTATCCAGATACTGGTTGGTTTGGCTTTTGGAGTGAAATTGAAAAAACAAAAAATCGGCTAAAGAGTTGCCTTTAGGCAATTAGGCTACTTTGGAATGTGCTGAATTGTTGCGGTGTAGTTCCCTAGTGCCCTTTGGTTTAGCTCTGCTTTGACTTCGTATACTTTGTCCTGTTTAGCCAAAACCGTGGTATCGAGTTTGAATTCCAGGTTGTTACTTGCTTGCGCACAGTTTATTTCATGCCAATTAGTATTCCCCTGCTCCCTGAAGGACAATTTTACCTCTTCACACACATTAACCTTGCCCGACTCTGCAATTACTATTGCTAGGGTGGAGTTTATATTTTGGTTGGATCGGCTCTTTTCCCTAAGCCTAAACTCAATGGCATCCCCTCCGTAAACTGTTCCAAGCTCCAAGGAGTCCTGCCAGGTGCCGCCGGTTTGCGGCGCAAGCTTTAGCTCCAAAGGGCTTTCTACAGTTGCGGTTGCGGATACGCTGTTACTAAGATAGTTAACTAGAGCGGCAGATGCCAGACCTACTACAAGGAAGGCGGCGAGAATTGCTACAGGTACACCAAATATTTTATTCATAGTATATAACCTCTTCAAAATAGAGCCTTAGATTTTGCCAATTATTGGTCATCGGCTCGGCGCATCACTTGCATAACTTTAAGAAACCAGTCATTTTATAAGGGTGTTTTCTTGTATTGCGATTGCATTACAATTGTAATGGGGATTTTTAGAAAAGGGGGCGAAAAAGGCCGCTTCGGCATTTGACGACATAACAGAAAGCATACATTTATACTACGGAGGCATTACAATTGAAAATCTTTATATATGCAGACATTCTTAGTAAGGATATAACTAACGACACGCCGAATCTATGAAACCCTTTCAGGCCGCGATGCGGCTTTGGAATTTTTCTGCCTCGCAGAAAAAAATCCCCCGGGGGAGGGCGCGAGATTCACTTTGAAAAAGAGGAATAAAAATATGAAAACAAAAATGATTGGTTTGATGGCAGTGGTGATGGCAGCTATGATGATTGCTCCAGCTATGGCCG
>CAZJKT010000018.1:0-17952 GCA_964547015.1 uncultured archaeon
TTATGCCAATCCGCTACAGGCCCGCCCCGGACATACAAAAAACTGCTGAAGAGGTGGCAAAAAGAATAGGTATGCCTCATCTTGATTTCAATCGGATCGGATTTCTGCGCTCCTACGGCTCAACTTCAAGGGCGATTGCGAGGTGTTATGGTCTATCTAAAGTATGGCAGAAGGCTTTTGGCTGGAAGGCGCATTATGTTGTGGAGGTTGTTTCAGAGAAATTTGACCGATTGGGGGAGAAGGACAAGATTCGGACAATAATACATGAGCTGATGCATATTCCCAAATGTTTTGGAGGGGGTTTTCGCCACCACAACTTTGTTAATGAGCAAAATATTGAGGTTTTATACAGGGCATACATAAACTCAAAGCAGGCGGGTGAAAGGCGTTAGTAAAGGCGCCCTTGATAATCTGCAAAAAATCAATTAGCGCCGGATGCTAAAATTTATTCTTTGAGCTTATTCAAAAGCTCTCCAATCTCAGCCAATTTCTGCTGTATTTGGGAAATAAGGGTTTCCTTATCTGAAGGTTCCTGCGGCTGGCCTATAACTTCACCGCTGAACGCAAAAGCCCTTATCTCTTCATCGCTTCGCAGTTCAATCACATCATTAGTCTGGGCGTCAATAAAGGCCTGGTAGGCGATTCCCGCAGCGCCGTAAGGTATGACTACAACCTTCCAGTATAGTCGGTCATCGCGCACCATCGGAAGAGGCTCTACAATTTTAAATCTCGTCCAGTCAACCTGCGGATTTTCCCTCCTTACAAATTCTGTGGCCTTTACGGGACCTGTAAGCGTGCTTTCAAGGGCAAGCTCTAAGAGCTCGATTTTTCCGGTGCGGGCGTCAATCATGAATATCTTGAATATGCCGTGGCTCTGGCCGTAAGGCTCAGCGGAAATAAACCACTTAAGCCCTTCTGAAGTGTCAATTAAGAATGGCTGGGGGCTTCCCGGGATGTCCTGGATTTCAATCTGGTCTTCGTGGATGAGAATATAATTTACAATTCCGTCTTTTAGCGCATAGGACTCAACATAAGAGCGGGCAAGATTTTCAGGGAATATCCGGTTGTTTTTGAAAAGTTCGCTTTCAAGGGCCTCATCCGGCTTTAAGAAATCAATTTTGCCTTTGGAATCAAGCACAAACAAGCCTTCAAATCTCGGAATAGTATATAAAAGGCCGTAATATAGCCTGAAGTCGTAGCCTATTGCAGGGATTACTGTGTATACTTCATCTTCTTTTAAAATGTAATAGGTGTCATCAAGGTCCACCCGGTATTTCTTTTTTAGGATATTCCACTTCAGGTTGTCGAATATTTGCATCCCTTCGCCAATTTCAAGGTATTTCTCAACTATTTCTGAATTTTTTTCCTGCACCGTGCCGTCGACATATACAATTCCCTTGTTTTTCAAAAGCAAAGAAAGCAGAGGTCCGTCAGGGACAAGAGGGAACTGCCATGAGAGGGTTCCGTCCATATTTGCTATATTTTCGTTGCCGAGCTTATATTGAGGCAACTGTAGGCTGTCTTTTGCATATCTGTATGCGACTTCCATGGGCATTAGCCTTAAGTTTTCCCTTGACTGGGGGAGCTTTTCAATATTCTCATACTCAAGGCTCCTTGTAAGCTGCATAGGGGCAATAAGGGATGATAATGCCTGAGACAGTATCAGGATTGCGAATAAAACTGGCACAAAGGAACTCATTACAAGGGACTTAAAGATGTATTCCTCATTAGGCTTTTTTGCCTTCTTTTTTTTCACCCTTATTGAGCCGTATGCCACAAAAATTGCGGCTATAACAATTGACTGGATAATCAGGGGGTTTTTATAGAAGTAGATGAAGGTTCCGTGAAACCACGGCCTAAAAAACAGGAGTAAGGCAAATACTGCCAAAACCAAGATGAGCCTAAAATTCTTCATAAATAATGCAGGTTACTCTTATATAAATGCTAGTGGCTTATAATAGTCTAATGCCTATTAGCTAATTTTCCCTTCAGCTAATATATTTTCCGTCGAGTATAGGCGCATATTATCCGAATTGAACTCATATTTTACGTCAACCAAGAGGTTTTCTAAGGTAAGAATTTTCCAGGACTTTACCTTGAATATATTCTTGCGGCTATTTTCTTTATAAATATAGGTCTCAAAAGAGATTATAAAATGATGAGCATTCTCAGTAATTTTAGAATTATTTGAAGGGGAGATATAAAATGATCTAAGGGATGTCGAAAAGTTCTTAAGGCTATAGGTTTTGCATTCCAGATAGTGTGTTTTTCCGGACTTATCTGTAAACTCAATGTCGGGGTATCCTGTTATTTTCTTTTGACCATTTGTAGTTTTTGGTACATCTGCGGAGTAACCCCTCTCATTTAATGCGCTCTTTACATGGGCCTCAATATAGTTTCCCACTTCATTTGGTCTTTTACTTACAATACCTTTATGGTTAATTGACCTGCCTGAATAAAGGGCCACTTTTTTTAAATCTCTTAGTAATTTTTTATCCTCTTTGCTGGAAGTGTCAAAGGGCAATATTTTTTGTTCGGAAATAGACTTAATCACTAAGTTAAAGGGTATATTTTTTAGGGGTACTAGCATTTGTTTAATGGTGTTTTCCAAGCGGGTTATATAGGGGTTATTCTTGACCATATTAGAAGTTTTCCTTATGAAAAATTACCATCCTATTTGTATTTGTCCCCATTATATTATTTTCAATACCCCATATATTTGCGGTTTTTGTAAATTTCTGGTCATTTATGACAACCCCAAACAATTTAAATCCTGATTGCAAACCCAAAGGAATGACTTCCTCTTCTAATTTAATCTCACCTTTCCTAACTTCACCTACTTCAAACACAACCCACCCCCCAGGCTTTGTAATTCTGAATAGTTCTTTAAATACCCCAAGCATTATCTTATTCCATTCATTTACCTTTCGAGTCATCGTTATTCTTTTAGAGATGTTCTTATCATCTATATTGTTGAACCAGCACCTTAGCCAATTATCGTTAGAGTAATGAACAATATCCAGAAATGGGGGTGAGGTGACTGTAAGCTGAATTTCATTCGATTTAATATCTGGGGTGTTTCTGGCATCACGGGTCAAAAATTTGGATTTTGAGTATACTTCTGATAAATTTTTTAATTGAATAGGTTCTAAATCTCTTTGCAATTGTTTTGTTTTTTTGATTATAATCGATTTTACATCTCTGTACTCAGGAACCTGGCCTCGCTTTTCATTAATTTTGATTTGGCTGTTCTGGGATGTTGCTTGGTTGGGTGGCAGGGTATATACTGAAAAGAAACCTTTAGAATGCCCAGTTAGCCTATTAGTGGCTACTAAACGTATCCATCTATCGATATAATCTTCCTTACCCGATATTTCACGTTCTTTTAGATAATCCCTTAAAGATATTAATTCCCCCAAAGTATTCTTATGATAGAACATTGATAAATCTATATCTGAGCATCTATCTTGCTCCCAGCTTATTTTACTTAATCTTAACTCAATCTCCCTGGCATCTGGAGGACGCATTCTTGGTTGAACAAGAATTTTACTCAGCGGATTGATGTCATTTGCATATCCAACACGACCCATCATGCCCGCTTCCAAAATTGTTGTGCCTCTACCGCTAAAAGGATCATAAACTATATCTCCCCTTTGTGTTAATCTGCTGATAAAGAAATTAGGCAATTGGGGTTTGAAGCAGGCTCGGTAGGAGATTTCATGCAAAGATGAGGCCTGCCTTTGTTTAGCGGTCCAAAATTCATTAATGTATACCGGATAGCTTAGACTTCCAATTTTGTTTTGTCTAATCAGAGTATTCTTTGGATTTTCATTAAACCTGAAATTTAATATATTTTGTCTTACTTCCTGAGCTTTTTGGGGACTGCCTATTTGAGGCTCAATCTCCAAATTACAGAAATCACTTAATCGTGTATATTGGGAACTCATGTATTAGTTAGGATTTCCTAATATAAAATATATTTTAGAGAAGGGTGTTTGATAGAACTAATTTTTGATTATGAATAAATTCCCTCTAGATGGTATGTTCATTATAAGCTATTGAAACACAGATTTTTTATCCTGAAAGTCAATAATTCAGTATAAATATAAATACCTAAAGTTGCTAATATAATTAGGTATGAAAAAAAGCAGTTGGGGAACTGCTTTTCAAATGAGTGTTAGTTACTGAAATTGGGGAATTTCAATAAATATATAGTGTGTTAAAACTATATATACTTTTCTGCAGAGGAAAGTATATCTCAGGCACTCTATATACAAGTAAACAAAACGAGGCAAAATGAGCATACAGGATTTGTTTGAATCGACGTTCGGAAACGAAAAAAAACAGGCAGAGGCTAAACCAGAGGAGGCTATAAACTACGGAAATGGAGTATACGACAAGGAGAAAGTGAATATGACCGACATTCAGGCTGAGATGAGAAATGAATTCGGCATTGAGAGCTACACCCCAAAGATTTTGGTAGTGGGGTGCGGAGGAATGGGCTCAAATGTCATTTCAGGCCTTTCAGAGATAGGGATAATGGGCGCAAGGACAGTTGCAATCAATACCGATGCGGCGCACCTTGTAATAACAAAGGCCGAAAAGAGAATCCTTGTCGGAAGGGACATAACAAAAGGTCTTGGAGCAGGAGGAGAGCCGAGTGTTGGCGCAAAAGCTGCTGAAGAGAGCAAAAACGAGCTGAGGGAACTTGTCAAGGGCGCGAATCTCGTGTTCCTTATAGTGGGCCTTGGAGGCGGAACCGGAACAGGTGTTGCTCCGGCTGTCGCAAAATTGGCCAAGGAACAGGGAGCTGTGGTCATTGCTGCAGCCACACTGCCCTTCCAGATAGAAGGGGCAAGAATGGCAAAAGCCGAGGACGGGCTCTACCAGCTAAGGCAGGCCTGCGACACAGTAATCGTGGTTGAAAACCAGAGGCTCTTGGACTATGCAGGAAACAGGCCTTTGAAGGAATCCTTCAAGCTGTGCGACCAGGTAATTTCGCAAATGATAAAAGGCGTGACCGAGACTATCTCGCAGCCTTCCCTTGTGAACCTGGACTACGCGGATGTGAGGACCATCATGAAGTCAGGAGGCGTTTCGACAATAGGGATTGGCATCGCAAGCTCTTCGGACAAGGCAAAGGAGGCGGTAAAGCAGGCATTAACCCACCCGCTTCTAAGCGTTGACTATTCGGGAGCAAACGGGGCATTAATCCAGATAATCGGAGGAAACGACTTAAGGCTTGATGAAGTTAATGAAATAGGGCAGGCCGTGACAAAGCAGCTTTCGCCTGAGGCGCAGACAATTTGGGGAGCAAGAATTTTGGACGAGTATGACGGCAAGATTCAGGTAATAACAATAGTTACCGGAGTAAAATCGCCTTACTTGCTTGGCCCGATGGAAGAGCCGAAAGCCGGAGAAGTGCAGACCGAACAATCGCATAACCTGGGGATAGAGGTCTTCAGGTAGAATTTTTTATTTTTGTATTTGTTTAAGCTACTATAGAGGCAATGCTATACTACCACCGACCAACCCCGACAATCTCAAACTTTTTGAGCTCCCTTGCGTAATCCTTTGAGCTGTCAACAATCCTTATTCTGCATCCTGCGGCCTGCGCGGATTTGAGGGCGGCTTCATACTTTGGGGCAAATTCGCTCAATACAATCAATTCTTTTGCCCTTTCGGGCTGATTATTTGCATCCAGCCCGTACATAGTTTTTTGAGGGTTTTTTCTGACCTCAGACAGCATTTCCTCAACCGCCTTTTTTTCTTCATCTTCCCTTTGCTTTTCAAGAATCTCTCTTACAATGCTTCTTTTGGCGATTTCTTCAAGCCCGCTTTTCCCTCCCGAGCTTACAGAATCTGAAAAAACCTTTCCGGGAAGCTCAATGCGCTGGCGGATTTTGTCGCGGATTTTGTCGGGGCCTGCAATAAGGAGATAATTAGGGCTTTTTCGCTTGAGATTAGTAGATACTTCTTTGAAATATTCCTCTTCCCTTCTTTTTGAAAGGATTTCCTCAATTTCATAAAACCTGCCGCCTTTTAGCAGGGCAATTAATGTTTTTGACTTATCGCAGACGCAAACAAGAATTTCCCTTTTGGCGCTTTTAGGCAGACCTTCAAGTTCCCCGATGATTTTCGCTTTTTTTTCAAGCTCGATATAGATGGAGTGGTGCTTGTTTCTCTCTTCGCCCTCAGTTATCAGGCCGGTAATTCTTATTTTATTGCCTTCAAAAGAGGCCTTCTGGGCCAGTATTCCCAAGTAAACCGGCTTTTTTTTGCCTTTTTGGATTTCCCCTCCCTTGCAGATAACTGAGGTCCTAAGCGTTTTTTGCCAGAATATTTTGCCTTTTGCCTGAGTGTAAATGCTCCAAAGGTCGTTTAGGGTTTCGGGCACGAGGGTTGTTTCATCCTTTTCCTGAGCGAGGATTCTCATAATATTCTTTTGGAATTATTGAAATGTTTGGGGGGTGTTTTTGGCAGAATTTCCCTTGGAATTTGGCCCGGAGGCTATATATTGGGAGATAGTCCAATTATGGCAGAAATGCGAAATTGGGCTTTTATTGGGGATGAATGCATTAGGCGGGCGATGGAAGCTCTAAAAAAGATAAAAAGCGTTAAATTGTTTGATGAAGGCATTAATCCGCATACGGATGCTGATTTGGCTTCCCATAATGCAATTGCTGATGCCTTGCGGAAGTCCGGAATTTCCTGCAATCTGATTTCAGAAGAGTCAAAAGAGATCTTGGAGATAAATGGAGGGGGTCCTGACAAAATATTTACAGACCCTCTGGACAACACAATCAATTTTATAAGGGGCGATTTCTCATTTTGCGCGGTCGGGCTTTTTGTAGTCAGGGGCGGCGAGCCTAGTTATTCTTTTGTGGGTGACCTTGCCACAGGAGATATATATCATTGCGACGAGAATTATGCTTATCTGAACGGCAAAAAATTGGCTATTCCCAAGAGCAGGGAAGGCCGCTACATTATTGCAGGATGGGCGGCCGGCGGCCCTCGCCTTAAGGCTTTTTCAGATAAAGCGCCAAATTTTCCCGATAAATACAGGATATTCAATTACGGGCAGATGCTTCAGTCAGCAAAAATAATTCTTGGCCAGTATGATGCATGTTTTGAGATTCTGCCGACTGAACTTTCAGAGTTTGCGGGAGCTATTATAGCCCAGAGGGCGGGAGCTGTTCTCTCAACTCTTGAAGGAAAGCCTATTATATGGAGAGAGAGCAATAATCAGACGATGCTTGTTTCGAGGAATAAAGAGCTTCACGAGGAGCTTTTATGTTACTTTAGCAAGTAAGGCAACAGGAGCATATTGCAGCTTTTAGGATGGTGTTGTATAACCGAGTAACAGTTGATTCCGTAGTTTGAACCAAAAATTTAAAAATGCGGACCCGGGCGGATTTTCATTTATATTTCTGCGAAGCAGGAATCTGCCTCTTTGGGGTTGTTAGACCTTTCTTGCGAGAAAGGGATGACTTTGAACCGCCGACCTTTTGCTGTCTCCGAAGCCTTTAGAAAAGGCTTCAGCCAAAAAACCCTATCTTCGCCTTCGGCTCGATAGGCTTACCGATTTGGCCTCTATATCAGTTGCGAAGCAACGAATCTCCCTTTATTTGGCGTTGAGGCTTTTTCTTTGCAAGAAAAAGTTTCATAGGAGGCAAACGCTCTATCCAACCTGAGCTACGGGTCCACAATAAGTTTACCCGAAAATTCATTTAACTTTGTTTTGGCAAAAACCTAATACAAAAACATATCCGGCTGGAGCCGGGGATTAAATTCTCCGGCGATGTTTTCGAGCATCATTTCTTTGGCTTCCCCAAGAGACTTTGCCTGCCCCAGAGACCACATCAGCTTAACATAAGCTGTATCTGTAAGCATATCTCTTAGATATAAGACGCCCTTCTCTGAAAGCCGCCTGAGGTTTGAATATACATAGGGGTTTACGCTTCCGTAGATTGTTTGGGTGGTCATGCACACTAAAATGCCCTTTTCAATTGCCTTTTTGATTGCAGGAACCAAAGACATTTTGTCAACATTTACATGCCCCAGCCCCGTTCCTTCAATTATGAGCCCTTTATAGCCCTTGTCAATATACCAATCGATAATTTCCGGATTTAAGCCCGGGTAGAACTTTACAATAGCAATCCTCTCTTCCAGTTTATCCGCCAGATAGGGCTTTTCCAAGACCTCGCCGGATTTTTTATATTCGCTTATAATCTCCACCTTGCCATCAGGCCATACTTTTCCAATAGGGTGGCAGTTTATCGGGCGGAAGGTATTTCTCTGGGAAGAATGCATTTTTCGCACTTTGTTTCCCCGGTTAATGAGGCAATAATCATCATTTACTGTTCCGTGGCCGACTGTGACAACCTCTGCAATATCTTTTGCGGCCGTGATTGTTGAGCATATCAGGTTCATTGCCGCATCCGTTGAGCCCCGGTCAGAGCTTTTTTGGGAATAGGTAAAAACAACGGGCTTATTGAGATTTCGGAGCATAAAAGACATCATGGCCGTTGAAAAGCTTAAGGTGTCTGTTCCATGTGTTACAACTATTCCCGAAATATTTTTATCCTGAACTTTTTTGAAAATCGCCCTTGCGATTATCTGCCAGTCCTTAGGGGTGAGATTTTCGCTCATTTCCTCAAATATCCGCTCGGCATCAATATTTGCGAACTCGGACACTTCGGGGACAGAAGACATAAGGTCGTCTGCCGAGTATGAGGCCGAAATCGCGCCTGTTGAGTAATCTATTGATGAGGCGATTGTGCCGCCCGCAGAAAGAACTGAGACTCGCGGCTTTTTTCGGTCATGCTTTAGGGCGAACTTTACGGGGCGATGCCTGATTGATTCCGCCTCGCCGAGCTTTTCTATTTTAGTGCCTTTATCTATATCAATTCCGACATTGTAGCCGGAATTCAGCTTAAGGTTGAGGCGGCTTCCTTTGCTTGGAAGGGCCCTGCCTGACCAAACCTCCCCGTTTTTTTCTATTTGGACAATGTCGCCGGGCTTTGGGACGAATTTAGTCATATATTTATATATCTTGCATTTAGTTATGAAGAAATTCAAAGGTATTGAATTACCAGTAAATTCAGTAATTGTCATAGCTCTCGCGATATTTGTTCTACTGATGCTGGCGATGTTTCTTGGAAAGGGCGCCGCCCAGCTTACCGCAATAGAAGCCCAAAATGCTTATCAGTCAGGATGCTCACAACTCTCAAGCATGTATAGCTGCGATCCAAAGAAGGTAGATCAGGTTAGTACCGGTCTTGTTATTGAGGGAGGGGCGGTTGATTTCTTAACGGCTTGCAGAACAAATTTCAATAATCCCCTTATGAGTGCCGATGCTTGCGTAAAGGGATGTCCAGGTTGCCAGGGGACAGGAATTACTGTAACTGCGGGAAAGACTTGCAGCGACAAAAGTGAATGCGATTCGGTATATACAAAGAACTGGGAATGTAATATTGGACATGATGTATCTGGGAAGTACTGTTGCCCTAGCGGCCAAAAATACTGTGCAGCTGAATATGCCTGTAAAGACGCTTCAGCTAGTTGCGGCAGTGCTAGTGCTGTTGCGGACGGAACTGAATGCACTACGGATGCTTCTGCTTGTGGGGCATCTTCAAACTGTGTAGCTGATTACGATACTGGCGATGCTAATAAATATTGCTGTAGAGACTCTACTAAGAAATGGAGTGTCACTGACTCAGTTTGCAAGTAACTTATTTTATATTTTATGGATTTTAAATTTGGGGAGGTTAACCCTCTAATACTCTTAAAACATACTCCTAAACACCAAAAAAACACAAATCTAAAAATCAAAAGCCCTGCCTTTTATTGCGTCCGCTTGGGAAAAAACCACTATAAATAGTTGCAATACGATAATATTATCATGTTGCAACAATTTATAAATCGGGAAGAGGAATTATCTATCCTAAAGAGAAGGTATGGCAGTGAAAATCCCGAGTTTTTGATAGTTTATGGCAGAAGGCGAATCGGAAAGACCGAACTGATAACGCACTCAATAAAAGGCCATTCGAATATCTATTTCCTTGCCGAAGAGCGCCCTGAGAGAGAAAACATAAAAGAGATGCAGGAGCTCATGGGAGACTTTCTCGGGGATGAAGAATTTAGGATGCTGGTTTTTGGCGACTGGACGGATCTTTTTAAAAGCTTCTCTAAACGGGCAAAGAAGGCGATTATTGTGATTGATGAATTTCCTTATCTGGTGAAGCAAAACAAGTCTGTCCCTTCAAAATTCCAAAAAATCTGGGACTTGTGGCTTAAAAAAACAGATGTGATCTTAATACTGGTCGGCTCCTCTGTGAGCATGATGGAAGGCCTTCTTGGGGCAAATTCTCCGCTTCACGGCAGAAGGACAGGGCAGCTGGAAGTAAAGCCGGTCAATATCCGGGAACTGAGCAAATTCCTTGTGAAATATTCACCGCAAGACCTGGTGGGCGCTTACGGCTGTCTGGATGGCATACCTCTGTACCTCAAGCAATTTGATTCCGGAAAGCCGCTGTTTGCAAATATTGAGCAGGAATTTCTAAAAAGGGACTCTTTAATGCACAAGGAAGCTGAAATCCTGCTAAAGCAAGAATTTAGGGATACTTCCAATTATTTTTCTATACTTCGGGCTCTCGCATTTGGAAATGTTCGCCAGCATGATATTGCGGCATATACCGGAATCGATAAGAGCATCGTGTCAAAATATCTCCAGAATCTGGAAACTATAAGGGTGGTCAGGAAAGAATATGTTATAACAGACCGAAAGGAAAAACAAAGAACATCTTCATACAATTTTAGGGATAACTATTT
The DNA here is from genome assembly GCA_964547015.1 of uncultured archaeon. Classification (GTDB taxonomy): domain Archaea; phylum Aenigmatarchaeota; class Aenigmatarchaeia; order QMZS01; family QMZS01; genus JAFGCN01. The sequence continues at coordinate 10,834 of CAZJKT010000018.1, forward strand.
TCGGTTTTGGTTTCGCTTTGTTTACCCAAATAAAACCGCAATTGAGAAGGGCGAATCTGCGCAAGTCCTAAAGTCGGTTAAAGAGGGCTATTCTCATTATATGGGCGGAGTTTTTGAAGAATTTGCGAGGCAGTGGGTCTGGGAGCTAAAGCCCATCAAATTTACAAGAGCGGGCCGCTGGTGGGAGAAAGACAAGGAAATAGATATTGTGGCTTATGGCGAGAATTCAGGCGAAATTGCCTTTTTTGAATGCAAATGGAAGAGCCTGACTGAAAACCAAGCAAGGCGAGTATTGACCGACCTGCGGCAAAAATCCGAGTGCGTGAGGTGGAAATCAAGATGCCGCAAGGAGCATTTTGGAATTTTTGCAAAAATGTTGGAAAATAAGGAAAACCTTAGAAAGGAGGGCTATTTGGCGTATGATTTGGATGATTTTGCGCTATCAATCCCCCTAAACACCAAAAAAACACAAATCTAAAAATCAAAAGCCTATTTTTTCCTAGTAACCTTTTTTTTCACAGCCTTGCCTACGCTTGCGATTTTGTGGCCTATGCCTGCTTTTTTTGCCGGAGCCTTCTTTTTTAAAGGCGCTTTCTTTTTAACCGCCGCCGCTTTTTTCTTCACAACCTTCTTAACTGCCGCGGTTTTTTTAGCCACAACTTTTTTTGCTGCGGCGGCCTTTTTTACAACCTTTTTTTTCACAGGCGCTTTTTTTGCAATGGGCTTTGGCTTGTACTGAGCATATAGTTTTTGTATTTCAGCCAATGGCAGGGCAGCAGCAAGCTTTTCCTTGTTCCAGGATTTTGGGGCGTCTTTATTTTTAACTTTGAGCGCTGCGGCCAGCTTGTCTTTAGGAATTACCTTTAGCATGTCAGCTTTGCTAACCATAACTATATATATAGTTTATATATATCCGCTTGTTTATATCCGATTGATTATTATGGAGTTCTAATATTGCCAATAGATATTTACTGAGCTATTGGAAGGAAAATCTTGCCCTAAAACAATATTTTCTATTTTAGAGTTATCCTATATTAAAAGTATTATGGTAAATTTTGGGTATAGGTATTATGGAATACAAGGAAGCCATCCACGAGTTTATAAGGTCCAAATGCTATGATAATGCGGTTTTTGCCTCTACAAGGGGCCAGCCGCTTGTTATAGACTTTGCGGAGCTCGACAAGCACTCTCCCGAAATAGGAGAAAAGCTGCTTGATGATCCTGAGGAATATATTGGGCTGTTTGAGGAGGTCCTAAAAGATTTTGATCTTCCTAACGAGACTCCGGTTGAATTTCGGAACCTGCCAAAAAATGTGGGCACAAGAATCAGGAATCTGAGAGTCAGGCACCTTGAAAAGTTTATAATGATTGACGGGATAGTGAAAATTGCCTCCGATGTTAAGCCAAGAATTTATGTAACAATACATGAATGCCAGGAATGCGGGGAGGTTTTTGAGCAGGAGCAGAGAGGCTCGACTGTTGTAAAGCCTTATGTATGCCCAAACTGCGGCAGAAGGGACGGAATTAAAACCGCGGACAAGAAGATGTATGACTCGCGCTGGATTACCCTTGGCGAGCCTTTTGAGATTACGAGCGGCGAGAAGCCCGGAGAGCTTAGGGTTTTTTTAAAAAAGGAACTCACAACCCCTGAACTGCAGAGAAAGACCGACCCCGGCTATAGGATAATATCAAACGGAGTCCTAAAGGAGCTTCCAAGAAAGATGGGAAACCGGGATTCCACCCAAAGCGACATTTATCTTGAGGCAAACTTTGTCGAGCCCGCAGAAGAGGAGATTGAGGATATAGATATTGACAAGGAGGATGAGGCAAAAATACTTGAGCTTGCCAAAAACCCAAGAGTTGTTGATATGCTCGTAAATTCAATTGCCCCCTCAATTTACGGAAATGAAGATATTAAGGAGGCGATTTTGCTTCAACTTTTTGGGGGGGTTCCCGCAGAGCTACTTGACGGCACGAAAATCAGGGGGGACATCCATATTCTGCTTGTCGGAGACCCTGCAACCGCAAAGTCCCAGCTTTTGAAGCTCACCTCAAAAATCCTTCCAAGGTCAAAATATGTTTCGGGAAAGGGGGTTAGCGGGGCGGGTTTGATTTCCACTGTAAGGAAAGATGAGTTTACGGGGGGATGGGTGCTTGAGGCGGGAGCTCTGGTCTTGTGCAACCACGGGCTTCTTGCAATTGACGAGTTTGAGAAAATGGCCCCTGAGGACATGGTGTCTATGCACGAGGCCCTTGAGCAGGGGACAGTTTCCATTGCCAAGGCAAGCATTGTGGCTACACTCCCTGCCCAGACCTCAGTACTGGCGGGCGCAAACCCAAAGCTGGGCCGTTTTGACACCTATACCTCCATTGCAGAGCAGATAATTGTCCCTACAACAATCCTTTCGCGTTTTGACCTGAAATTTGTGCTAAGGGATATACCAAACCCCGAAACAGACGAAAAGCTCGTGGATTATGTCCTAAAAATGAGAAGCCGCCCGGATGAGATGTTTTTTGAAATTGAGCACAACCTGATAAGAAAATACATTATTTACGCCCGAAAAAATATCCAGACCGTGGAATTGTCTGATGAGACCCTTGGGGAATTCAAAAAATTCTTTGTTGAGCAGAGGGGCAAGTATTCTGAGGAGGACAAGATGGTCCCGATAACTTTCAGGCAGTTTGAGGGATTAATGAGGCTTGCGCAGGCTTCCGCAAAAGTGCACCTTAGAAAAAGGACTACTCCGGATGATGCAAGCAGGGCAATAAGGATTATGCAGACCTCACTTCGGCAGCTTGGGTTTGACCCCGAAAGCGGGCAAATGGATATAGACCGCGTTGAGACTTCGGTTTCGGGGGGGCAAAGGTCGAGAATGAGGGTGCTGATGGATGTTATTGATTCTATTGAGAACGAGCAGGGCAATGTGCCGCTTGAGGACCTTGAGGCAAGGGCAACAGACGAAGGGATAGCCCACTGGGAGGAATTGGTGCAGAAGCTGAAGCATGAGGGGGTTTTATATGAGCCTAAGCCGGGACATTTGAAGAAGGTTTGATTTTTGGGAAATAGGACCTTGCAGAGATCTTATTATATCTATTTCTTGGTTAGATCTAATATTATGGGAAAATAGGGGTAAAGTAAGGTAATAATATATATTTAAACCTATATAATCTATAACCGAAAAGTATATATATACCTCTATACTATTATATTTAGGTGATAAATATGATGAAACCAACTACATTTACTCCGGTAGACCCCACAGGAAGGAAAACCTCTGAAGATACAGTAACTGCGGATGATCTTGAAGCGGCAAAAAAATTATTTGGAGGCGATACCGCAGGATTTGTAAACAGTTTGTTGAAGGATAGATTTGGTGATGCAGATGCAGATCCTCTTTCTGAATTTGGGGGTAGTGTTTCTCCCTTTGATTATATAAGGCCCTTTTGGGCAGCTCTGGCTTATTTTGGAGTAAGATTTAACGAGTCTTTTGAGGATTTGAAAACATATGCAGCCATACTCCAGACGGCTGATACTAAAGAGCTTTACCGAAGAGTCACACGCCTGTCCGAAGAGAGTATAATTTCCGGTCTTTTGGGTGGTGGCGAGGAGAATCTTCAGGCTGATTTAGAGAAGCTCAAATCCGAACATGAGACTATGAAGAAAAACTACTCAACTATTGTATACCAAATACCTTACCTTATGCAATATTTGCCAGAAAGTGAGAGAAAAGAGCTTTGGCAGTACCTTCCCAACGATATTAAGGAAATCTATGCCTCCAATCTTTTTAGAGGCTACAATAGCAAAAATCAAAAAAGGGGGAGTTTTCCTCAAAAAAACAATACTTATCAGACTAAATTAAACTAACTGTATTTGGGTGCTACTTTTCAAGTTTTGATCCCAAACGTCTCCTTAGCTCATATAAGGTATTGCTGATGGATAGCGCATCTTGATATATCTCGCCCAACATTTCCATATACTCTGACTCCGAAAGTCTATTTTTCTTTCCCCTGAGTTCATCTAACCCTTTTTTTAATTTTTTAAGTTCGCTAAGATTTTGATCCAAAACCCTATCTTCAGTAAGTCTCAATTGTCGGCTAATATGCCTTGAGGCTTCTCTGCTTGATAGGTAGCGTTTAAGTTCATGGATTTCCTCATCAAGTAATTCCAGTTGACTTTTAACACTGCCAGCATCAAAGTATTCGGGCTGTTCTTGCACACGATCCCGAATTCTCATAAATATTCGGTCAATATACTCGAGCTTTCTATCCATATCTTCAGCTACTTTATCACTCCAGCCCAAAGATCCCCTAAAACTAGCCTTATCAAGCTGCTCTTTGATAATATCGTACTCTACCCGGGCTTCGTGTATAAAGGTCTTCACCGCATCCTTATTCCTTCTTGGAATGTCTACCTCTTTAACCCACTTTTCCAGGTAGTCTAGTTCCTTTTTTTTCATTTCAAGCCTTCCTTTCATAATACCCATATCATACTTCCTTTCGCCTAATTTTGCACTCATCCCTACACCCTTATGCAACCACTCGTGTTTGATTACACGAGTAAATATAAAATAGAAAAGACCGCCTATAAGCATAAGTTTAAACCACTGAGAAATGAATGCCGCGAATAATCCATAAAAGCCGTAGTAAACCATAGATATGAAAACAACAATACCTATGAGCGAGTTGGATTTTAGTGCAGTGTGCCCTCTCGTGAGGCTTGTTGACATAATATGCACGAATGCAATTAGGAATACCGAAGGGATTAAAATATACTCAATTAAAAGTTTATCAAGCGCCATCGTAGTGCAGGCAGGCCCTAGAGATAGGATGCCGCAAATCATAGCCTGAAGGGACATAATTATACAATACACCTTATAATAATAGGGCTGTGTTGAAAATAGCAATAAATCCCGCGGGTGAGAGTTGAATTTGCGGCGTTGTTCGAACGCAGTTAAGAACACACGCACTCACAACCTTCCGGTGTCTGAAAAACGCTGGCGTCTGAACTTGACAAATCAGCCAAGCACTACAGCCGGACGCTCTACCGTTGAGCCACCGCGGGATAAAATTATTTGGTTTTAAGCTTTTTAATCCGAATTCTCTTTCTCAAGAGCCGAGCGGATCTTCAGAGTTTCAGCCTCCATTATACCTTCCGGGGCCTCCTCCCTAAAAGGGGTATTCTCATACTTTTCAAAAAGGTGCCTTATCGCGCCTTTACTGGGCAGGACATGGAAATGTATGTGCCCCTCGCTTCTCCATTTAGCCGGATTTTGGATGACGATAGCATCTTTTCCGTACAATTTCGGCAGGGCTTTTTGGAGGGCGGATATGAGCCCAAATACAGCCTTTGCTTCCTGCCCGGTTAATTCGGAAACATCGGCAATATGCCTTATTGGCATTACAAGGCAGTGCCCACCTTTTATTGGCCACCTTGCGACAACCGAAAAAGCATGGCGGTTTTTCGAGATAATCCTGTTTTTTCTGCCAAATTCCGCGCAAAGCGCGCATTTTCCCATTTCGCCCATAACCCACTAATTAAAATTAACCTAAATTATGGAATACAAAGAGATGCTTGAGCAGGTATACTCGGTTGTAAAGAAAGGCGAGGTTGAGGAGAGAATCCAGATTATCCAGCCTTCAATAAGCACACTTGGAAACAAGACTATACTTTCAAACTTCGACAAATTCTGCGCTTCTATTAGGCGAGACCCCCTTCAGGCCGCTAAATTTCTTTACAAGGAGCTTGCGGCATCAGGCTCATATGACCGGGGAAGGCTCATTCTTGCGACAAAATCCCCTCTTGTCCGGGATAAAATCGAAAAATACATGAAAAACTATGTTTATTGCAGCGAGTGCAAAAGGCCCGACACCATAATTGAAAAGGAAGGCCGGTTTTTTGTGATAAAGTGCGAGGCTTGCGGGGCTAAAAGGACAATTAGCCTTTAGGAATGATATTGCTAAATAGCAGATATAGCTTATGAAACTCACTTTTCTTGGGACAGGCGGAGGCAGGCATGTTGTAATCAGCCAGCTTAGGGCAACAGGGGGCTTTCTGGTCGAAGAGAAGGATTTATTTCTCCATGTTGACCCCGGCCCGGGAGCTTTGGCAAGGGCCCGCCAGTTTAAAAAGGACTTAAGGAAGGTAAATGCCATTTTTGTGTCCCATGCCCACCCCGACCACTACACCGAGCTTGAAATGGTGATTGAAGCCATGACTCTTGGGGCTAAGGAAAAAAGGGGTGTTTTGATGGCAAATGAATATATTTTCAGGGGTGAGGGAAAATTCAGAAGGGTTGTTTCAGATTACCATAAAGAGATTATAGGCAATTATTTTGAGCTTGAGCCGCAAAAAAAGGCTGAATTTGATGGAACAATACTTACGGCAACCCGATGCAGCCATGCTGAGGATAAATGCATTGGGTTTGTTTTGGAGAAGGGGGCTGTCCGCTTGGGATATACTGCTGACGGGGCATATTTTGAAGGTCAGGAAAGCCAATTTCAGAACTGCGATTGCCTCATCCTAAACTGCCTTAGACCAAGAAATGCGCCCCATTACGGCCATATGAATGCGGATGATGCCAGAATCCTTATAGAGAGGTCCGCCCCAAAGCTTGCAATTCTCCAGCATTTGGGCATGAAAATGCTTTTTGGCGCGGCTGAAAGGGAGGCGGCATGGATTGCAAAAGAAACCGGCGTAAGGACAATTGCCGCAAAAGACGGCCAGAGTGTGGATATTGGTGGAGAGAATTTTTTGGGGCAGAGAACTTTGAGATAATTTCCGCTCTGGAGAGATATATCTAAAATTTATCAAAAGGTAAATTTACAAGATTTCCTTCTCAGAGACGATTACGAAGTCGCCGACGCTTTTGACTGTTGAGAACGGGATTATGAAGCAACCCCTGTCATCTGTCTCAAGGCTCATCTGCTCAACCACTTTTGTTGGGGCCTCGATTTTGATGTTTAGGAGCTCTCCGCTTTCAATTATGAAGTTTATGTCGCCGATAAGCCCGAATTTTCGGCCTGTCTCCTCAGAAACGATTATTTTTCCGATAATGTCTTTACACATTGCGTCCATAATTATCCAACAGATATATAAATAAGCTGAATAAGCCCGGGACC
>CAZJKT010000019.1:0-17008 GCA_964547015.1 uncultured archaeon
CAACCTCATAATCCACAGCAGCCCCATTGGATTCACCTGCATAGCCGCCCTCGCCCCGGTTTATCCTCACCGTGACTATATTTGGAAACGCCGATTTTGCCTCGATAAGGGCCTTCGGGCTGTCTTCCACAAAAACCGCCCGCTCGTTGCCTTCAATAATCTGCCTCATGGCAGACACCTTATCGGGTGTCTCGACAATCATAATCTTCTCAAAGAAGGGCTTAATGCCACAACCCTCCAATTTCGCTTCCTGAACGTCCCTGTGCCCATAGGTTATAAGATATAGTTTCGTGGTCTTTCCGGCTTTCTCAAGAAAAGGGAGGACATCCGGATAAAGATACTTTTTTGTCTCTTTGGTCTGGCGCTCAAAAATCTCTTCCAGTTTCGAAATATCCACCCCGGGAAGTTCCTTTTTGATTAGTTTAAACTGGACTTCGGGGCGGTAGCCAATCTCGTCCTTAGAGGCGTAAAAAGTCCTTGAGTAAATCTCTTCAGGCACACCCGCTTTTTTAAAGTCGGCGATAATTGCCTTGACCCACTTCTTCGCGCTAAAAAGCGTGTTATCAAAGTCAAAGATAATCTTAAAGTCCTTCCCCGAATGGTTAAGAGATTCTTCCATAACTTAGGTCAAAACTAAACTACTTTTGAGCTGTCAGGCACATTCTCTTTAACAATCTTTCCAGGACCAATCAGGCAATTGCTGCCAATATGGACGCCGGGCATTGTTCCAACCATTATGCCAATATTTGTCCTTGCGCCGACAATCGCGCCAAGGCCCCTCATGCCGGAATCAATCATTTTTCCCTTGACATAGACCCCAACGGTCTTTCTGTCAAAACGGCGGTTGGCTGTCACAAATCCTGCCCCAATGCGGCAGTCACGCCCGATAACCGAATCTCCGATAAATCCTGAGTGGACCGTCGTGCCTGAATGCAGGTGGCTTCTTGTAATCTCTGTACCCATACCTATTTTTACGCCCTCTTCAATCACAGTATTATCCCTTATAAGCGAATTATTCCCGATAACGCAATTGTCTCCAATCCAGCAAGGCCCGTTTATGACCGCGTTCTCAAAGACCCTCGTATTTTCTCCAATATGAACTTCCCCCTCGATTTTGGCAGAGTCGGCAATATTGGCGGATTCTGAGATATGCCTCTTTGTAAGGGAGCAAAGGAAATGCGATATCGCAAGAAGGTGCCAGGAATATTTCATTGAAAATGACTTTATATTAGGAGTTGCCGTCCGGACATCTTTTTCCTTCATATAAAGCGCCAAAGCGTCTTCAAAGGAATACTGCCACTCTTTTACCCGCTTTTGGTATTCGAGAAATTCTTTAGGCAAAAGGTAAATTACGCCAATTCTCAGGCCGGTCTTTAGCCCTTTCGGTTTCTCAACCACACCCGTCACCCGCTCACCATCCATTGTAATCACCCCATACAATTCAGGGGTTTCAGTGACCTGTGCAGGCAGAACCATTCCAACCCTTGACCTTTCCTTTTCGGCGACAGCTTCAGAAATTATCTCCTCAAAATTCGCAATCTTTGGGTTTAGGACCAAAAAATCCTCAGTTAGGTATTTCTCGGCAGAAAGAATGGCATCCCCCATCCCTTTCGGCTCCTTTTGAACGACAAACTTTACGCCGGGAAGCTCTTCATCCATGTATTCCGCACCGGGGCTTCGGACAACAATTATATCGTCAATCCCGTATCTCCTTACAGAATCTATTGTCCTTTGCAGGATAGTCTTTCCCTGAACCTTGTTCATTGCCTTGTGCCTATCATTCAGCGGCCAGAACCTGCTGCACTCCCCCGCGGCCAATATTAGCGCTTGCATAATCTTTTACCGGCCCATTCCAAATATAGCGCCCATAACCTTTTCTTGGTCATAGTGCGGCGCTTTGTCGCTTTTTAAAAGTCCCCGCCCCACAAATTTCTCGCTTTTCGGAACATCATAATAAGGAAGTATCCCTGTGTGGAGCGGCTCGCCTTTTTGGTGCTCGGCCACCCTCTCGATATCAGGCTCCTCGGTGTTGTAAATTACACGGTCAAGCTTGCAGCCGATATACTTCTCAATTTCCTCGGCCATTGTGGCAACAGTAAGCCAATGGGTCTCGCCGCGCTTTGACATCGCCGGGCAGATAAATATTTTCTTTGCCTTTGACCTTTGGAAGGCCTCTTTCATCCCTATTGGCAAAAAGCATGGGATAAGGCTTGAGTAAAGGTCTCCGGGGCCGATTATTATTATGTCCGCCTCCTCGACCGCTTTTATGGTTTCGGGATATGCTTCGGCAGGCGTCTCAAGACCTACCCGGGTGATTTTAAGGTCCGCGCTGTGAGTGTCCGGAACATCAATCTCATCCTCTCCAACAATTTGCTCCCCATTTTCAAGCTCGGCAACAATATGGGTCCTCATCGAGGTAGCCGGAATGCATCTTCCTTTAACCTCAAGGAATTCATGGGTCACCTCAAGAACCTTTTCATAATCCCCAAGAACATTTTCAAGCCCGGCAAGAAACACATTTCCAAGGCTGTGCCCCCGATGCCCACCCTTGAATACCTCAGAGCCGAATCTAAAGCAGAAAAGCTGTTTTTTCCACAGGGGGGCCTCGGATAATGCCAGCAAATGCCTGCGAATATCCCCCGGAGGAAGTATCTCCATTTCCTCCCTTAACTGCCCTGTTGAGCCCCCGGAATCCATCATGGAAGTCACAGAAGTTATATCAAAGCCCCGCTTTTTGAGCTCAGGCAAAATAAGCCGGGGGGTTGCATTTCCGCCTCCAAAGCACACAACTTTTTCCATAAAAGAAGTTTATTAAAAGGGATATATTCCCCGTAATACTTGGTATTACTCTATATGCAGAATCCAAGAGTAATCAATCAAAAATCCGTGATTATTCCTTGTCCTATCCCGAATTAAGTGGACTCTTTTCTGTCCCTATTGCGTTTCAGATAATCCAGAAGGATAGTTCTTCTTAAAAACCCATAATTCATAGGTATAATCCCTCCCGTCTTCCTCTTTAAACTGAGTATGTTCTGAAAAATGGACTCTCTTAAGCCCGTCAACTCCCCCAATCATTGTCCGATATGCGTCCATAACCGGCCTGCGGGTAATTGGAGTTTCTGGGGCGTCCTGCTGGTTTATGATGTGGGCCATCACAAGCACACCTTCAGGCGCAATTTTTTGGCCGAGCGTCTCAAACATCTTAAAAAAGCCTGTGGCAGGAATTCGATCGCCCATATAATAAACGCACTCGCTGAAAAATATAAGGTCAAATTTGCCTTCCGGCAGGTCGCCAACACAGTCGAGTAAATCCGCATTGATGATCTCGGCACGTGAGCCGTAAGGTTTGAGCGCCTCTTGTGCCCGCAGATAAGGCGTGCGGGCAATCTCAACCCCGACATACTTTGCGGCAGGGAAATGGCTGAGCAGTGCTTTGGAAAAAACACCCTCGGCAGAGCCGATTTCAAGAATGTTTTCGGGGAGTTTCTTAAGATGCTGCCCTGCAAGGTAAATTTGCTGGGCATACTTGTCTCGCTCGTATTTCGACGTCCCAAAAAACCACGGGTCTTGCGTTCCAAAATCTTTTTCCATCTGAGCCAAACCGGAAACCCCAAAAAAACCCTCAGATAAAGTTCCGGGCATTATCAATACCCCGCTTTCGGAATATATGGCTTTATTGTTGGCGCAGGAGGCCAATCAGAAACAACGCCCCGGCCATATAAGCAGGCTGCGACCCCTAAATTAGCGTCAACATCGCTCTTGAAGTCAACATAATCCATACCCTTATCACAGCAGTGTTTATGGACCGGCGAGCCTGTTTGCGGAATAAATATGGAGTTCTTTCCCTCAACAATATCCCCTTTCTTGTCTCCAATCATTATAAGGTTAAACCTATCAGAATTCGCTCCGAAAATTTCACTGCCGAGATACTTTAAACTCTCCTCCTTAGATACGTCCTTACCATCGCCATCATAAATTATATCCGTGCAGAAGTCCGGGTTATGGTCTAGTTTTACACCGGCAAGATTTAGTGATTCCACAAAAGCCTTCTGATCCTCCAGAGTAAAATTTGGGTCATCGCGAAGATCCGCAAAAAAACCTAATTTATCCCCTCTATACTCAAACCTAAGCGGATGTAGCGGATGGAACAAGCGAAGATGGCGGGAAAGCTTTTCGGCATTTTCCGGGGTAGGGTCAAATATAATATATCCTTCTTTCATCTCAAAATAAAGCCCAATGCCGCCATCACGCAGGGACTGATACAATTCTTCTGTAGATCTTGTCCGGCCTTCCAAAGCAAAGCTTCGCTCCAGATTCCCCCTTTCTCTTCCATAAGCCTCGGCATAAAGGCAACTGACCCTGTCGGTTATATTCCCCTGAAGGGAAATCTGGCGATTTTGTTCGGCGGCTCCCTCAAAAATAGAGAGCATCATATCAGGAAACATAGACCTGCTGTCAACGCGCTTAACCTCCATTGCGCTTCCGTTTATCTCAAATGTTGAGCCCAGCTCACAAACCTTAGGGATTTGTGGCATGCCAAGCTTTCTCCTGGCGTATAGGGCGGTTATTGTCCTGTCCCATCCGGTTGCAAGCGCATGCTGAAAAGTGCTTCCGACGGGGGCAGACAAAAGCGCCGATTGCACATTCGGCCACATCCTAAATGTAGAGTCTCGAGGGTCTGTCTGAGGCCCCTGAATATCGTGGGCGAAAAGAAAAGGCAGGTCAGTATCCAGGCGAGCATCTATTAATTCATTAAGCTCCAATGCCTTTTCCTCAAGATAATATGAGGGGACCCCGCATAGAGCCGCCAAATCCAATACATGCTTCGCAATTTCCATATCAATCCTCTTTTATTAAAGGCTTTTCGCGCCCCCAAAAAACAGTCTCGCACAAAACGCAAAACACGTACCCTGTTATTATATCAATCACCTTTGCAGGCTCGTACACGACCTCGCCGCTTTTCTTCAAAAGGGAGCGGCCGATGAATTTTTCGCCTTCGGGGACGTCGTGGTAAGGTACGATTTCCGTGTGGAGCGGCTCGCCTTTTTGGTGCTCGGCCACCCTCTCGATATCAGGCTCCTCGGTGTTGTAAATTACACGGTCAAGCTTGCAGCCGATATACTTCTCAATTTCCTCGGCCATTGTGGCAACAGTAAGCCAATGGGTCTCGCCGCGCTTTGACATCGCCGGGCAGATAAATATTTTCTTTGCCTTTGACCTTTGGAAGGCCTCTTTCATCCCTATTGGCAAAAAGCATGGGATAAGGCTTGAGTAAAGGTCTCCGGGGCCGATTATTATTATGTCCGCCTCCTCGACCGCCTTTATGGTTTCGGGATATGCCTCAACCTCCGGCCTCAGATAGGCCTCGACAATCCTTGCGTCCGGGTCGTGCTCTTTAGGGACATCTATCTCGTCCTCGCTTATCGCCTCCCGCCCGTTTTCCAAAAGCCCGACTATATGTGTGAGCCCCGCAGTTGCCGGAAGGCATCTTCCTTTGACCTCAAGGAATTCGTGGGAAAAGTCCAGGACTTTGCCGTAATCCTTTATCGCGTATTCGAGCCCGCCGAGAAAAACATTCCCAAATGAATGTCCCTTGTGCCCTCCGTCGAACACCTCGTGCCCGAACCTGAAAGCGAAAAAGTCCTTCTTCCACTGAGGGGCATCCGAGAGCGCAAGCAGGTGCCTGCGAATATCCCCGGGAGGAAGAATATTGAAGTCTGCCCTAAGCTGGCCTGTCGAGCCGCCGGAATCAACCATCGAGGTGACAGAAGTAACTTCAAAATTTCTCTCCTTTAGGTAAGGGAGCAGCAGTTTCGGGATTGCATTTCCACCTCCAAAGCACACAACTTCTATCATACAAACATCAGAATCTACAGGCTATAAATAGTGGTGATATGGAGTAACACCCGTGGTTTACCATATTACCATCATAAAATTAAAGTATTATCTTCGGCGCAAGTATAATACCTAAATGGAAAAAACAAAACCAAAGATACACCGCGTAATATCAGGTATTATAACTTATTATTTTCATTTGAGCAAAATCTGAAATGAACCCTAAAAGTCGCTAGCCCCTAAAAAAGCTTTTTAGCCCAATCTCTTCCAGCCTTGCATGTTTTGGAATCACGGGCTCAAATCCGTAATTTTCAAGAATTCCGTAGAGATCATATTTCTTCAGCTCATTCATCACCTGCTCAATCTCTGCAATCACCTTTGGGGGCAGAGCCTCCGCATCGATATAAACTTTACTTTTAAGCGGGTCTGTGGCTGAGGGCCGGAAGTCAAGCTCAAGGACAATCGGGACGAGGCCGCCTTTTTTGCTAAATACCATGGGAACTCCTTCAGGCCGCGTCCTGCCTTCCGAGAGAGGCTCCTCGGTAAGGGTTGTAAATTCGATGCACTTCCATGTTTCTGCCCATTGCGGCATCACAAACTCCAACACCTTATTCACATCTTCAAGCGAGGCCTTTTTTTTGCGGACAGCATTTCCCAGAGAGAAAAAGAAATTGTTGAAATTATTTTTCTCCGCTTCAGATCTCTCCTTGAATATCTTTTGCTCATCTAATGGCTTTTGGGCAATAAGCCCCTGGTCGCCGTGAAATACATCTATCCTATAATCAATCTTTGCCTCAAGCCCGTAAACTTTGAAAGTCCGCTCAATAGAATTCGGAACAAAATAGTCGCCGGACAAGCCCTTATTTTTAAGATAGAATGCCGAGGCCCGGTACAGCTCAGAAAACAGAGCATCCCCAACGCTTTTTTCAGGCATTGCAATTGTAAGCTGACCTAATATATTCATGCATGGCTCTGCAAGCCCGGCAACACGGCCTCCGCTCTCCTCCTCCTTGCTCAAAATCCTAACTCCTTTTTCTCCGCGATGCAGCTCAACTTCTCGCCCCAACTGGTCGCGCATCTTAAATGTCTTTTCGTCAGGGTGGTTGAACAGCCAGCCTTCAATCTTTGGCTGAAGCTCATTGAAATTTTTGAAGCCCACCCTGCACATCAAGGTCTCAATATTACCCTCTTTTTTCTTGAGGGCTTCTGCAAATTCCTGCCAGGCTTTTGCTGAAACATAGGTTGGAAAATAGGCGAAGAAATATTTCCCCCACTCTCCTGACTCCTTCATCCTCTCATAGTCGGCGACATCCAATTCAAGGAAAATCTTATTCGGGCTGGGGGATGCCAAAATTCGCCCCTTATCAAGCGGATAATAAGGAATGCCATATTCCTCCAAAAGCGGCGCCATCTCCTCAGGAACAATTTGTTTTAGGACAAACCGGTCGGAGTCCGGGTCGCATTCATAAATCCTTCTGCCGACCGGCTCAGATGACAAAATTTTTGCGTACGGCATTGTCCTTACAACCGCGGGCATAGTTGTGTCAATCCCCAAATGGTCAACCAGATATTCTCCGCTGTCCGGATCCTTTATGGCAATATATCCTGAGCTAAAATACGGGTTCTCCTCGCCCCATAAGACCTCAAAAACATCAGGATTGACCCCGTTTGCCTCAAGCAATTTTGAGACGGTCTTCCATGTGCATCCGTTAAGGCAATTGAGGACAATTTTATGGCCCTCCCGAGTGGCCTTATTTATTACCTCCACAAATTCCTTTGGAAACGCAAGCATTGAAGAATAAAGCCCAATCATCCTATCATAGGTGAGCCTCCTTATAATTTTAGGGTCGCTTGAACAGGAAAGGCCAATAATATATTCTCCCGACTTTGCTTCATTAATAATTTTTTGAAGATTATCCCTATAATTTTTGTAGACATCAGGCAGAAGCTGCGCCCCGTTTGCGGACAGAGCTTTTCTTCCCATCACATAAAGAGAACTGTGGCTTGGAGTATAATAAGTTCCGCCTGAGCTTCCGAGAAGAAACCCCAAAAAAGAGCACATATAAATCGCCATCGTATCTGTCGGAAATTCTGTTGTAATTACCGCCACCCCATTTGCCGCAAGAATTCTGGCTTCAAGTTCCACATGCTTCTCCGAGAATGCCCTAACCTCGCGTCCCAAAACTTTTACAGGGGTTTTTTTAAGGAAAGGGATAATCTGCTCAACAGGCTTTTGGTAAATTTCCTCAATTATTTCCAGATCTTTTGGATTTAGTTCTTGGCGTATTTTTTTGCAAAGCCCTTCCTCCTTTTGGGCGGCAAGAATGCTCCGGATATCCTTGTGGAGGATTTTTAGGAAATCCGCTTCCGCCTCAACCAGAAGCGACAAAAAAGCATCATTATACATATAGGTCGGGTCTTCGCTGTGGAGAATATTGTAAAATTCGCGCACCCCTGCCGTTGAAAGGTCTGAAATCTTGTTAAAAGTCGCCAAATGATGCTCTATATTGTAAGTTTTGAGCGATGTTTTGTTTAATAGAAAATCCTGGGCTTTGGGGTTATCTATGTCAAACGGCGGGACAATCTCGGGGCGCTTTTTTTTGAGTTCCTGCCATTTTCGCTCCAATCGGTCAAGATATGTTAGTTTGAGCCTTTCCTGAGCTTCCTGGAGCGCCACATAGTCCCCCAGCTTTTGCGCCTTAAATAAGGTTTCCATTTCTCCCTGAGACAGTGGAAGGGCGGGCTTAGAATTTTCAAGATTGCTTTTTGGTCGGCTCTCCATAATACATTTTTACATTCATTTAACGGTAACGCTTTTTGCGAGATTTCTCGGCTTATCAGGATTGTTCCCCCTCGCAACAGCAGTATAATAAGCAAGCATCTGCAAAGGTATTACCGCCACAATCGGATAAAATATTTCTTTTACTGTAGGCAGAGGTATCCAGAAATCAAACATGCTTTTCTTGACATCAGACACACCTATTATAAAAGCCCCTCTTGCCTTTGCCTCATGGACATTGTTAAGCGTCTCCTCAAAAGCATAGTCCATTGGCGCAATTGCAACAACAGGCGTGCCTTTTGAGATTAAGGATAGTGTCCCGTGCTTAAGCTCTCCTGCAGGCATGCCTTCGGCGTGCTGATAGGAAAGCTCCTTTAACTTGAGCGCCCCTTCTGAAGCTATCGCAAAGTCGATTCCTCTGCCAAGATAATACAAATCATCTTTGTCCTTGATTATCTGCGCCAATTCTTCAATCTGCTCTTTGAGGTCGCACACCATCAGCCCTACTTTTGAAGCAATATCCTCCAGCTCAATCTTTGCATCATATGAGCGGTTTATTGTGGCAAAAGCAAGCCGGTAGAGAACCGCGAGCTGGCCTGTAAAAGCTTTGGTGGAAGCAACCGCAACCTCAGGCCCGCAATTAGTGTCAAATACCCTGTCTGAAATCCTTGCCAGAGTGGATGTCGGGACATTAACAATAGATATAAGCTTTGCCCCCTTCTCCCTTGCTTTCATAACTCCCTCAAGAACATCCGCGGTTTCCCCTGATTGAGAAACAGCAATTATTGCGGTATTGCTGTCAACCGAGTCTATAAAATACTGGAATTCGTGCGCCATTATTACTTCAGAGAACTTCCCCGCAACCTTTGAGAAAAGGTAGCGCCCTACAATCGCGGCATATCTTGCGGTTCCGCAGGCAATAAAAACAACATTTTTTGCCCTTAAAATATCCATGGCGGCCTCAATTAGCTTCCCCTCATCCTGGTCTGCCGCTTTCTTTATTGTTTCCTGCTGCTCTATAATTTCCTTTAGCATGTAATGGCCTTCCAAAGAGCCCAAAGCTTCGCAAACCCTTACTCTTTCGGTATTTTTCTTTATCTCTTTTCCGGTTTTAGTATTATATATCTTAATTCCCATTCTAAACCACCAAACCCCGCCTATCCAGAGCTTCTTGCAATTTCCTGACCTCTTTAGGCTGGAGGCTATAGTCAATATTTATCGGCCAGCCATACCCCTTCGGAGGAGGGTCTGTGAATCGGATATAGCCTGACCCTATATCTCCAACCAGATTATCTGTACCCGGAACGCCCGAAAAATACCTGTCTCTTAATACGGATTCCCCGATTTTCCTTAGCTCTGACGCTGTAACCTCCCCCTTAACGCTAAGGCGGGGCATCTTAATTTAAGACAACCATCTCGTCGTCATCCATATATATAACTTCATTAGTTTCGTCAGAAAAGGCCATAGGGTCGCTGCCTATAAAGTACTCTTCCCCTTTCACGCCGACAACCAAAGGAGAGCCCTTTTTTATTCCAATAACTCCTTTAAAATCTTTATGGATAGCAACAATCGCATTTCTGCCTTTAATCTTTGAAAAGGCCCCTTTTATTGCATCAGGGAAATCTTTGCCCGAATCAATCTCCATCTCTATGAGGTGGGCTATCACTTCAGTGTCCGTCTGGGACTTAAATTCCCTCTCCCCCATCGCCTCCTTTAGCTCATCAGCATTTTCAACAATCCCGTTATGGACTATTGCCACCTCCCCTTTTGAGCAGGTATGCGGGTGGGCATTTTCTTCAGTAACACCTCCGTTTGTGGCCCATCTTGTATGCCCTATACCTATATTTGGGGCAATATTAAGATCAACTTGGGCTCCCTCAATGTCCCCAACCCTTTTTAGCACAGTCAGGACTTCGGCATTCACAGCGCCAATCCCCCACGAGTCATAACCCCTATAACTTAAGCGTTTGAGCCCTCTATGAATTAATGGAATTGCGTTTTGGCTTCCAAAGTAGCCTATTATGCCACACATTAATGAGTTTACTGGCCCCGTATATATACAAAAGTATTACTGGGTATTACGCTATTATTCCTATTTTAAAAAAGTTATTCTTTTGCGCTATTTGGAATTTTTCTCTGAAAATGCTATATGAATGCCGTATAAAATTAATACCTCAGAATTGCCCCAACACCGCCTATGCTTTTAAACTGGGCCCCTTCCGGAGTAGCCATGGAAATTAGCTCAAGCCTTGTCCCCGCCTGCTCGCAAAGCTCCTCTATTTTGCCCATTTCAGAAAAATCCTCAGACATCAGCACAATATCGGCCTTCCCCGCCTCAATCGCCCCGGAAACATCATCCTCCCCATAAACAACCTCGCCTTTAGCCCGGCTCAGCCTTACAAAAAAGTCCTTTAAAAGGTCAATCTCTCGGGTAATCTCAGCCTCCTCTATAAGTTCCCTTCCGCGCTCCAGGGTTTCCCTTATTCCCTGTATATCTGTGTAGGAAGTGTCAACAACCCCCAATACCTGCTTTTGGAGGTCATTAGGCAGGTAACCCTCATTTAGAAATTTTTCCTTTATCGGTCCGGGGCCTGATATGATTATCCCCTTCAGGGAATAATCCTTTGCAACAGTTACCGTAGCTGCTGCAGTATGCTGAAGGTGGGACATTAATAAATTCTCCCTTACCCTTGAAAACCTGACAGAGCTCTGCCCTCCGGCCCTGGTCTTTCCGGGCACAAGGGAATCTAAGTTCTCCTTTATTGTGATATTTTTGCCTGAAACAAGAGCAACTGTGGATTGGGATTTGTCCAGACAAACTATGAGGTAATTATCTTTTTCCCTGACAAGCTCTTTTAGGGGGTCTGTCTTAAAAGTCTGGCCGCACCAGTACAGCTTCACCTGAATAGGGTCGGGGGGAACAATAGTCCAAATTTTGATGTCCGCCTTTCCCTCTTCTTGGGATACATTTCCGCAAAAAAAGGCAATTCCGTTTTCGGGGAGCCTTGGAATTAATTTAAGCTCCTGAGACACCCTTTCAAGAGCATACAAAACATTTTTTCTCACAGTTTTGTTTTTTACATTCCTTGTGAGGGCCTGCTCCTGTGATATAAGGTCAGAGGCCTTGTTAAAGTCGCTTCCTGCCGGAATATAATAGGAAACAAGTTCGGTATGGCGGCCTCTCATCCTTTCAAGCTCGTCAATGACTTTTTTCATCTTCAAGAGTTCCGGGTCCATATATGTATTTAGGGGAGAAGCTTCTAAAGGGGTTAAATTTACGCATTTAGGGGTTTTATTTTTTAGCCCCGCAAAAACCTGAGGCAAAAAGGGCTTTCTTAAAAATTATCTAATCCTACTTATGGGCATGTAGCTCAGTTTGGATAGAGCACCGCCCTTCTAATGAAGACTTTCTTTTAGAAAAAGAAAGTCCTCAACGTCAAAGAAAAAAGATTCCGCTTCGCGGGATATCACCGTGCCGTTGGGTAATTAAGAAGACAGGCGGGGGTCGCAGGTGAAGACTTCCTTCAATTTGCGAAGCAAATTGGAGGCGCCGTTCGAGCGCAAGCGAAGAACGAGCGTCTTTAAGGGAATTTAGAAAAAGACGGGGGTCCTTCTGTGAATTCAAATCCTGTCATGCCCATTTTATTTAAAATTTGACTTATGGATAATATCCTCAGCTAAACACTCACTCGAATCTTAACCGTTGGGCAGTTGAGTACTTCAACCATTATCTCATTTACCCCGGAAATCTCCACCTGAAAAGCAAGGGCTCTTATATCACCTGTAGTGGCCTGGATTGCATATTCATTTAGCAATTCCTGGGTTTCATCATTAAATGCATAAATGCGATATCCCCCAATTTTCTCGCCGGTATTTTGAAGCCGAACCATCCCCTCCCGCGAAATAGGGTTATAATTAAAATCAAGCTTCTCTATTGAAACTTTTCTGCAATATTCATCGCTTTCAAGGGATTTTAGCTCTTTTTGCGTGTAGTTCATCGCCCAGGTTCCAACTATTGTGGCAATCGCTATGCTAAATGCAATTAGAAGTACGGTAGCTACAACCGGGGATATTCCCTTAAATAGATAACCCATAAGAATATACTTGCTTTTAAATTAACTCCTAAAAAGGATTATGCCACCGTAGCTCAACGGTAGAAGCCTTCCTTCAATTGCAGAGCAATTGGAGGCGCCGTCCGAAGGACGAGCGTTCTTTCCAAAAGGAAATTCCGTTAAAGAGCACCGGTCTTGTAAACCGAAGGTTGTGGGTTCAACTAAGCCTTTTTCTTGCAAGAAAAAGTCTTCAGCCAAAAAGAAACTAAAAACTGCTTCGCAGTTTTTGGCGCCGTTCAAATATTAGCGAAGAACGAGCGCAGGTTCGCATATCAAACAAAATTGGCTGGCTTTGAAAATCCCATCGGTGGCTCACTCTTCTATAAAGTTAAAGTTAGAACTTTATCTGGCCCGCAATTTTCCAATTATTCTCATCATAGGCCGCAATTCCGCCCGGGCCAATAATATATAGATAATCATCCAGATATAGGGCGCGGCTCGCGGATACTCCGGAAATTACCTGCTCAAGCCATATCTCCTCGCCGCTGTATGAAAAAATATAGCCTGCCATATTTCCGGGAAGGAAAAATATTTCGTGTCGGGGGTCTATTAAAAATGCCCTGTGGTTATCCAAGACACCTGACCAGTATTCATCAAGCATATACTTGGAGGTTTCCTTCGGGTTTTTCGGGTCGGATACATCAAAAAGAGAAAGCTTAACTTTTGAGTCTTCCTTACCTATCCCAAGCACCAGATTATCCCCTATAGGGTGCAGATATGAAGAATAGCCCGGAATCTTTAACTCTCCCTCTATTTTAGGGCTTTTTGGGTCTGAGAGGTCCATTACAAAGAAAGGGTCAATCTCCCTGAAAGTCACAATATAGCCGCGGTCTCCAAGGAACCGCACAGAATAGATTCTTTCCTCAAGCCCAAAATCCATAATCTTTCCATATATATTCAGGCCTGAATCAAGGACATACAAGTCATTTGCGCTTTTAGCCCTATCCCCGCTTGTGGATGCCACTCTTAAGTATCCTCCATATTCATCAAGCGCAAACTGGTTTAAAAGCCTTCCCGGAACCTCTCCCGATGCAACAACTTCAAGATCCAAATTCAGCTTTACAATGCCTGTTTTTTCAAGCTCCCTGCCATGCTCTATAAGGTAACTGTCCATCCTATTAGAAAGCTCATTTCTCAACTTTATCTGCTCATCCCTGTTAAGAGAGGACATATATTCCCCAAGGATTACCGAAAACTCGGCTGACTTGGCGCTGTTGCTCAAATCATATCCCATCACCCTTCTCATACGCTCAAGAACATCCTTTGGAAAAATATCCGGGCATTTTTCGGACATAAATCTGTGCATAAATGCAAGGTAATCCCCCTGCAAATTATAGGTTATATACATCGCTTCAGGGGACATATAAAAAACTGAAGAGCCGTAAGAGCCAAGGAATGATGACTTCTTTTCTATATCTCCGGTTTTAGTGTCAATCCTAAAGCTGTGGTAATAAACACTTGCATCTGACTGCCGGGACGGGCGGTAAATATCGGTGTAGTCAACATATACAGGCAAGCCGCCCTTAATTATCGGTGCAATAGGGTAGGGCTCATAAAGATTTACCTGATTTCTTGCAATAATATAGATCTTCTCCCCGTGAAGCCTTGATGAAATTAATGAAGAATCAAGCTCCATATCCCAAATAAGCTCGGGCTCTGCAGGATTGGAAACATCATATCCGTAAATCGAGTTCCCTGAGAATATGACTAGGCTGTTGCCTGAAAGAAGCATTTCCCCCTGCTTGTCAATTCCCGATATTTCCCCAATATCTGCAGGCGGATATGCTTTGATAATTCTTGTCTTCCCCTGCCCCCTATAGATATCCTTTTCATAATACCGGTAATCCCAAAGATTTGCGGCTGAAAAATATATCATGTTTCCGTCGGTTTTTAAAATGTCGGGCTCATCTATCCCCAAAACCTGAACATTTGTCTCAGATACTCTTGAAGGCGAATATCCCCCTTCTGAAGAAGGCATGCTTTGAGGGCTTGCTTTTTCGGAGTCTAAAGCCCCCATGTCCCTCATAATTCCCCCGGGAGCGCTAAGTGTCCCCAGCCCCAAATCATATCCGTAATAGCTCTCTCCCGACAGTTCTTTTGAAGCGGCAATATAATCCGTAAGCTCCTTTTCTGAAGAGAACCTCACTATTCCAAAGCTCGACTCCTCATCAAGGATAAGCGGGAGTTCTTCCTGTTTAGGGATAATAGCATCCCCCGCAAAGATAAAATATCCGAAAAGCAGTCCTGCCAAAAACAATGCGCTGCAAAGGAATTTCACATTCTGAGCCATAATAGGTATTTGATTAAACTATATAGTGGCTTTTAGAATATAATTTGGCGGATTTTTTAGGGCTTTTTTAGGAATATTCAACACAGATATAAAAAATAGCAAATACATCCTATATTCAAAAAAAACAACAGGGAAAATAAAAAAATCAGTCGCGGTAAACGGTTCTCTTTCCTACCCGAACTTCAGGCGGCTTTGGAGGGTCTCTTCTTTTGTAGCCGTCCCTTCTTGTGTCTCTCGGTCCTCCGCGATATCCTCCCTGAGAGCCGCCCATTCGGCTTCCCTGAGCATCCCTTAGGATAAACCTGACTTTCTCAAGCCTTGGCATCTTAACCTCCCTTATTTTCATATCATGGTCTGAGAGCACATTTCGGAAGTTGTCCATATCCCTGCTTGATATCAGGCTTATGACCATACCTTCTTTTCCTGCCCTTGCTGTCCTTCCTGCCCTGTGCACATATTCCTTGCTGTCCTTGCACATGTCGTAATTGTAGACATGGGTTACATCGTTTATGTCAAGCCCCCTTGCCGCAACATCAGTGCAGACCAATATGGGGGACTTTTCAGAGTGGAATTTCTTCATTATCGTATCCCTTTTGCTCTGAGTAAACCCTCCATGGATTGGAAGCGACTCTATTTTCTGGGCTTTGAGGTTGTCGGTGATAAAATCAACAGTCCTTCTTGTGTTGCAAAAAATCATCACCCTTTCCGCTTTCTCTTCTTTGAGAAGCCTCAAAAGAAGCGAGAACTTCAGGTTGTCCGGGTGGATATCATAGTAGACCTGCTTTAGCTTCTTTGGGTCAACATAGTTTTTTGCCGCGATTTTTACTGCATGATTCATGTGCTTTTTTGAGAGGTCCTCGATTTCCAATGGAATTGTTGCCGAGAAAAGAAGGGTCTGCCTGTCTTTCGGGCAGGCTTTTATTATCTTTTCGACATCATCCAAAAACCCCATGTCAAGCATCATATCCGCCTCGTCAAGGACAAGGGTTTTTAGGTTCCTGAGGTCTATTGTTCCCCGCTCTATATGGTCTATGAGCCTTCCCGGGGTTCCGACAACAATTTCTGCGGACTTAAGGTTTCGTATCTGGGGGTCAATTGAAACTCCCCCGTATACTGCCTCGATTTTAAGCTTATTATGCCTTGAATACTCATCTAATGATTTTGCAACCTGCATAGCAAGCTCTCTTGTAGGCGCAAGGACTAATCCCTGTATGCCTTTGCCCTTATCAGCCTTCTGGATTATCCCTAATCCGAATGCAAGGGTCTTTCCCGACCCCGTAAAGGAGCCGGCTATAAGGTCTTTCCCTTCAAGAACTAAGGGAATGGCCTTTTCCTGAATCTCTGTAGGAGACTCAAACATTTTTTGTCTGATTTTTTCCACAATGGGCTCATTCAGGCCCAGTTTTCTAAATTTTTCCATTAAGTTATACCTAAAAAAATCTTTACTAAGGCAGAACAAATGGAAATGACCTTAAAATGGTAAAATGAGGGGAGTTTTCTTAGGTTTTAGGGCGGTTTTTTATATTTTAGAGGGCTTTTCGTCTTTCCCGAAAAGCCTTTGGGGTAAGCGATACTTTACTTTGGCCAAAACCGGATTTTTCCTAAATCAACTTAGAATGGCTCAATTTCGGCCCTAAGCACACTTTATGTACATTAATGCCTTGGCCTGTTTTAGGCTTATGAAATGTTCACCGAAAAGGACCGGGCAAAGAGATTCAATTGACGGAGGCTATACGAAGCCGGAGGAATATGGATAGGAAAGCCGGAAAGTGCCGTGTATGCAAAAAGGAGTATCCCGACCTGATTTACCAGAGATACTCTTGGATGTGCAAAGGCTGCCTTTCAATGATAAGCAAAAACAAAAGGCCTCTATCGGATTTTCTTTGATTTTGGGATTTTTGATTCTACCTTAGTCAAATTCTAACTATCAAACTCAACTATAACAGCGTATCTTAACGGAAATTTCAATCCTAACTTAGTCAAATTCTAAC
>CAZJKT010000020.1:0-16436 GCA_964547015.1 uncultured archaeon
TGGGGAACATAAGTTTACGCATAACTTGTTCAGCTACTTATGTCGGTGACTATAATTAGTGTTCCTGCACAGATCTCTGCGGTAGGTACTATTATATTACTTATTCCTGATCCCCAAGGCAAGTCGTATTTATTACCCTTTTGGCCTTCTTCGACTTGTTCAAGCAGTCTTTTTCGGTAATATGTGTCTGCTAGAACCAAGCCCGCAGGAACTATTAAATTGGGGTCGTATAAGGCTCCATAGACTGTGCCTGCAATACCTGCAAGCCCCTCAGCAATAGTGGTTGCTATATATGCCGTTTTGTTCATCGGATTTACATTTACTTTTGTCATTTTTATCACCTAATTATAATAGTATGTATTTATATAAATACTTTTCTATCCTTAAATATATATTATAGAGATAACAAGTTTTGAAAGAGATCTATTTCTTCCTCGTCTCAACAGCCTCTCCGGCATCCTCAAACTTCATCTGCCCGGACATTAGGCTATATAAAATATTTGGCAAATCAGAAACATTTGCCCTAACCTGCTTTGTCGAGTCCCGGTCCCTTATTGTAACTGTGCCTTTCTCAATTGTTTCATAATCTACGGCAATGCAGTAGGGGGTGCCGACCTCATCCATTCGGGCATATCTTCTGCCGATGCTCCCCTTCTCATCATAAAAACAGGTGTAGCAATCCTTTAGCATCCCAAAAATATCCATGCCTTTCTCGGCCAATCCGTCTTTTTTTACAAGGGGCAGGATTGCGACCTTAATCGGGGCGAGTTTTGGGTGAAGCTTTAAGACAATCCTCTCATTTTCCTTATCCTCACAATAGGCATCAATCAAAATGGACAAAAAGGCCCGGTCAAGCCCTTGAGAAGGCTCAATAACATGGGGGGTAACTTTTTCTTGAGTTACATCATCAAAATAGGTCAAATCCTTCTTTGAAAACTCCATATGTTGCTTTAAGTCAAAATCCGCCCTGTTGCTCATTCCATGAATCTCCTTCCAGCCGAATGGGAATTTATATTCAACATCCCAGCAGTCTGCGGCATAGTGCGCCCTCTCATCAGAAAGGTGCTGGCGAAGCCGGAGCTTTTCCAGGCTTATGCCCATATCAATGAACCATTTAAGGGTTTCATAGAGCCAGTAAGCGTGCCATGCCGTAGAAATTACCTTTTTGCCAATAGCATCTTTAACCGACATCAGGGCCATATCCGAGCCGCTTTTTTGCGCCGGCTCGTCCAAAACAAGCATTTTAAACTCAAGCGCCTCTTTTGTAAGGTAGGGGCAGTCATCAAGCTTTTTGGGGTGGACAAAATATTCTATTTCCATCTGCTCAAACTCTCGAAGGCGAAACAAAAAGTCCCTTGGCGATATTTCGTTTCGATAGGCTTTTCCTATTTGGGCGATTCCGAAGGGCAATTTTACCCTTGAGGTCTCAACCACAGGCTTGAAATTTGTAAAGATAAGCTGAGCGGTTTCGGGGCGAAGGTAGGCTACATGGGCGTCATCTTCCACAGGGCCGACAAAAGTCTTGAACATCAGATTAAATTTTCGGGCTGGGCTGAAGTCCCCCTTGCATTTGGGACAGGTTATGCTTTTTTCCGCCACAATCTCATTAAACTGCTCCAAACTCCAACCGTCTGCGGAAATACCCAAAACATCCTCAATTAAGTGGTCGGCGCGGATTCGGTAGCCGCATTTTTTGCAGTCAAAAAGAGGGTCGGTAAATCCCGCCAGGTGTCCCGAGGCCTCCCATACCTTAGGGTGGTTTATTGTGCAGGCATCAATGCCTAAAACATCAGGCCGCCCTCGGACAAACCGGCTCCACCAAAAATCCTTAATCGCCATTTTCAGTTCGGCGCCCAAAGGCCCGTAGTCATACATTCCGGCAAGGCCTCCGTAAAGCTCGCAGGAGGGGAAAACAAACCCCTTTCTCTTGCACAGGTTTGTGATTTTCTCCAAGGTCTCTGCCTTTTCTTTCTCAATAACCGCCATAATAAGGATAGCAGATAAGCTTATTTATCGTTTAAGCAGGCTTTTTGCGCGATTTTGGCGCAAATTCCTAAAAATCCACTCTCTTTTGCCGGATATGCAGGAAATTGCAATTTGCAGATACTCTTTTAATTTTTAACCACTTAGATTATGGCAGAATTCTTGTACCGAGGGAAAAATCCCGAAAAACTATCAAGAGAGGAATTTATAGAGCTCCTTCCTTCAAGAGAGGCTAGAAAAGCAAAAAGGGGATTTACTCCCGAAGAAAAAAGGCTTCTTGAAGAACTAAAAAAGCAAGATGGAAAGAAGGGGAGCGCATTTATCAAGACTCACTGCAGGGATATGATCATACTTCCTGAAATGATTGGGCACAAAATCGGAATACACAAGGGAAATGAGTTTAGGGCCGTTGACATAAAGCCTGAAATGGTTGGCAGAAGGCTTGGCGAGTTTGCCCTTACAAGGTCTGCTTTGAAGCACGGCGCGGCGGGAATTGGAGCATCGCACGGGACTAAATTCTCGGCCTCCAAGAAGTAATCACTATGTACAGCAAAGAAGTTAAGGGTAATACGGCAAAAGCCTGCAATTATAATGCGAGAGTTTCAACAAAATCCTCAAAAGTTGTGTGCAAAAGAATAAGTGGCATGGGCCTGAATAAGGCAAAGGCTTTTTTGGAGGGGCTTATTTCACAAAAAAACAGCATCAACGGGAAATATTACACAAAGGTTTCCCTTGAGATTTTGGAGCTTACAAAATCAGCTGAAAAAAATGCGGAATTCAAAAACCTTGACCTCTCAAATATGTTTGTTGCGCACATTGCCTCCCAGAATGGGACTACTATGAGGAGAAGGAGGCACAAGTCAAAGCTTGGAAACCAGATTAAGGCAACCCACCTTGAAATTATATTAAAAGAGAGGGAAATTGTTGGCTCAAAGGCATTAACAAAAGACGAAAAGGCAGAGCCTTTGAAAGAAGAAATCCAAAAAGAGACACAAAAAGAGACACAAAAAGAGACACAAAAGGAGACACAAAAGGAGACACAAAAAGAGACACAAAAAGCGACCCAAGAAGAGGCGGTAAAATCTGCGGATGAGGGGAAGAAAAAGGCGGTTGAAGCGGTAAAAGAGGCAATTGCAGAGAAAGCAAAAGAGGAGATAAAAGCCAAATCCGCGGAAAAAAAGGCCCCAGAAACAAATGAAGGCGAGCTTAAAGAAGCTAAAGCCGAGAAAAAGCCAAAGGAAAAGGCCGAGGATAAAAAAGGCCCTGCCGGAGCTGAAGGCAAGTAATAGAAGTAATAGGTTAAGCTACCCTACAGGAATATTTTAGCAGTTGATTCTACAGCTAACCGGAATATTTCAATATAGCTTATCTTCCCTTTAAATATATGCCTTTCTGTATTTGTTTATGGAGAAGCTGCATCCCGGAGCAAGATGGCAATTTAGGGTAGATGCCTATCTGGGCGGGCTTTTTTTGGCATTTATTCTGTTTTGGATGATTTTTCCTGTAATATTTAGGACAGCATCAGAAAAGAGTTTCATAGGCGCCCTTTATCCTTACCTGTTTGCGTATATTGCCTTGGTTTTGGCCTTAGGTGAGCTTTATGCAAGGCTTTCTTATAACAACTGGGCTTATGAGTTTACAGAAGACGGGTTTAAAAAGGAGAGGGGGATTATATGGAAAAAGTACAGCAGCATACCTTATGAAAGAATTCAGAATGTGGATATACACCGGGGCATAATAGCCAGAATGCTTGGATTTTCAACACTTATGATTCATACTGCGGGCTATTCAGGAATGCCAAGCCCCGAAGGCCATATTCCTGCATTAAGTATAGAGGATGCCGAAAAATGGAGAAACTTTCTGACAAATAAGGTTTCGGGCAAAAAGGCCTCAAAATGAAAAAAATGCATCCCGGGGCTCTCTGGCTATTTAGGCTTCAGATACTATTTCCCCTTTTACTCCCCGTTTTATTTATTAGCCTTTTTATGTTTGGCGCTTTTTTCTCAAGTGCTGCCTTTAAGCTCATGTTTTTGGGCCCTATTGCTCTTTTAGCATTGTTAACTGAGGTTTATGCCCGAATGTCCTATAATCGCTGGCTTTATGAGCTAAAGCCCGATAGCATAAGAATTGAGAAGGGCATTATATGGAAGAAGTATGTATCAATACCATACGCCAGGGTCCAAAATATAGATATACGGCGGGGAATAGTTGCCCGCATATTTGGTTTTTCCTCGCT
The DNA here is from genome assembly GCA_964547015.1 of uncultured archaeon. Lineage (GTDB taxonomy): Archaea > Aenigmatarchaeota > Aenigmatarchaeia > QMZS01 > QMZS01 > JAFGCN01. The sequence goes on from CAZJKT010000020.1 coordinate 4,220, forward strand.
TTTCATAGAAACTGCAGGCCGCTCTGCAATTGCCTATAGAGGATATGGAGGCCGGGGGGGAAATGCTTACCAAAGTGAAGGCTATCTGCCGGCTTTAGGGATAAAGGATGCCGAGGGGCTTAGGGATAGGATTATGGCCAAGATTAAGAATGCCCCTAAAAGCAGGCAAGGGCTGTAATAATCTCATTTAAGGTTTAAATGGACCCGGTGGGATTTGAAGTCATGGAAGCATTTCTTTCCTTTTAGTCAATTAAAGTTGTATTTCCGCGAAGCGGGAATACCCCCTTCATTTGCCATAGGCAAATGGGACACCGTTTTGCGAAGCAAAACGAATGTTTCTTTGACGTAGAGGACTTTCTTTTGGGAAAGAAAGTCTTCTCCCACGGCCTCCTGCTTGCAAAGCAGGCGATCTACCACTGATCTACAGGCCCATATATAAATATATGAAAAATTTATGGGTTATGGATTATCCAAAAAGCCCCGAATAAGTTATTGGGTGGGGTTTGCAAAGCCATATTAAATTTTCGGCCTTAATATTTAAATGGAGATGAAGTTTAAGAGCCATAAAGGCTACGCAGAAGTGGATCTTAAGGATACAAGCCCGAGTTTCGCAAATGCCCTAAGAAGGATAATGCTTACCGAGATTGCGCTCTCAGCAATAGATGAGGTAAGGATAACCGAGAACAATTCAGCTTTGCAAGACGAAATTCTTACTCACAGAATCGGGCTGATACCGGTAAAAGGCGATGGAGAATTCAGGCTAAAGGTGGAAGGGCCTTTGCCTGTAGTTTCTGCAAACCTCCAGCCGATAAAAGGCGATGCGCAGATAGACAATATGGATATACCAATTGTCGAACTATTGGAAAACCAAATGATAGACCTTACCTGCTCCACAAGGACAGGGACAGGCAAAGAGCATGCAAAGTGGCAGGCCGCGGTTGTGGGCTACCAATACAAAAACCCAAATAGCATCAAGATGACTATTGAGAGCTGTTCAACCCTCCCTGAAGATGAACTGCTAAAAAGAAGCCTTGCCATACTCAAAAACAAAGCCCAGGAATTCAAAGAGGCGGTTTCTAAGTATAAATCATTGTAAATTCTCATTTTAATTTAATTTGTTTTTGCGTCAAGACTACTAATGGCTAGGCCGGGCAGGGCCTAAAACTCCGAAGAATGTACGACTATGTATGACTATATTATTGTGGGCGGAGGGGTTGCCGGGCTTTATGCCGCAAGCCTTCTGAAAAACAAAAAGGCCCTTTTGCTCGAAGAGCACGAAAATCTCGGCCCAAGAAGGTGTTCGGGATTTATATCGGGCAGGCTTAAAAAATTCTTTGATTTGCCGCCGGGAATTGTTGAGAGGGAAATATTTCAGGCAAACTTGCGATGCAGAGAGGCGTGTTTTGAGTTTGGCCTAAACTCCCTTGTGGTTGATAAGGAGAAATTTGAGCGTTTTTTGCTTTCCCGCGCCAAAAAAAATGCGGAAGTGAAACACGAACAGGCAAAAAGCATAAAGAAAATGAACAGCTTTATCACAGTCCATACACAAAAAGGCTCTTACAATACGAAGTATATAATTGGCTGCGACGGGGCAAATTCCCTAGTTCGGAGAACTTTTTTAGCAAACAGCCCGAAAAAATACTATTTCGGCGAATTTGCCTATTCTGATGAGAAGCCAAGCGACAGCTATGAGGTCTATTTTGACTCTGAATATTCTGACCTTTTTGCATGGAAGGCCCCAAGAAGAGGGGCGACCGAATACGGCCTTATTGCAAAAAAGGGCCTAAAGGCTTATAGAGAGAGATTTTTCTCAAAACACTGCCCAAAAAACATTACTGAAAAGGGCTATGGAGTTATACCGACAGGACTTGGGCCCTGCTCTTTTGAGCGGGGCATTCTGATAGGGAATGCCGCAAGCCAGACAAAGCCGCTTACCGGAGGAGGGGTTATATTCTCCCTAATCGCCGCCCAAATCGCCGCAAAAGAGCTAAATAAGCCAAATCCTAATTTTTTGGGCTATGAGAAAAGGTGCAAAAAGATATTTGGCAGGGAAGTCTGGCTGCAGATGAGGCTGAGGGGGGTTTATTCAAGGTTAACCGACACAAAGAAAATAAGGCTTTTAGGGCTTATGTCTAAAAGCTCGACAAGCATTGACATGGATTTTCCCCTAACCGGTCTGTTGAAGCGGAATTTTGGGGTTTTTGGCAGGATTATGGGCAAGTGAAACCGCCCCAAGATAATTAGGGTATCCTAGGGAAGGTAAGGTGGGCTACAACTCATTTAATAAACAGCCTATTTTCTGGCAAAATACATCCTGCGATAATTTCTCAAAGCCTACTCTTCTTTTGGCGCAACTGCAGTTTCGGCTTTAGGCTTCATAAACAGATTGACCTTTATCCCGATTGAGCCCATTTTTGGCAAAGCCATGGCATACCCCTTTTTTACATACTTTTCAGCCATATCTCCGGATTTTTTCATATACCCCTGGAGGAATTTGTCTTTGTGGGTTTTTGCCCCGGAAAACTTGCCCTGAAATACGATTTCCGCGCCAAGAACTTTGTCATTTCTCATAATCCGCCTCATATGGAAATCCGCAAGCCTTCGGTAATTCTTCCTGTTTTCAAGGCCGCGGGCAATATTGTGGGCTATAATCCTTGGGGCCAAAACATCATTGGCAATTCTTTGTATGTCTATTTGGGCGTTTGCAAGGCCGAATTTTTTTCTTATCTCATCTGTGAGCCGGGAAATTGTCTGGCCTGCTTCCCCTATAATCATTCCGGGCTGGGTGGTGTATATAAGGATTCTTGTGGAGGTGGGCAGATGCTGGACCTCGACATCCTCAAAATTTACATCTTTTAGCCTCTCCACAAAATAATCGTAAATCTCCTGCTCAAGGATGCCGTTCCTGATGAAATTCTGCGCCTTCATACTATTATAAAGTTTTAATTAACTAATGTCTTATGGCAAAGAAAAACGCTAAGCCGGAATCCAAGCAGAAGCACAATAAGGTTAAGAAGAGCTCTCTTTACATTATTGAGGGGGATTCGGTTAAGCGCAAGAACGAAAACTGTCCCAAGTGCGGCCCCGGCGTGTTTCTTGGAAAAAGGCCTGCCGGCGAGGGAAAAATAAGGCATTACTGTGGAAAGTGCTTCTTGACAATTGAGAAAAAGGAATAGGTTATTTTGAAGTTAGTTTTGATATAGTAGAATATATACTTTTAAGAACAGAAGAGTATTTATATAAATATATAATATTATACTTAGGTGATAAACTATGAACTTCACTAAAAAACGGCTTGGAAAAATAGCGGCTGGGCTGAGTACCTACCCAGTCATGAGTGAGATAGTAAAAAGAGGGCTAAATGAAGAGGTGCGGGATCATCTAATTAATGCTTCTAAATACTTTTATCCGGGATACACTGATTACGGTTCAATGAGGGTGCACTATCCTGAAGCGGGAGAATTTGTAGGCAATATGCGGGATATTATGCCACCGATCGTAACTCAAGGGATGATTGAAGCTACAGGCACCGTTGGGCATGACCTCTGCCTTCTTGTTGCTAAATTTAATGATTTGGCTCCATACGCACTAATATTATCTGGCGTGCTATATGCTGCTATGGAGTTAAGAGGGGGGCTGACCGAAAAAAAAGCAGAAGAGTAAGCCCAAAATCCTAAGCAAATCCATCAAATCCTATTTTTTCTTTTTCCAAATATTTTTCTTCACATTCTAAACTTTCCCTTTGCAGATATTGTAAAATCATTTTAATTATGCCCCTGACCCCAATAGACTTTCGGTATTTGGCCGAGGAATTATCAATCCTCAAAAAAGCCGCGCTCAAAAACATTATTAGAGACAAAAATACCGCTTTTGAGTTTAAGTGTACGGACAAAAAGACGCGGTTTTTGGCAGTCGGAAAGGATTTCTGCTATCTGACGGAAAACAAGCCATTAGGCGATCCCGACGGATTTTGCAATTTTCTTCTAAACCACATCAAAAAAAAGGGGGTAGTTTCCCTGAGCCAGCAGGGCTTCAACAAGGCACTTGAGCTTGATTTCGGCGGCTTTCTGCTTATTCTGGAGTTTATCGGGAAAGGAAACATCCTCCTTTGCGATTCTGAAAGGGTGATTATAGGGGCGCTCTCCGTAAGGGAATTTAAGGACAGAAAAATAGCCCCTAAGGAGAAGCTTGTTGACCCGGAATCTCCAAATTTGAATGATTTTGAGGGCGAAACTGATGAGAGGGCTCTTGCAACCGGTTTATATATAGGCCAAATTTACGCAAAGGAAATTATCGGGACAAAAACCCCGATAAGCAAACTGCTTGCCCGACCGATGGAGCCGGGAGTGCACTCAGATGAGGGCGGCGTAAGGTTTGCGGCGCCTTTCAGGCTTGAAACATTCAAGGGCAATTTTGAGTCAAAAAAGAGCCTCTCTGAAGCTATTGAGGAGGTTTATTCCAAAAAGAGGGAAACAAAAGGCGAAATCATACAAAAACAGCAGGAAAAAAGCCTTGAGAAAAGGAGGCGGGAGGCGGAAAAGTACGGGCTTGAGGCAAATCTGCTCTTCTCAAATTTTGAGGATATCCGCCGGGCAATTGAAACATGGAGAAAAGAAAAAAGGGCGGCTTTGCCCATAAAAGAAGTTGATGAGGTGGCAGGCGAGGCTGTTCTTGAGCTTGAAGGCTCAATAATAAGGATTCCGCTTACTTGGGACTTGAGAAAGACGGTAAGCCTTTACTTTAGCAAGGGAAAAAAGGCAAAGGAAAAAATTGAAAAGACAAAGGAGTGGCAGGAGAAAAAGATACTGCCAAAGGCGGATAAAAAAAAGAAGTCAGAGGCGAAGGTGGAATGGTTCAGCCAATTTCGCAATTTCCGCACTTCGGACGGATTCTTGGCAATTCTTGGAAAGGATGCAACAACAAACGAAAAGCTTATAAAAAAGTACTGCAAGCCAAAGGATATTGTGCTCCACGCCCATATTCCGGGCTCTCCATTTGCGGTTATCAGAAGCGAAGGGAGAGAAGTCACAGAGAAGGCAATAGAGGAAACTGCCCAGTTTACGGCAAGCTACTCGCGATTCTGGAACTCTCGCCTCGGGATTGCAGATATTTACTGGGTGTACCCTGAGCAGGTCTCAAAGAAAGCCCAGGCCGGAGAATATCTTTCAAAGGGCTCCTTTATGATTTATGGGAAAAAGAATTTCCTGAAGGCCGAACTGCGCATAGGGATAGGCGTAACTGAGGATAGGGATGTTATCCGCGGAGTTGAGGGCTCTTTAAAAAAACACGCAAAATATTTTGTTTTAGTCGTCCCCGGAGATAAATCAGGCAGAGAGCTGGGCTTAGAAATCAGGGCGGAGCTTGCAAAAATGGCGAAAGGGGAGGACAAGGAGGCGATACTAAGCATAAATCCGGAGGAATTTCTCAAAATGGCGCCTTATGGAAAGGGTGAAGTCACTGAAAAAAAGTTATAGTGAAGCGCCAAGAGGTATTTTTTGAGTTATATGCAGAATTTTAAGCAGAATATTGAACCTAAACCAAAGAGCCCGCATACTTGACCAAATGCGGCCTTTTGACAATAAGCCTTCCGATTATTCCCAGATTTCGCCCCTTGCAGAAATCCATCAGGTTTTGGCCGTCAAGGCTTTCTGCCAAGAAGTTAAGGTCATCGTCAGACAGCTTTTCTATAAGTTCCCTCAGTTTCTCCACCTTAACCAAAGAATTGCCCCTTTCACTCCACCATCGCTTATTGTATTCATCAAGGGCTTTCTCGGAAGTATCCCCTTTCTCAAGCGCATCGGAAATAACGTCGGCGGCAATCTTTGCCGCGTATTGCGCCTCATAAATCCCCCCGCCGTGAATCGGGTTTACCTGATGCGCCGCATCACCAATGGCAAGAAAGTTATCAAGGGCCATTTTTTTCATAAACCCTCCGACAGGAATTCCCCCGGAATTTACCTCAAGGATTGAGCCATCTTTGAGCCAAGGGTGGCCTTTTATGAATTTGTCAAGGTAGGCCCTTGCGGAAATGTCGCTTGAGCCGTGTATTCCTATACCCACATTTGCAACCCCTTCGCCCTTGGGGAAAATCCAGACATAACCTCTTGGGGCAATTGAGTTTCCAAAGAACAGGTATAGCTTTTTTGGGTCATCAATATGTATTCCGGCCATTTCATACTGGAACCCTGAATCTGTAAGGGAAGGCTTGCAGGTGGTGTTAAGCCCGGCCATTCTTGAGACTTTACTCTCAATCCCGTCAGCGGCAACTAAAACGCGGCAATTTTCCTCAAAAGGTTCATTCATAAAAATCCCCCTGACTCCGCATATTTTGCCGTTCTCACGAAGGACTCCTGTAATAGTTGTCTTTGCCCGGATATACGCCCCCGCTTTTACTGCTTCTTCAGCCAGCCACTTGTCAAAAACCTTTCTTTCAAGAACATAGCCGGCATCATTTATTATGCTAATATTTACCGACCTTCCGTCAGGAGCATATACCGAAGCCCCGTTTATAGCCTGCCTAAGGCAATTTTCCGGGACTTCAATCCCCAGCGAGCGCAGGTCATTTGCGGCGATACCTTCAGCGCACCTTTTTGGGGCGCCAATCTCCTGCCTTTTTTCATAGACCGCAACATCATATCCTTTCTTGGCAAGATGTTTTGCAACAGCAGAGCCTCCGGGACCTGCTCCAACAACAATAATATCTCTCATTTTTTCTATAAAATTATAAGCAAAAACCTATTAAAACAAGGGTTTGAAATTATTAAGGGCTAATTGGCCTGTAATATTTCTGTAATGCTTTTTGAAGGCGAATGCAATAGAGCAACTTTCCAAAAGCCTATTTTTTCACCTTAAGCGCTCCGACAGGGCAGAATTTGGCGCATATGCCGCATTCCTTGCATAACTCCTTATTTATAGCAATACCCTGCTCAAAAAGCTCTAAAGCATCCTGAGGGCATATTCCGACACACCCTCCGCATCGCAGGCATTTATCCTTATCCCACTCCACCATTATAAAATTGAGCCTAAAGTAATTTATGGACGGAATGAACGCTATGGGGCAGGCAAAAGCCCGAGAGCAGATGAGGCAGATGGAAGAAATGAAAAGGCGGGTTTTGATGGAAATTCTTACAAAGGAGGCAAGGGAACGCCTGGCAAATGTAAGGATAGGAAACCCTTCGCTTGCAGAGCAGGTCGAAATTTATCTGATTTCCGCCTACCAGCAGGGGCAGATTGTAAATCCAATCTCTGAACAAAAACTAAGAGAACTTTTGATTGCGCTGACTCCAAAAAGGGAAACTAAAATCAGGAGGCGATAGTACACAGAATGATTGATTAGCCGCGAAAACCGCTTTTTTGGCATATCGCATCATGCGATCTTTTTATAAAAACCGCAGCAATGCCCCACAGTAACGGCAACCATATGGGGATTCCAATGAAGGTGGGCGCAGAATATGACCAGACACCAAAAAGGATAGCATAGCTTTCTGCAAGTGCCCCTGCAAAAGAGCAAAACACGAAAAGAATAATCTCGTTTTTGGATTTTGCTATTGAGAGCATAGCAAATGCAATAGCGACCAGAACAAATGTCAGGATACCTTCATTTTTCCACAAATAGGAAACAGAAAGCAGGCTCGTTACAGCCAGAATTGCAGTTAAGACCGCCCCTCTTAAGGAAAGATTCTTATCCCCTCCGAAGTCATGCTTTGTGGACATAAACATCAGTCTGAGGGTAAGGTATTGTAATTCCTGCCTTATCAAAACCCTCTTTTACCTGTTCGAGCAGGTCATAGTAGACATCCCAATAGTCCTCTTTATTCACCCAGACCCGGACATTAAAATTTACCGAGCTGTCCGCGAATTGGGCAACTCTTGCAAGAGGGGCGGGCTCTTTTAGGATTTTAGAGTGGCTCTCTATAACTTTATCTATCGCTTTTTTGGCTTTTTTGAGGTCATCACCATAGCTTACGCTAAACACCAAGTCCACTCTACGGACTTTCTGCTTTGAGAAATTGGTAATTACCCCGTTTGAGAGTATGCCGTTAGGAATTATTATAGTCTTGTTGTCAGGGGTAAGGAGGGTTGTGTGAAATATTTCAATTTTTCTGACCGTGCCAGTTTGGCTTTGGGCCTCAATATAATCCCCGACTTTGAAAATCTTAAAGAAAAGGATTATCATTCCCCCTGCAAAATTAGACAGGCTCCCTTGGAGGGCAAGGCCTACTGCAAGCCCTGCCGCGCCAACTAGTGCTATAAAAGGGGTCATTGGGACGCCGAGAGCGGATACTACGCTGATTACAAGCAATATCTTAAGTATAACCTTAAATAAGCTGTAAACGAATTGGGCAAGAGAGGGTTCCACATTTCTTGATTCAAGACCGCCTTTAAGCATTTTGGAAACATGCCCGATTGCTTTGAGCCCCACAAGAAGGATGATTGCGGCAAACACAATATGGGGGAGTAAATTTATCACTGCTTCAATTGTTCTATCTGTGTATAGGCTTAAGTCCAACATAAATAGTACTGCAAAAATAGGATAAATATCTGCGGCAGTTTCGCTAAATCAGGCTTTGGATATTATTCCAGCCCCTTTCTTTTTTTGATTCTGCCTATCACAGTTTCCTGCAAAGATATAGGGAGCTTTTCAAAAAAGACATTTATAAGGGAATAAAACCCCTTTCCCTGAGTCGCGGATTTAAGGGCCCCTTCAAACCCAAACATCTCTGCAACAGGAACCTTGCATTTTATAATTGCCGCGCCAAGCTCGGTATCGACATTTTCAATCTGGCCTCTCCTGTTTTGGATTTCGTTCATCGCAGGGCCGGTGACATCTTCGGGAACATCTACCCTAATTTCCTGCAAAGGCTCCAAAAGGCGGGGCTTTGACTGCAAAACTGCTTCTTTTATAGCCTGCCTTACGGCAGGTATAATCTGGGCAGGGCCTCTGTGGATGGCATCTTCGTGAAGCTCGGCATCAACAACCTTGATTTTAAGCTTTAGGCACGGCTCCCTTGCAAGCGGTCCTTCATCGCATACATCCTTAAAGGCCTGCTTTAAGTGTTCGAAAGTTTCGTTAAGGTACTGTATCCCTTTTGTGGCGTTTATCAGGACATTTTTATTGTAAACTTCCAGCAGTTTTTTGACCTCATCCCTGTCCATTCCATGCTGGACAAAAATCTCAATTTCTTCCTGCCTCATTTTCTTAAGCCTTTCCTCAGGGATGATTCCTGAACTCAGCATTTCATAAACTGATTCCTCAAGAGGCTCAACTGTAATGTAAAATTTGTTGTGCTTGTTTGGGCTTTTTCCCTCAACCGGAGCGGGAGTTACGCCTTCCGCAGTTTCCCGATATACTACTATAGGTGTTGAGCTGCCGATATCTATTCCCCTCTCCCTTAGCGGCCTTTCAATTTTGGCGTCAATATGCAGTTCTCCAAGGCCTGAAACAAGGTACTCGCCGGTTTCTTCATTTATTTTGACCTCAAGGGAAGGGTCCTCTTTGTTAACCTGCCTTAAGTAATCTATTAGCTTTGGAAGGTCTCTTACATCCTTTGGCTCTATTGATTTTGTAACAACCGGCTCAAAAACATGCTTGATTGACTCAAAAGGAGGTATAATTTCCTCGATGCTGCAAATCGTTTCGCCTGAAAATGCGTCCGAAAGCCCTACCACCCCAACAATATTTCCCGCAAGGGCTTCTTCAATATTTATCCTTTTTGGGCCTTTGTAGATTGAGACCTGCTGGACCCTCTGCTTTTTTCTCTGCCCTACGAGGTGGATTTCCATCCCTCCCTTAAGCGAGCCCGAGAATATCCTTGTTGTTGCAACCAGCCCTGCGTGAGGGTCCTGGATTACTTTTGTTACAACGCCCGCAAGCTTCCCCTTTGAGTTGCAGGTCTTCATTGAAGCGCCCATTTCAGAATTCAGGTCTCCGCTCCAAAGCCGGTCTATCCTGTAATTTTGGGCAATTTTCGGGTTGGGCATGTGTTTTATAATCATGTCAAGAATTACCTGGTGTAGCGGGGCTTTTTTTGACAGCTCTTTTTCTTTGTCCTGGTTTGTAAGGTCAATGATATCCTTAAAAGTCAGGCCGGTTTTTTTCATAAAGGGAACCGACATTGCCCAGTTTTTGTATGCTGAGCCAAAAGCTACGCTTCCGTCCATCACATTCACAAGCCACTTGTCTTTATACTCAGGCTCTACAAATTTCAGTATAAGCTCATTTATCGTCTTTATGTGTTTTTCAAACCTTTTTTGCATCTCTTCAGGGGTAAGCTGAAGCTCCTTAATCAGCCTGTCAACTTTGTTTATAAATAAAACTGGCTTTACCCTTTCTTTTAGGGCCTGCCTTAGGACGGTCTCTGTCTGCGGCATTGCCCCTTCAACAGCGCAAATAACAACAATTGCCCCGTCAACAGCCCTCATCGCCCTTGTTACATCAGCCCCAAAATCTACGTGGCCCGGAGTGTCAATCATGTTTACAAGATAATCCTGGCCTTCGTATTTGTGCATCATAGAAGCGTTAGCGCTATAGATTGTGATTCCTCTTTCCTGCTCCTGTTTGTCAAAATCCATCAGAAGCTGTTTTCCGGCAAGATCTTCGGAGAGCATTCCTGCCCCTAAAAGTATATTGTCAGATAAGGTTGATTTTCCGTGGTCAATGTGGGCAATAATCCCAATATTTCTTATGTTGTCGGGATGCCTCATCAGCTTTACAATTGAGTCGTCTGCCATAATGCAGAATGGATTAAAAAAATAAATGCTAATACCCTATAGCCTTGCTTCAGGAAAACTCTGTTTTTGATGGATGCCTCAAAACTTTTGGTCAGAAACGCAGAGTTTTAGCAAAAATTTTATAAAAGCCGAATTTGGCCTAAAATCTAATATTTAAATAATAGCTATTTAGTATATGGCAGTTAATGTAAAAGCTTTCTCAGAGGTAGTAGGAAAAGATGTGTTTACAATAGACGGCAAGTACTGCGGAAAGGTCAAGGACTTTAGGATAGACTTGGGGAAATTTAGGCTTACTTCCCTGATTGTTGAGGCTCTTAGAGGGACTTTTTTGTCAGAGCTTTTGGGCGGCGAGAAAAAAGGGGTGGTCATACCATATTCTTCAGTTGATGCTGTTGAAGATATTGTGATAATCAGAAACATCTTCAAAGGAGTTGCGGCTTCAAAGGCGGAATAGCTTGGCGGATTTTTTGGATTTAGTGGTGTGTTTGAGCTAAAAGAAGGCTTGTTTGGCAAAATTAAGGCGAAAATGGCAAAAAGGCAGTTTTTGGTCAGGGCGGTTCCGAATGCGTCCAAAAATGAGGTAATTGTTGAGCCTGACGGGAGCCTGAAAGTTCGGGTATCTGCAAGGGCAGTTGAGGGGAAGGCAAATAAGGCGGTAATTGAGGCTTTGGCGGAGCACTTTGGAGTTAGGAAGAATAGTATTGAGATTATTCGTGGCGAGAAAGGGCGGGAAAAGATTATTGAGGTTGGCTGAGGTTTTCTGGCAGATTTTCTTCAAGCCTTTTATTCACTTCCGCCCAGTTCACGATATTCCAGAATGCGTCCACAAAAGTCGCCCGCATATTTTCGTAATCCAAATAATACGCGTGCTCCCAGACGTCGAGGACCATTAACATGGGCAAATCTGGGATTAAATTGAGGTTGTGCTTTTCAATTTGGATAATAAGGGGCTTTTTTAGGGGCTTGCACCAGCACAGGGCAGCCCATCCTGAGCCTTCGACTGAAACAGCGGTCTTTGAGAACTCTTTTTTGAATCGGCCAAGGCTTTTAAATTCGCCCTCTAATATGGATTTTAGGGTTCCCTGAGGGCCTTCATTTTCGCCTATCTGCGGGGCCAGATTTTTCCAGAAAAGCGAGTGAAGAATGTGGCCTCCTAAGTTAAATGAAAGCTCTTTTGAAAGGGCCTTAATATCTAAGTCCAGGTCTTTTTTTCTTGCCTGCTCCAGCTTTGAGAGAATCTTGTTTGCGCCGTCAACATAGGCCTGGTGGTGCTTTTCATAGTGCAGTTTGAGCTGGTCGCTTGATATAAAGGGCTCAAGGGCGCCGAATTCATAGCGAAGCTTTGGAAGAGTGAAAAATGTTTTTGGGTCCATTATTAGGTTTGTTTTTGGTAATATATTCGTTAAGATTGGGGCAGGCAATTTTAGGCTGGACTTTTCATATAGGGATTATTCGCCTAAGGATGTGGTCGAGGCGCTAAAAATAG
>CAZJKT010000021.1:0-4376 GCA_964547015.1 uncultured archaeon
GCATTTATTCCTTAGTTATATGCGCATTTTTCCTAAAAATTGCCTTTTCCTTAATCCGGGAATATGAAGCAATTACAGGTATTGAAACCAAAGCGGTTGCAATCAAAACAACCCTAATCCCAAAAGCATCGGCAATTATTCCGGCAAGAAGCGGGGTAATAATATTCCCCACACTTGAGACCATCTCATTAATTGAACTGGTTGTAGCCCGGATATTTGTGGGGGTATGCTTCTGGAAAAGTGTGTCAAAAACCGGGCCCTGCAATACCCCAAAACCGGTAATAACCATCCAAAGCCCAAAAACCAAATAAGGTGAATAAGCCAGAGCCATCAAAAGGAGAGGCACAAAAGTCGCAATTTCAATAAGAATAAGCGCATTTTTCTCATTTTTAAACTTTGAGAGATACTTTTGGCTAAAGTTTGGAATAATTATCCCCATAAGCGACATGGCCGCAAAAAGAGGCCCAATCGCCGCCTCAGAAAAGCCCACTTCCACTATAAACGGTGTCCAAATCAGGCTCGCCAGACCTCCAAGTGAAATAAAAAATGTAGCCGCCATCAAATAAAAAAGCACAGGATGTTTTCTGGAATACCTGTAGGACTTCTTAATTGCCTTAATGCTGTCTCCAAACAATTTCTTAGGGATGATAGGGCTGGAATCTTTTGCATAATGATTCTCCCTGCCAAAAACCGCCAAAAATAAAGACAATATAAAAAGCACCCCCGCCTCAATATACCATAATTCCCTCATAGAATACTTCGCAACAACAAGCCCAGACAAAGAAAAAGAAATAAGGGCGCCCAGATACAAAAAACTCGCATACCTTCCTAAGGCAGTTGTCAAAATCCCGGTTTTTTTTCGCTCTTTAAGATAATCAACAAGCCATGCTTTGTCAGCGCCAGACTCAAATGTTCCCGCCACAGCAATAATAATCCAAAATCCCAAAAGCAAAACAAAAGAATTTGTCAGAGGGATAAAAAATGTCAGGATTGCCGCAAAAAAGAAACCTAAAACTACAGACGCCTTTCTTCCAAAAGCATCGGCAAACGCTCCGCTTGGAACTTCAAAAATAAGCCTCGCAAAAGCGGCAATAGAAAACATAAGCCCAATCTGTGTCATGGAAAGCTCTATTTCCAAAAAGTACAGGACCATATAGGGCAGGCTAAATGCAGAAAACCCTATAAGAAACGCCCAAATGTAGAACACTTTGAGCAGGCGGAATTCTTCCCAAAGAGAGCCTAAGTGCATAAGTACTTTGTGAGTGAAAACTATACTCTACAAACTCCAAAATAAATTTACCCTAACCAATTAGTCCTGACTATTTTCAGGTTTTGCCATCTTCTCAAGCCCCCCTTCCAAAAATCCCTCAAGGGCCTCTTTTGCGGTATCCCCTTTTGAAATATAGGGCTCAATCATTGCAGCTTTCAATGCCCGAAATAATCCTGGCTTAGCGCTTTTGGCTATCGCAAAGTCGGCCTTCTTTTTTGCGATATATTCGGCCGCCAAAATTCCCTTCTTTGCCTGAATGCCGGATGCAGGATTTTTTTCAGAAAAAAAGCTGATTATCTTTTTCCCATCCATATCCATATCCGCAAAAAGCAGGTATTTGGCATTCCCAAAACCTTCTGCAATAGGGGAATCAAGCCCCTTATCTTCCTTTATCGGCACTGCCGCCCTGCACTTTCCCATGCGACATGGCTCAATGTGGACGGTAAGCGTGTCAAGCCCGACTACCTTTTCTTTTGCCCGCCGCTCTGCCTGTTCGGACAGCTCATGCGCCTGATAAACATCAAGTTCTTTATTTACCCTCACCTTCACATCGCCAAAAATAAAAGGTCCGCTTTTTCTAAGCCTAAGGCCGCTAATGGACTTTATGCCACCTATACTTTCAACCGCCTTCCTAACTTCCCTTTCAACAGCCCTACTTGGGGAAACATCCATCAAAACATAAGCCGCATCCCTGACTGAAGATGCCCCGACCTTGAATATCAAAAATGACAGCCCCATTACAACAAGGCCTTCGATATAAGGCAGGCTGAAATATCCTGCCGCCACCGCAATAAAAACCGCCGCCCCTGAAACAATATCCATCTGCCGTTCCTTTGAGCAGGCCAAAAGAAGGGGTGAGGAAATCTCCTCCCCCGCCTTTTTGAAGTGGCGCGCCAGTAAATAAGAGGCAAAAATATTGACTGCGGCAACAGCAAGGGCAACTGAAAGGTAATCTATTCCCGGAGGGAGAAAAAGGGCAGAGTAGCCCTCCAAAAAAAGCCTCGCCGCCGCATAGACAATTAAAAGCGAAATAAGAAGGGTTGCAAGCGACTCGGCCTTATAATATCCGTAGGGAAATTTTTGGCTGGGCTTTCTTCTCGAAATCTTAAATCCGCACCAGGAAGCAACCTGCCCCATGAAATCCACAAAACTGTCAAGAGCGCTTGAAATAAGGGCGAGGCTGCCCGAAAAAAATCCTGCCACCCCCTTCAATATGGAAAGCCCTAAAGATGCCAGAGCCGCAATCTCAACTGCCCTTTGGCCTTTTTTTAGCGAGGCTTCATTTTTTGAAACTTCCATAACAAGAGAATGATAGATATGTTAAGCCTGATTACCTGCGAAACCTAAATCCGCTTCTCCTGCCCGCATCCTGATTGAGCCTGCGATAGCCGAGCCATATGAGGACAAAGAGGGCAATCCCAAGAACCGCAAACCTGACAGCATCAGTGGTAAATCCCCAGTATTTAACAACTCCGTAAAACACAACCAAAACGCCGCCGCCCATTATCCCTGAGCTCACGCTTTCAAGGCGCAAAATCCCCCCGCCAAGATAAATTAGCGCAATTCCAAGAATCACCGCTATTATGAAGACATTGCGGTTGCGCTTTTCCATAGCCTCAGAAAATTCCGTGCCGCAATAAAAGCTCAAGTCGCAGTAGCCTCTCTGCTCATAAGGCCTGCAATTGAGCCAAACCTCGGTCTCATTTGAGCCGGGAAGCTTGCTGCAGATATATTCCCCGTACAGGGTTTGGGGCGATTCCAAGGCCGGCGGGCTAAGCCATCGGCCTCCGTACATATTGCACAGCTCTTCTGTATCAATCCGGATATTGTAGAGGCTCTGGTTGCAGAAATCCTCATATTTCGGCTCGGAATAGAATGTGTTTATCCCGTAATACACGAAAAAGAGCATCACCACTGCAATCGCAAGGCTTAATAAGTTCTGCTTTATTTTCGGGGCCATAATAAGGAATTAACTGAATATATGGCAAGGGCAGCCCTATCGGGTGACCCCTGTGCAAATTATACTGTGGAGCTCCTTTGCTTTGGAGTTTGACTCAAAATGCTTTCTGACAGGCTCAAGAATTTCTGAAAGGCCGCTTGAAACCGCATTCTTCAGGTCAAGCGGGTGGATTTCCCCTGCCCTGAAAGCCGCCTCAAGCTTAGGGTAAGAATCAAACTCAATATTTCCGCCGAACTTCTCAAGGCGGCGGATAGTTACAGCCTCCATTTTTCTAAAAAGTATATAGCGGCAAATCTCAAGGACAGGATTATCCTCTGCAACCTTTGCGACACAATAGGCATTATTAATCTTTCTTTGGATATCCTCTTTTGAGTCATGCACATATATGCAGGTTTCGGGCTTTGACTTGCTCATTTTCGCCTCGACCTGCATATCAGAAGCCTCTCCGTAATTCATTTTTCCGCCCCCCAAAAGCCCCATTAAAAGATGGTGATGGGCGCAAACAGGCTTATTGTAGCCAAGCCTTGGGGCGAGTTCGCGGGCAAGTATATTAACCTTCCTCTGGTCTATCCCAAGCTGGCATATGTCAACCTCAAGCTCGAAAATGTCAGATGCCTGCATGGCAGGATAAAAAAGCTGGGACACATACTGCATTTCCCCTTCATCCCGGCCCATAACAGTTGAGCATCTTACCATCCTCTTTGCGGTGGTGAGTTTTGAAATTTCAAGGACGCGCTTCCAATAGTCCGGATTTTGCACAAGGTCAGACGCCCAAACAATTTCAACTTTGTCTGAATCAACTCCGCAGGCTTTCCAAACCTCAATGAGGTATTTTCCGGCGGCCTGTATTTTTGCGAGGTCTCCCCCCATTTTGTTGTTTAGCATCGCATGCCAATCCGCCAAAAGAAGCTTAAACCTGCATCCCGCCTCAAGCAAATCCTGAATCTTTATTGCCCGCAGAACTCCTGTCCCAAGGTGGGCAAGGCCACTTGGCTCAAACCCGTCGTAAGCTACAGGGGCCTGTTTTGCATTCAAAAGCTCAAAAAGCTCGTCAGGAGTTATAATCTCCTCAATAGGCTCTCTGGCAATAATATCATACCTTGTTTTTGGATCCATAATTCTAAAAAGGTATTTTAACTAATTTGG
>CAZJKT010000021.1:4476-14629 GCA_964547015.1 uncultured archaeon
TATCATACCTTGTTTTTGGATCCATAATTCTAAAAAGGTATTTTAACTAATTTGGATGTATTAAATATCCTCCCTAAATACCCCATTTTCTGATCTGTGATTGCCGTTAAGAAAAGATTTGAGATAGGCCCTTAATTCTTTGTCTGTAAAATCTTTTCTGCCGCTCCACCTGCCATCATCGCCTGCATCAGCAATATTAGTCACAGCTTCGGCTATTGCAGACTCAAATTTGATATTATCAAAGGGGACCTCTGCACGACTCCAAACTTGCAAGTCTGACCCCGATTCTATTTTTCGGCTTTCCCTTGGTATATATACAACAGCATATAGCTTTCTGCCTTCATGGAGCGGCATATTGCCGTAAAGTTCTGTTGCTTCTTTAGAATCCGGAAATAATCCGCCATATATTAAAACCTGAAGTTTTGCTCTCCTGAGTTGCAGAGAGGCATATTCTCTGGTTAATGCCACTTTTATTTCTCCAACCTCATTCTCTGTTATTATATCTGGAGAGCCTCCAACAGAAACTAAATAACTCTTGCCCCCAAGGTATATATCCCCCTCCCATCGGCATATTGGCTCGCCATAATAACCTAAATCCCTTTGGAGACGGTATCCGGTCACACCTTCGCCAAAACCTAAACCCTCCACTATGTCCAAGTCCTCTGTCTTGCATACCTCCGGAAAAATAATTTTGGGAATATCCGATGCCTTAAGAGTAATTCTTGGCATGATAGAAATTTATCCTCAAACCATAAATAAGAACCTATACCGCCAGATTATCTCAAGACCAATTAGAAATGCGCAAAACAGTTATTCTCCGCCCTGATTGCAGAAAGCTCATAGCAAAAAACCGCCGCCGCAACAGCCACATTGAACGAAAGGCCTGCCCCTTTCATAGGTATAGTCAGCTTATAATCAACATATTTCTCCAAAACAGGCCTCATCCCTTTGCCCTCGGAGCCAAAGATTACCGCTAGGGGAAAATTCAGCTTTGCTTTTCGTATATTTATGCCCCCTTCTGCAACTGCCGCCCCAATCCAGTACCCCTCTTTTTTTGCCCTCTGCAAAGCATTGCTCAGGCTGGATTCCCGGCATACTGAAATATAATTCTCCCCGCCGCTTGCCACCCTAAGGACGGTCTCGTTTACGCTCACAGACCCCTTTGAAGGCAGTACTATGCAAAATCCGCCAAGGCAGGCAAGGCTTCTAATCATAGAGCCAAGATTTTGGGTGTCCGTGACCCCATCAAGAAAGACAAGTATGGGCTTTTTTTCATCATCAGCGTACAGTATTTTGCTGAAATCCGCATATTTGTACTCCCCAATATTAGCAATAACTCCCTGCGAATTCACCCCCCGAGACATTTTGGAAAACCTCTTCGGATATATTTTCTCAATGGGCACCCTCTCTTTTTTTGCCAAATCGGCAATTTCACTGTTCGATGAGCCCGACTCAATAAAAATACTTATAATTGAGCCGGGGTTTGATATGAGCCTCTCAAAAACAGGCCTTTTTCCAAAAATTCTCATAATTCAATAGGCTATAATTCAGTAATATGGCTCAAAAAATAATCTCTCGTTAGGCTACTTAAGCTCAACCCTCAGGTTTTTCTCAAATCGGTCCCTAAACTTCTTATTCTGCCGCATTTTCTCATCTGCAAGCTCCAAGAGGTAAATAAGGTAGTCCTTTGGGACAAGCGGCTTTCCGCCCTCAATTATCGGCACCGCCATTGAATGGGTCCCGTTAAGTTCCAAAATATAGCGCTCAGGCTTAAATACAAATATGCCCGAGTGCTTTAAGCCCGAAAACATGCCAATCCCCAGCATTTTTTGGGCTCCGGTAAGCGTCCTTGATGCGATATGGATTATAAACGGCTCCTGCTTGAGCCATATTCGCCCCTCCAGGCCTTCAGACTCGGCCTCTAAAAAATCCGAAATATTGACTTTTTCATGCTCCTTTACCAAAAAATCATGGTCTATTTTCCTTTTGCCATATTCATGCAAAAGAATTGTCCTGCCCGAACAGCTTGAAGTTGTGTAATAGTCCGCAAGAGAGTTTATATATTCAAGCATATCCAGAATCGGCTTATCGACAAACCCGCCTTCTACAGCCTTTCTGTATTTCTTCATCGCCTTTAGCTTATCATTTCTAAAGCCCATATTAATATATGGGTAAATTTGCAAATATAGTTACTCTTTTTAATTTGGCTTTGGGGATGGCTGCAATTAGGATGGCGGCTTTGGGCCGCCCTTCTGATGCCGCAATATTTCTGATTCTTGCGGCGATTATGGATGTTCTTGACGGGAAAGCCGCATCTCTTGAAAAAAGGACAGAATTCGGCAGGCAGCTTGACTCGCTTTCAGATATTGTTTCCTTTGGCACAGCCCCTGCCGCCCTCTTTATGTCCCTCTTGCCTCCAGAACTATTTTTCCTGCCCATTATCCTTGTAATTGCCGGGGCATGGAGGCTTGCAAGATACAACACCACAAACCAAAAAAAGGAGTTTATAGGGCTGCCTATAACCTTTAACGGGATCTTTGTTCCCGCCTTAATCTACTTGGGCTGGACAAGCCCCTTTGCAATCGGGGCATACTGCGTTATTATGTCCTCGCTTATGGTGAGCAGGATTAAAGTAAAGCGGATAATCTGACAACATTAAAAAGATACGGTTAATACTTCCTTCAAAGCGGCGGCAATTCCCAGGTTGTGCCCAAGCCTAATGTCCGGAAAACATAAAATCCACGCAATACCTTGAGGTTCCTGCAGAGTACGAGCCGCACTCAACGCAATCTATAACCTCAACCTCTTCCCTGATTTTTCCTATTGCCTCCTCTTTGGAATCGGCAAAAATATACAGATGGATTATTGCCCCTTCTTTTGCGACAGCTTTTGCCGTATCCAAAAAGGTTTCTGCATCCTTTGGAAGGGGCATAATAATCCTGCCAAATTTCTCGCCAAGTTCGGGGACAACCTTTCTTGCATCGCCGCAAAAAGGCTTCACTAACGGCCCCGCCTTATTGAGCCTGATATTCTCCTCCATATACCTCACAGCGTCAGGATTAATCTCAACAGCATAAACAATTTCAGGCTTTGCCCTCTTTGCAATCTGGATTGCGTAAGGCCCGATTCCTGCAAACATCACAAGCACCTTTTCGCCGGGCAGGACAAGCTTTACGATTCTCTCCCTCTCATTTCCCAGCCGGGGCGAAAAATATGCCTTAGCCACATCAACCTTATATCTTGAGCCATATTCAATATATATTGTCTCGGTCTTGTCCTCTCCCGCCAAAAGCTCGTATTTCCTTACGCGAAACTCATCCTCAACAGCGCTGCTTTTCTTAAGGACGGTTTTTATCTGCTTGAATTCCAAAAGTTTCTCCCCAATTTCTTTTTCCTTGTGGCGCAATTCATCAGGGATAAGGATTAGGGCAATATCCCCCACAATATCAAAGGCCGAAGGCGCAAGCTTTAGCTCGTCTTTTGTAAGGATGCCCTCCAGCATATTTTTCAGCTTCATAATAGAACTGCCAAAATCCTAAATCCCTAAGAACCCTCAGTTGCAGCGCATTATGCTCCTGAAATTTTCAGTCCCCCATGAAATCTGAATTCTCAAAATGTCCCCGGGGCGGCAAATATTATCAAGCCTTCCAAAACAGCTCTCACCGGGATTTAGGACCGGGTTTGAGCTGCAGTCATAGCTTCCAAGAGGCAGGCTCCCGGGCCAAATTTCGGACTTTTTCGGCACATCGTTTATATAATAGCCCGCATTTTCTATCGGAATAGGCATACTGTTTGTGCCAAGGGCTTTTAGCTCAAAGCAAATATAAGGCCCGCAGCCGTATGCCGTGGGAATAACAAAAGCTTGGTGCATCTGCTTATTTCTAGTAAGGCTCTCATCGGTCTGTTTTTTAGCTCCGCTCGCAATTTCATCAGAAAATTTATAAACTGAACTTACAAGAACCACAGTAAGCAAAACAAGAAGCATTGTAGCAATTACAGGGGAAACCCCCTTAAATCGCTTATTTTTAAAGCCCGGCTGATCATTCAGGCAAAAAGCCATAATAATAGATTTCAGATAATATAAGAAAAACTAATATATCTACTAAGAGCAGCCATCAATCCCTTTTGAAGTCTCAGTACCCCAAGGGAGAGATACCTTAAATACATCCCCAACACTGCAAGATGGGCTGTTTGGAATTCTTCCAAAGCAACGGCCCCCTGCAGCAAGGCTTATCCCTTCACTGCAAGGTGTTCCTGAAATTCCTCCATCCCAACTGTATAGCTCCTTTGGAACATTTGAAACATAATAGCCGGTTCCGTTAAGGGGAATCGCATATTTATTTGTAGTCTGGGCCCTAAGCTCAAAACAAATATTTGCCCCGCTATCGCAAACATATAGAGTTCCTATATTTACCCTTTGATTCATTTTTTCGGTCTGGGTCAAGACATCGCTGGTCTGCTTTGTGGTCTCACTCATTGTTCCCTGAAGCCAGCTATATGCAAAAGCCACAAGGACCACGGTTATCATTACCATCAGGATTATTGCAATAACCGGAGAAATACCTTTTAGCGATTTTGAATAATTGTTCATATGCGTGCAATTAGCCATATATAATATAGCTCAAGTATATATATATATTGAATTCGCTGATGGACTATTTTATGCCCCTAAAAAGCCCCCTGTTTTTCGTGGAAACTTACGGATGTTCGGCTAGCCACTCTGACAGCGAGATAATGTCCGGCCTGCTTTTGGGGGCTGGCCTTTTGCCCACGGACAATATATTAAATGCAGACCTTATTATAATTAATACCTGCTTTGTGAAACAAACAACTGAAAATAAAATCCTCTCGAGGCTTCGGGAAATTTCAGAAAAGTTTCCGGAAAAAAAGCTGATAATCTGCGGCTGTATCCCTGAAGCGGCGCCTGAGAGAATAAGGCGGGCGGCGCCCAAAGCCAGCCTACTTTCCGCAAACAGGGTTTCTGAAATCGAAAAGGCGGTCCGAAAGGCATTTGAAGGAAAAAGGGTTGAATTTTTAGGAAGGACTGGAGCCGAGAAGGCGGACCTGCCAAAACTCAGAAAGAACAAAGTAACCGATATTATCCAAATCTGCTCGGGGTGCCTTGGAAACTGCTCTTATTGCGGCACAAAACTCGCCAAAGGCGGGCTTATTTCCTACCTTCCTGAAAGTATAGCAAATGAGGTTATGCTTGCAAAGCTTTCAGGGGCAAAAGAATTCTTATTAACAGGGCAGGATATTTCCTGCTACGGCTTTGATATCGGGAAGAGCCTGCCCGAGCTTCTTGAAAAAATCCTTGAGGTCAAAGGAAATTATTTTGTAAGGCTTGGGATGATGAACCCCGTCCACCTAACTAAGATTATTAAGCCTCTCCTGTATGTATGCGAAGATGAGCGAGTTTATAAATTCTTCCATATTCCTGTACAATCGGGATCTGACAATACGCTCAAAAGTATGAACCGCAAGTATATATCCTCTGAGTTTGAGCAACAGGCAAATCTGATCAGGGAGAAATTTCCCTTTTGCGCAATCGGGACAGATATTATTGTGGGATATCCGACAGAAACCGAAGAGGACTTTATGCAGACAATCGGGCTTTTAGAAAGAGTCCGCCCTGATTGGATAAACATCTCAAGATATACTTCCCGTCCGAAAACTGCCGCCGCAAAATTAAAGCCCATTGATTCAGCAATTGTAAAAGAAAGAAGCGAAAGGGCGGCGGCCGTTGCCCAAAAAATTGCAGAGGAACAGACAAAAAAATGGGTTGGCTGGAGCGGGAAAGTCCTTGTTGTCGGAAAAGGCATTGGGAAGAATTTCGGGCACCGCTCAATAAATATCAGCCCGGAATGCCCGGATATAGGTAAATTTGCCAAAGTTGAAATTGTTAAGGCAGAAGGGGTTAAGCTTTTTGGAAAAGTCATCTAACCTAAAAATTCAACAAAAATCCGGCTAATATGCGGGAATTCAGGAAAATCGGCCTAAAATCCGGATATCTGAAGATTACTTCCCCTGAGTCTTATTAGCCCGAATGCTTGGCCTGATTTTTTCTGCCCCCTTGCCCTTTCTCAAAAGCCCGCGGGATTTCTTTCCTGCGGCAGTCAGCCCCCTATAAACCCTGTTTTTATGGGCCCCTTCTGTAATCCAGTTAATTGACCTGTCGGACTTTATCTGCGGGTGGCTTTTGTCCACGAGAATTACCTCAAACCACTGGCTTTTTCCGTCCTCGCCGACCCAGTAAGAATTCAAAACCTCCATGTTAGGGTATTTTTTTGCAACCCTCTCCTCTATAATCCATTGTTTGCTCTTTTTTGCGGGAATTCTGGTTCCAAGCTTCTTTGGCTTTCTTCCCTTTGTGACTCTCGGCCTTACCCTTGTCCCTTTCTTGATTTTTGCCCTTATGACCACATAGCCTTGTTTTGCTTTGTAGCCCAATGCGTGGGCTTTGTCAGGCCTTGTGGGGTTTTCGCACTTAACCATGACCCCCTCCCGCCTCCATGCAATCATTCTCTCCTTGTAGAACGGACTCTCTTTGGGTTTTTTCCAGATATTCCGAAGGTAATTTATCAGTGCCATAACTTTTGATAAAAATTAAATATTCTTATCTGCAAAGGCGAGTATATATAGCTGAAATAATGCAATTTTGCATAAAATTATGCGGGAAGATGGCGTTGGATTGATTGAGGCGCATGTTTCGGGGGTTTGCTTTTCGGGAGATTTGGTTCTTGTTGCAAAAAGGGCGCAGAATCGCGAAATCTACCCAAATCTCTGGGAATGCGGCGGCGGCCAGGTAAAAAAGGGGGAAAGTTTTGAGGAAGCTGTCTTGCGGCAATTGGAAGAGGAGCTTGGCGTGAAGGCAAAAGTGATTGCTCCATTTAAGACCTATGAAATCCTGCCAAAAGGTGAAAAAGGCCACAACAGGAACGAACTGTCGGGGATAAAGGCAAAAATCCCCGGAATCCGCTTTATTTGCCGGTTAGAGGGTTTTTTGGACGGAAATTCGCCCAAAATAAGCAAAGAGCACACAGAGTGGAAAATTCTGCCAATCGGACGTATTAAGGAACTTGAGATGATTCCTGGCCTAAACGAAGCTATTGAGGAGGCGTATTTGGAGTTTAAGAAATAGTAGGTTTAGTAATAGAATAGTGACCTGGCCGACCGGGCCACATTCTAAATTTCGCCAAATCCTCAACATCACCCCAGCAGATATATCTGCAAGGAAGTTAAATTTATGGCAAAGACGTTTGATAATTCACTCCAGGAATTAAAGCATCAATTTCAGGAAGAAATTGATGAGTCCTGCAAAATGGTCCATCCCCGGAGATTTGACTGCGAATACCTTAAGGATTTGGGGGCAGACCCAAAACATTCGGATATTAGCGCATATCTCACGCAAGCACTTTCAACCCCAAACTGGGACCTCTTGGATAGGAAGAGATCAAGAGTAAGACCTCTGATTTTTTTGCTTGCCGTAGGAGGTCTTGGCAAAAAACCTGAGAGGTATGTGAACTACTGCGCAATAACTGAGCTAATCCATAACGGCAGCCTAGTGCATGATGATATAGAAGACAATTCTGAAGTCAGAAGAAACGATAAATCCCTGCACAAAAAATATGGCCTGGATATAGCTGTGAACTCCGCCAACCTGATGTATTTTTCCTCGTTTCTCGCAGTAAAGAACGACCGCTTGCTGACCGAATCCAAAAAAATACGGCTGTATGAGTCCATTATTGAACACCTAAACAGGCTGACCTGGGGCCAGGCGTTAGACATACTTTGGCATAAAAGTGATTCGGAAGTTTGCCTTGAAGATTACATGCAGATGTGTTCCTACAAGACCGGAGCAATAGATAGGATGAACCTATCGATTGCGGGCATACTTTGCGACTGCGATAAGAGGGCATTCGGCAAAGTTCAGGCCTGGGGAGAGAAACTGGGCATAGGTTTTCAGATCCATGACGATTTTCTCGATATTTGCGTCACTGTCCGGGAGGCCTTTGGAGGCAAGCCCGTAGGAAATGACATTTCCGAAGGGAAAAAATCAATCGTGAATATTCTTGCTCTAAGAAAGCTTCCTACGGACAAATCAAAACAACTTGGAAAAATACTCCACAAAGATACAAAACGCCGCAATGATATTCAAGAGGCACTTGGACTCATCGAAGAGAGCGGAGCTCTTGAAGAAAGCTCAAAAATAGGACAACAGTGCTTCAAAGAGCTGGAGGCCGATTGCAAGGATATATTTCAGGAACCCTTCAGAACAGAGTTATCGCGCTTTTTGAAGGATATGATATGTGATTTCGAGGAGAAATATGGGTCCGGAAACTAAGACCCGGATTATACTCATAAGACATGGAGAATCCAAAGCAAATATAGAGAACGAAAAAAAGCTGGGTGCCTGGTACGAGACCGATGACCACCTAACCCCTAAAGGCCGCAGTCAGATTAAAAACGCAGGTAAGTATCTTATGCGTTATAACCCCCGGCGCATCTTTTGTTCTGATACGCAACGGGCTATAGAAAGCGCAGAGATACTCTCAAGTGAACTGGGGCTAAGGCAGGCAAGAGTACTTGATAATCTCAAAGAGCAGATCCTTTCAGACAGGATACTGGACAAAAAAGAACTTCTGACGCTTAAAAAAAACTGGCGCCAGGGGAAAGACTTTTCGTTCCAAGGTGGTGAAACAACAAAGAACTTTTTGAAAAGAGTATGGCAAAGCGTCCAGAATAGCATCTCCAATAATAAATCAGCGGTCATAGTGTCCCATGAAGGCGTTATATCAGTAATCATGGCTTTCTTGTCGGGACGTGATATTGTAAAGGCCCGGCTAACCAAAATAAACTTTGGAGAAGGGAGTGTCCTAGAATTTGAAAACGGCAGGTTTTGGGCATTGCACGCATTTCCAGAAAAGCGGGACTTTTACTTGACCCTGCCTTACCGAAAAACGCTTGTAGGGATAGCAAAGAGAAAAAGCGATGGAAAAATTTTGATAGTCCATAAGAAAAAACACCCGCCAGGCATCTGGACATTCCCGGGCGGGGGCAAGAAGAACTCCGACAGGTCCAGCAAAGAAACCCTAAAAAGAGAGCTTAAAGAAGAACTGGGACTTGAGGAGGTTAGCATCACCAAAAAACTCAAATATCGCAAAATCTTTGATTGGCCATATGAATTTAGGGGGCATAAAGGGTGCAGGGGTGCGGACATGGAATTTTTTATGCTGGAAACCGACCAAAGCAGGCTGGAACCCGATGGCACAGAGATTGATAAATTCCAGTTTGTTCCCGCCGACAAAATCGGCCTATACATTGATTTTGACTTTGAGTATGGGTATGGCCGGGGGCTAAGAAAATTTGTGGAGTAATTCGACTATGGCAATGCTTATTGAATTTGCGGGGATAGACGGCTGTGGGAAAACCACCCAAGCAAATCTGCTTCATAAGGGGTTACTTTCAAAAGGTATTGCCTCTGAAATAATTCCTTCTTCGCAAAAGCCTCTTTCGGACAAGATTCTTGAGGAAATAAACGAAAACGGCCCTTACTCTATCAAAGCGATATGTTCTCTCTCGGCAGCTAACGACTATTTCTGGTCAAAGAGTGTAAAACAAGATTGTACGTTTTATATTCTGGACAGATATATACACACCTCCATAGCGGCCTACCTTGCGATGTCACAAGACCGGGGATGGATTTTGAGGCTTTATCAGAATATACCTATGCCCGAGATTATTCTGCTCCTTGATCTGCCAAGTAACCTCGCCTTGCAGAGGAAAGCCTATATGACAGATCCTTATGAAGAGGGCTCTTCCACGATTTATCGTGGAGCTAATTATTCCGGGTTCATGGATTATCAGTCCCGGGTTAGGGAGAGCTATTTAATGCTCGCAGAGATAAATCCTCTTTTCTGCAGGCTGAATGCAATAGCTCCGGCAAAAGATCTGGAAACCTGCATATCTGAGATAATCCAAGACAAATTCTGTCTGTCCTGAAATCATCATAGCCAACTAAATAAATTTCATTAAATAGTAATATATGAAGCTAATAGCATTTGAAGGTGTCCTATCCCGAATTAATTGGACCCTCTATCCCTATAAAATACTTCCACAGGATATAAATACCCTATAGCTCCATTAGGCCTGC
>CAZJKT010000022.1:0-14156 GCA_964547015.1 uncultured archaeon
GGGCAGAAATTGGGAGAAAGAGGGTTCAGATAAATATTGTGAGCGACGCTGTCGGTGGGGAAATCCTTTGGCTGGGGGTGGCCATTTTAATGTGCGCAACACTGATTATAATTAGGGATACCCGCAAATATTAAATATGGTTATATATATTATGCCTAAGAACAAACATTCAAAAAAATCTGTAATTACCCTGAAGGGTGTGGCTCCTTTGGTATCCTCAATCCTTATAATCGGCGTGCTTGCCGGAATAACCGGGATTGCCTACCAGTGGGGAATGCCGATGATGCAAAAAAATGTGGGAAAGACTGAGCTTTACTCAGCCGAAACTCTCCTAAAAAACCTTGATAAAAAGATAGATGATGTCGCAAGAAACGGGGGGCGAGAAGAGGTGCTTTTTAATCTGCCCGGAGAAATTAAGGTGTATGATGCAGACAACCGGATAGAATTTATCCTTGAAACCTCAGGAAGCATTTATGCTCCGGGAGGGTTTATTTGCTTTTCAAGAAACTGCGACCTTGATGAGGGAATCTGGGGAGAGGATTCCTACACCGTTCTTGGAGCGCAAGTGCTCCAGTCAGACCGCAAATACGCCCAGACAAAATATATACTCCTTTTTAGGGAACTGATTTCAGATTCCGCAACCTATACACGTGATATTGTGACAACTGAAGGAGGCACACTTACCGGAAGCAAGGGAAACAAAATTGTAATATCCAAAATTGGGGAAGAGCGGGGCGACACAATAAAGACTATTATTAAAATAGACCTGATTTAATCTTATGAAGGGCCAGTATCGGATAATTAACGAAATATTGCTTTTTGGGATAGCCGCCGCAATTGTATTCTCGGTTGCAGGGATAATTGCCTTTGCGACAGCCTCCCTAAAATCCCAGACTCAAAGAGAGCAATATTACCTTATGGGGGATTTTCTGTCGTTGGGCCTTACTAAAATCCACTTGTGCGGTGACGGGGCAGAGTGCCGATTTATATCTGAAATACCGGGAAGGCTCTCAGAAGACCGGTATACAATTGAGCTGAATGGAAGAACCCTGACCATCTCTAACTTTGAGACCGGCCAAAGCATCCAAATGGAGACTCTGGACTTCAACCGCACAATGAAGGGATTTGCAACAAGCAGTGGAAGGCATATTGTAATTGACAATATAGGAGGGGAGGTGACCCTGACAAGATAATGACGCGAGTAATTATAAAAAAGAGGGTTAAGCAAAGGAAGCCTATAAAAATAATTAACGATGCCCAATTTGTGCTCAAAAGAAAGCCTATTATAATCAACTACATGCCAAGAAGGGTAGAGGATGCAACGACCCTTAGCCAACTTCTAAAAAAGCTTGGGCTTGAACCGACAGACGACCAGAAAAGGGTTCTTGCAAAAATGACCGACGCGCAAAAGGCGATGCTCCTTGAGCTTCTCAAAGAATTTATAAAGAAGAACAAGTCAATTGACCATATGGACCTTGGAAACCTTATAAATGATGTGCTTCTTACAAGCCAGGGCGGGCCTAAAGGCGTGTTTGGAATGGGTTTTGGCGGATACGGGCCGGGAATGCTCAAAGGGGAACTGACTGAAAAAAAGGACAGGTTCAAATATAACGGCCTGCCTTTTCCTGACATAAAGTCAAATATAAAGCCAAGCGAGCTGTCTTTTAAAAAAGAGGAAATCCATGAAGTGGATATAAAATACCCCCTTATCCCGAAAAAGCCGCAAAAGGATGAAGAGGTTTTTGCGTATGCGCACATATTTTGGGACAAAGAGCACCATGAGCTAAAATACATTGTCGTGGAGCCTTCTATAGGGCAAAGAGAAGCCCAATTTGTAGAGGATATTAAGGAATTTATAAGGGAGAAAATTGATATCGACTTTGCGGCAGTAAGGAAATACGAGGCCAAGAATTATGTTTATAAAAAAGTGGACGATGCCATGGAATATTTCAAGTTAGACCTTCCTACAACCCTGATAAAAGTATTCCGATACTATGTTTATAGGGATTTTTTGGGATACGGCAAAATTGAGGCCCTTATGCAGGATGAAAACATAGAAGATATTTCCTGCGACGGGATAGGGACACCCATTTATATAGTGCACAGGGACCCTAGATTTGGAAACCTCAAGACAAATATTGTTTTTGACAACGGCGAGGAGCTGGATTCATTTGTAATGAAGCTGGCGCAGAGGTGCGGGAAAGACCTCTCAACAGCCCACCCCCTGCTTAACGGAATACTCCCGGACAACAGCAGGATACAGGCAACACTGGCAACCGATATTGCAAGAAAGGGCAGCAATTTCACTATAAGGAAATTCAGTTCAGAGCCGTTCACGCCGGTAACTCACATATTTTACAGCACACTGGATACTAAGATGGCGGCATACCTTTGGTTTGCAATTGAGCATGGGCGGTCCATTCTTGTTTCCGGAGGAACCGCAAGCGGAAAGACTTCGCTTCTAAACTCCATATCAATGCTTGAAAAGCCGCAAAATAAGATAGTAACAATTGAGGACACCGGGGAGCTTCAGCTGTCCCATCCAAACTGGGTGCCGGAAGTGGCAAGGGAAGTTGTTGGAGGAAAGGGAAGCATAACCTTGTTTGACCTTTTGAGGGAGTCCTTGAGGCAAAGGCCTGACAGGATTGTAGTAGGTGAGGTTAGGGGAAAGGAGGCTTTTGTTCTTTTCCAATCCATGGCTACAGGGCACCCCGGGCTTGCAACAATACACGCAGAGTCAATAGAGACCTTAATAGACAGGCTTATCACCCCCCCAATCAACCTCCCTCCGACTCTTCTTGAGATTTTGGACATTGTGGTGTTTATAGGCAAGGTAAAGAAGGGAAACAAAGCAGTAAGGAGAATAACTTCTGTTGAGGAAATAGCCGGAATGGATTATAAAGCAAAAAGGCCCTATGTAAATAAGCTTTTCAAGTGGAATCCAAAGACCGACGAGTTTGAGATAGTCGGGCGCTCTGTTGTTTTAAGGAAAATCGTTGAGAATACAGGAGCCGACAAAAACCATATAGAGGAAGATATAAAAAACAAGGCGAAGATATTGGAGTGGCTCACCGAAAATAAGATATTTGATTATAAGGAGGTCGGAAAATATCTGGCTGAATATAACGCAAATCCCGAAAGCTTCCTTGCAAGAATCGGGGCATAGAAGCAAAGAGAGGCATTTATTCAGAGTTAGGGTAGTTTATAAAATTTCAAAACAAGTAATATTTAGTGAAAAACAATGGCAGATGTAGAATTTGAAACACTGAAAAGCGAAGAAATTTCCTTTGGGAACAACAACTTCTTAGAGATTGCAAGAAAAGTCGCTAAAGGCGAGGACGGAGAGACAGAATTCCTTCAGATTGCAAGGGGTTTTTTCGCTCCTGACGGAAGCAAGAGATACAAAAAGTCAATTGCAGTTCCTGACAACCCGGAACTCAAAGACTTTATCGTTGAGAAGATAAAGGAAATATAATACACAAGAACACATTTATTTTAACTTTTTGAAATTTTGGCAAAAACTGCCTAAAGGCTATCTTTCCTAACTACTAAGGCCAGTGATATCCGGCATAACCTCGGCAGTTAACTTAAGCACCTTCCGGGACTAACTTAGCCTAATTAATTCCCCGCAAATCTTCAATTAAAATTGGACCTCGCCTTTTATCTTAACTTTCAAGCTAAATTTATGGACCTCAAGCCGCTTTTTTGCCCAAAGTCTATTGCAGTGATTGGGGCATCAAGGGAAAAGGAAAAAGTGGGCAATATGGTTCTTAGAAACCTTTTGCCATACAAAAAGCGGGCGGAGATTTACCCGATAAATCCCTGGGCAAAAAGGATTTTGGGCCTTAAGTGCTACCCTTCTGTTGAGTCGGTAGGGAAAGAGGTTGACCTTGGAATTATCGCAACAAAAGCGGAGATTACGCCAAAACTGCTTTTGGAGGCAAAAAACCTAAAGTCCTGCATAATAATCTCAAGCGGATTTGCGGAAGCGGGAAATGCGCGCCTTGGGGAAAAAGTAAAGCTTGCCGCATCCAAAAACAATATATTGATACTTGGGCCAAATTGCATAGGAATCCAGGTGCCCTCAGTAAGCCTGAATGCGACTTTTATGAAACCCGCGCTTAAGGGGGACTATGCGCTTATATCTCAGTCCGGGGCGTTTTGCTCATCAATAATAAGCTGGAGCGCCTATAATAAGGTTGGCTTTTCAAAAATAGTTTCTCTCGGAAATGCTTACGGGGTAAATTTCCATGACCTGATAGACTACTTTCAGGCAGACCCTAATACAAAAAAGATTATTCTCTATATTGAGGGCCTCTCGCAGGGAAAAGAGTTTATGAATGCCTGCAAAAGGTCAAAAAAGCCCATATATGCGCTTAAGGTCGGAAAGACTGAGGAAGGGAAGCTGGCCGCAAAAACTCACACCGGCGCAATGGCGGGCTCCTATGGGGTTTATAAGGATATTTTCCGTCAGGTTGGGGTAACTGAAATTAAGACAATGAAGGACGCCTTTATGTTCCTTAAAATGAGCAAAATGGAAAGAAAAGAAGTGATAATCCTGTCAAATGCCGGGGGCCCCGGGACAGCGGCGGCGGATTTGCTTTCAGAAGAAGGGGTCGCCCTCAAGAAGATTTCAGATAAGGCCCTAAAAAAACTTAATAGGCTTATGCCTGAAAACTGGAGCAAGAGAAATCCGGCAGATATTCTTGGGGATGCCACGCCGGAGCGCTACGAGCAGGCAATAAAGCTCCTTTCAGAGGAAGGGGCAAATATTCTTGTAATACTGACCCCTCAGGAGATGACAAACCCGAAAGAGACCGCAAGGAGAATTTCAAAGTACAAAAATGTTCTGGGGGTCTTTATTGGCGGGCGCGAAGTGGTCGAAGCCCGCCAAATTCTTGAAAGCAGGGGCATTCCTGCATTCGAGTTCTCGGAGCAGGCGGCAAAGTGCTTGGGGCTTTTGCGATAATTCTAAATTAATTATGTCCTATGTGCCAAGAGCACGGGGAATCCAAAGATTAAGTATATAGAACTCGCCTATATTAAGCCAGCCTCAAAATCCTCCCTGAATTTCTCAACATTAAACCTGTAAAGCTTAACATCAGGAGCGGCATAGGAAGGCTCAAAATATTCAAGGCCCTGCCCTCCATAAAAGAATGTTTTAGTAAACATTGAGTTTTCTATTTGCGGCGGCATGTATATTACCACCTGCATGCTCGGGTCAACCCATAGAGTGCCGGGAATCTGGAACTCGGAAAAAGACATCTGCATAGGTGTTCCATTATAATGGATTACAAGCGTTTTTACACCATAATATTTTCCATCCTGCAAAAGGTATGGCTCAATACTTTGAACGCCTTCGGATTCAGTAATTTTTATAATGAATGTAGGACAAAAAGAGCGCGGTGGACAGCGATCATATATCAGGACCTTTCCTTTCTCAAGTCGAAGGTCTTGCTCTCCCCCTAAATAGGTTATAGAGTACGGGTATGCAGTTCCCCTTCCCGCTTCGGGGTCCCAGTTTGAAAAGTAGGACCACCAGTGCGACTTCCCGATAAGGTCATTTGATGCCAAAAAATAAAGGTCCTTGCACTCGCCCATATAGGTTTCAAGCACCTTGGCCGCCCTTATTTCCTCAGAGGTATAAATTACTCCTGCCATATCCTGCATCCTTGATGTGACGCAGTATAGTTTTTCAGGGCTTTCGGTATGTATGGTCGGGCAGTAGACGCTTGAGTGCATGCCCCTTCTCTCGCAAATCTCTTTCATAGCCTCCCAAGTAATTGTGTACCCCTGGCGGTCTTTCATGCAGTCAAGGCCGTTTAAGTCATCAACTGCCGTGTACCTTATATTGTTTTGGGTTGCCCCGTCATAAATTGTCCGCCTTTCCGAAAGCGAAGCTATCCAGTAGCCCGGGTCCCAATAAGTTGCAACAACAGTGCATTCGGGGGTATTTTCCTTAAGCCAGCCCATAGAGCTTGCCCATCCCGAAGTTATTCCTGTCCCGTATTGGTTTGACAAAATGTCTGCCTGCATATATATTGAGTCTTGCGCTGTGAAAAGCCGGCTTAGGAAAAACAGGGCCATAAATGTGATTATCAGAGCGGAGGCCACAAGCTTGAACAATTCTTTCCCTTCACCATAATTTCTCAGCATATAAGCCCTTCTAAATAATATTCCTACAGCAATTCCTGCGCATATTCCCATGGGTATGGCCAGAAGCTGGACAAACCTTACCGAAAATAAGCTTCCGTATAAGGTAGGGGCAATCCAGATAAACATGAGCAAAAAGGTTACCGGAAATATAGAATCTTTACCTATATTTTGCAGGGAGAGCACTAAAAGCATCCCTAAGCCAAGAATCCCCAGGCCAAAGACAAATGGATGGGTCCTTGCCACAACATCCATCAGCGGGACACTCATAGCCTCAGAGATTGATACCAGCACATTAGGGAATATTCCCCCTTCAGCTTTTGATGACTGGAAAAATGTGGTTACTGCAATAACTTCCTTTGCGGGAGAAAATCCTAAATAAGGGAATGTGATTGCCAGAAAGACCAGCCCAAGCACAATATATATTGCAAAATGGCTTTTGAAAAAGCTAAGGCTGTTTTTGGCCTTTTGTTTTATGCCGCTTCCCTTGGCAAGAAAGACCATATAGGAAAAATGGAGGCCAAAAAGGCCCATAAAAAGCCAAGGCATGTAAGCAAATCCCGAACCCCAGATAAATGCAAACATTGCCAAAGCTAGACCTGACAGCGCCGCAAGGATAAGCGGAAGCGGCTTAGTCGGGTTTTTGCTGTCCGCTCTCTTATATGCGGAAATAAAAAATGCCATGGTTAAAAGGGACAAAAATACAATTAGCCCGTCTGTATCCAAAAAACCACCCATTGAACGGGAGAGGTAGGAGGGGGTAAGCCCGATAAAAAATGCGGCAAAAAGCCCGGCTGTATTTGAATGAAGCTCCCGGCCCAGCCAAAATGCAGGGATAACGCAAAGCGCACCCATTACTGCTGAAAGCCAGAAAAGAAAGCGGTAGAACTCCATTTCCTTGAAGTAACTGAAGTATTTGTAGCTGTATGCAACAGTATAGGAAAATGCTTGGGGCTTAAGCGGCAGGTATTCGGGGTGCAGCCTCCTATAGTCATATTCAGGCACAGGCTCCCCGGTTATAATCTTATAGGCATATTCTGACTGGAAGTGCCAATAATGCGGGTCTGCGGCAAGAAGGTAGGGCTGATCAGAATTAGACACGCTAAGCCCGATATACCTGAGGGCAGAGGACAGCTTCTCGCCATATACG
Organism: uncultured archaeon; assembly: GCA_964547015.1. Taxonomy (GTDB): domain Archaea; phylum Aenigmatarchaeota; class Aenigmatarchaeia; order QMZS01; family QMZS01; genus JAFGCN01. The sequence goes on from CAZJKT010000022.1 coordinate 7,304, forward strand.
GCTTCTTCATTGACGGTTGCAAGCCTTACCTGAATGCTTAAAAGAAAGATAATCAGGATAAGCGCCAGGAAGATAATATTCTGGCGCTTTTTTATGTATTCAAGCGGATATAGCACAAAATAGCCAAATAATATTGCGGCGCAAAAAATAAGCTGGGCCTGAAACGAAAGAGGGACCGGGAAAAAATAGCTGAGGGCTTTAAAAAAGATGAGAAATGCGGCTAAGAAGGCAAATAAATAAGGGTACTTTTTATCCATAAGCTCGATTAAGAATCCTGAAAATGAGGATTTCTCAGCCTTTTTTCTGAACATAAATACATCCCGCAATATTTTATTTATCTTGTATATTGTATATCCTGTTATTTAACCGCAGTCCGGTTTCCTTTTGTTTAGCCGCAGAGCGGCGGCTTGATGCAATTTTGGAGGTTTTTTAGGGCAGATTGGGATTAATAAGGGGGTTTTGGGCAGATTGGGATTTATGGATAAATCCAAGCCTATTTTAAATTTTTCGCCCAATTATTGAATGAAAGCAGTCTCAAGCAATGTGGTTCGGGCTTTGACTACCGAGAGCGTCCTAAACTGCGCGGACAACAGCGGCGCGAAGAAAGTCAAAATTATAAACTTCAAGAATTATAAAGGGAGAAAAAGGAGATATCCTAAAGGAGGTGTAGGGGAAATTGTCACCTGCACAGTCACAAAAGGCCAGTTTAAGCTTAGGCACAAGGTCCATTACGGGATAATTGTCCGCCAGAAAAAGGAATTCAGGAGGCATAGCGGAATGAGGCTCTGCTTTGAGGACAATGCGATAATCCTTGTAGACAAGAAACTCAATCCTCTCGGCTCGCAGATAAAAGGGCCTATTGCAAGGGAAGTTGTAGAGAAGTTCCTGCCTATCGGCAAATTGGCTTCTATTGTGGTTTAATTGCCGCTAATTGTTTTCATAAGGGTCTAATCCGGTCAGGTCTATTTCTACAGGAACTCCTCTTAAGTCTATTTCTTCTATTTCCCCGGATAGCGGGACCATTTCGATAACGGGTGCGGTTCCGCAGGGACCCAGATAGCCAATCCTCTTAAGATAATCTTTTTGCAGGCCATCTAATTCTCTTTTCAGCTCTAATGCCCTTTTATCTCCAAATCCGCTTTTTTCTATTGCAAAACCGACACTTTTCGCATAGCCTTCCATCCGGCTAAGAATATAACTAAGCCTTCCGGGGTCAGTAAGGTTGTTGGGGCTTATCTTTTTTACCCAGTATTGATATACGGTTTCAAGCCCATTAAGTCTCCGGCCTATATCACATATACTGCCTAAGGGAATGCAGGGTATAAATCCTGTATATGGACAGGTATCTCCAAATTCAGCGGCCATAATCAGCACCTCTAGAATATAGTCCGGGGCTAAAATATGCCGCCCCAGGGAATCGGTCTTTCTTAAAAGAAATTGTCATCTTTTTGACCACCACCTCATAAATTATCCTTCGGGTATATATTATTTTAGCCATTTTCAACCTCCAGCATAGAAATCGCCTCGCGATAGCTTTTCTCAACCGCCTCTCTTAGCTCCTCCTTAACCGAGCTTAAAACCATAGCTTCGCTTATTATCTCAAGGCACTGCTGTTTGTGAAAGCCGAGTTCCCTTTCTTTTCCGCCCCTTCTCCTAAACCCTTTAATTGCCGCCGCAGGGATAATGACCCCGCAAAAAAGGTCCACACATTCAAAAAGATTTTGTGTAAAATATTCCCCACCGCAAGAAGCCCGTCCCATTTTGAGTCCGAAAAAGAAGAAATTATTGCGGGGATTACTGCAACTTTACAAAGTGCTTGTTAGTCCACCCTGTAATCCCCATATACTGCATATTTAAATTTTGGGGAAAAATTATATAAATATTGGTGTGTATTCGACAATAAGCGTATTTTTTCAAAAATCAGAACCATTTCTGCTCAAGCGCCTGCCGAACAACATTCGCAAGGTCCATCTCAGATAGTTTTAGCTCATCTGATGAAAACCACCCAAATTCTGTGTGTTCCTCGCTTAAAGCCACCTCTCCCCCGGCAGCTTTCGCCCTGAAAACATACACAATAATATCCCGCCCAAACTCCTCAGAAGCCTTGTAAAAATGAGTAAAATCGGGCTTTTTGCCCACCCGTATGTCAAGACCCGACTCCTCTTTTGCCTCCCTAATTGCCGCATCCATCGGGCTTTCGTCAACCTCAATCTTTCCGCCGGGAAAAGACCACTTATTCGGATTGGCTCTCTCAGTCGGTCGCCTTTTGAGCAGAAGAACCTTCCCTAAACTGTTCTTTACAATTACGTCTGCCGCAAGAATGGTATTTAGAGCCATAATAGTAGATATAATTCAGATTTCACTATTTCTTATGCCTGTTCTCCTTCCTTCTCTTTTTGAGCTTATGGGTTTTAATCTTTCCCTTCTTCCTTTTTTTTCCGCAAGGCATAATCTAATAGGGAGAAATTTAAAATCCTTATCCTACACGACTCTAAATTATATATAAATTGTTCTTTGGGTGTGTCCGCCCCTTCTTTCAAGAAATGGCTGACATTTAAGTTATTTTCAGTCTACATTTATGAGACATGACTTGCTTGCGGATGTGTTCTCGGCAATAAAGAATGCCGAAGCTGTCGGAAAAAGTGAAACAACTGTAGAGAGCAGTAACCTTGTAAAAAACCTCCTGGATGTGCTAAAAGAGAAGGGCTATATTAAGAAATATGATGTGCAGCCCAAAAACAATTACCACCAGTTCCGCGTTGAGCTTAACGGCAGGATAAATGAGCTCAAAGTTGTCAAGCCGAGAATATCCTTTGGAAAAGGCGAGATTATTAAGTATAAGTTCAGGTTTCTTCCGGGCGAGAATGTGGGGCATCTTTTGGTTTCCACCCCAAAATACGCGATTACAACAGACAGGGACATTGAAGGCAAGGAAGGCGGAATCATCATAGGTTTTGTCTACTAAAGCCTAAAATTTCTGTTTTTTTAAAAATACTGCCCCAATTTGGAATGGTTAAGGTTTAGCCCCGGCTCTCCAAATACCTTAAGAATATATTCGGGGGAAGCATCTCCCTTGCAGGCCGAGCTTTTGGTTCCATATACGGCCAATTCATAGGGCTTTATCCCAAAGTCCCCGCAGATTTCTTCGCATACCTTTCCCGCTTTTAGAGGATTTTGGCACACGGATTTTAGCCGCGCTGAAGGCTCTTTCGTCCAAACCTCAAAATACTTAAAAACTTCCTTTTTTTCAAGCAGCCGGCGGATAATTTTTGAGGTATTTTGGCTGCAGTTTTCCAAAAGATAGCTTACCGCTTTAGTGTCGGTCAGGCTGAAAAATCTTTTGCCAAGCTCCTCATTCCTGAAAGCCAAAAAAAGGGCATTGAATAAAAATGCGCTCTTTGAGAGGTTAAAGTCGGAATACACAAATTCGTTGTAGACTTTTTGCCTGACCTTGTGATATTCCTGAATTTGGGAGATAACCTCTTTGGAGCCATTTGGGATTTGCCACCTGCGGCCTTTCAGTATGGCTGAACCTGCCAGAAATTCGGGGCTGTAGGGCAGTTTTTTAGGGTCAATCTGCCCTGTGTAAATACCATACCTCAATGTATTGTCCAGATTGTCAAGGTCAATTTCTTCCTTTCCCCCGTTTAGCGCTCCAAAAAGCCCCCCGTTAATGGCTTCCTCAACTTCTTTTTGGGAAAGCCCCATTTTTGATAGAGGCTCTTTGAGGGAATTTAGGGCAAAATCAACGTTTTCCTCGTGTGTCTTTCCAAAAACCTCTTTCATGAAAATTTCTGATAGGTGGGAAAATGGAGGGGAACCTGCGTCGTGGAGAAGGGCCGCCGCCTGCAAAAGATTTGGAATTTTGTCAAGTTTGGGGCATTTTTTGCAGGCGATTTGGGCAAGGCCGCAAACTCCAATCGAGTGCTCAAGGCGGCTTGCCATTTTCATGCCGGTAAAAGTTTCGGGCAGGACCGACAGGGAAATGTCCGAGAGCCTGCTTACTGCAGGGCATTTCAGAAGAGGCCTGACTGCCGAAACATCAATTTTGCCGTAAAGGATATCTGCTATTTGCGCCATAATCTTTAAACTCTTAAATTGGCTTTATGCGGCTTTTTTTAGGGCTTGTTAATCAAGGTGTAGTTTTCGGGCTTTAAGGATTATGGAGCCTTGTGAAAAGACCTGGGTGGTCTATCTTTTGGAGTGCCGGGACAAAACCTTTTACTGCGGTATCACAAACAATCTGCCCAAGAGGCTCGAAGCCCACTGGGCGGGAATCGGCGCCAAATACACGAAAAGCCGAAGGCCTTTTAAGCTTCTCGGAACGATTTCTGTCCCTGATAAATCAGCCGCCGCCAAAGCCGAGTATTCTATTAAGCAGTTGCCAAAATTCGCCAAGTTGAAGCTATTTCAGGAGTGCAGAAACTACGACGAGTTCCTAAAGCTGGCGATTGAGTCAAGAAATGCGTAAATATACGTAAAAATTATACTCTTATGGGCTTGTCTGTTTCTTGTGGCCGGGAATTTGAAATATTGATAGAGAGGGGCGAAGACGGCTATTTCATCGGGTCTGCTGTTGGGCTTCCGGGCTGCCACTCACAGGCAAAAACCCTTGACGAATTAATGAAAAATATGAAAGAAGCAATTGAGCTTTATCTTGAGGTTGAAACAGATATTCAGCCGATAAAATTCGTTGGAATCCAAAAGTTGAGCTTAGATGGAGACTCTAGCAACTGCCTTGTAGCTTAAGGAACTCTTCTCTTGAAAGCCCAATTTCTCTCAGGATTGTCTGAATTAAGCTTCTGTCTAGTTTTTGGTTTGGATGGACGGGAATGGTCACTCTTCTGCCGTCGGGATGCTTCAGGAAAACGTGGCTTCCTTTCTGCCGAAGGCACTTGAATCCGATTTTCGCGAGAATTTTGATCAATTTTTGGGCGGAAATCGGCTTTAATTTTTCCATAAGATTATTGCCGTTTATCCTATTTGATGTAATTCAATCTCCTCAATATAGCCCCTCGGACAAATACCTAATATGGGAAAAGGCATAAGCGAGTACCTTGAGAGGCAAAGTTCGCCCCAGAAAGAGGTTTGCCGGGAATTGAGCTGAATAAGATCTATCTCACCTCCCTTTACTTCCAATAATCCTTTTCTCTGTCCGGCTCAGCGTTTTCAATCAGCAATTTTGGATAAGGCTCATAGAATGTCTGCTCAAGCAGACTCTTGTCTGAAATAAGCAATTTTGACACCTCTTTTAGGGCTTCAAAACCTACCTTATTGTTTAAATACCTTTCCAAAATCTCGTTATCCCCTATAATTTTTCGGAAGAAATCGGCGATTTCCCTATATGAAGGCGGTTTTTCCGTAATCTCTTTGAGCATCTCAAAGTAGCCCTTATCCCGGAAATTCAATTCCACCGCCTTGTTGCCCCTGTAGAAGTTTATCAGCAGCTCGTTTGCCCTATGAAACTCTTCGAGCGCGCCCTTATCTTTAGCATCACGGTAGCGGGCGAATAAGAATAATTTTGTCAGAAAGTGATCCCTTATTTGCCTGTTTCTAAGGCGGTCCTCTTCCTCTATAGGGTAGCCCGCATATTTTTCCGAGATTGCTGACGCAAAAAAGCCGCCGCATCTTTCAACAACAGGAGAGCCTTTCATCCCCGAATAGACTTTTATATTCTTCACACCCATCGTCGGAGACTTTGACTTGAAAATAAACCCGTCCACAGAACCAAGATTTTTAATGAATTTTTCCGAGAACCCGTTCATGGCATCGGTTACATCAAGATTTGTATTGTGCTGAATAAGCCGGTACTCGCCGCCCTTTTTAACTATCCTTATCGGTTCTCTTGGAACCCCTAATCCTATTTCAAACTCAGGGCAGACCTTGATAAATTCAACAAAAGGGCTGAGCGCTCTTACAGTTTCCGAGGGAATTGACTGCCCGTTATACCTTACCTTTTCAAATTCCAGGCAGGCGCTTATCAGTAATTTTGGCTTAACCATTATATAATTAGGGGCTAAATAGGGTATTGTTCGCCGGGATTGCGGCTTAAAAATCGTTTATTTGGCAAGAGAAATTGGTGATGAGAGAATATTCCTATTTTTGGCGGGTAGATGAGAAATCGGAGTATTGTCACGGATAACCGTTCTCAGGAAGGATTTGGATTCTTCGTCCAGTTTGGAGTAATTGCCTGCCATAATCTTATTGGTTGAGAGGGGTTAGATAGAAGCCACATTTTTTGAGAACCCAAAAAAGGACTTATAAGCTCAGTTTAGGAAATATTATGTCCCCTGAAGACAAGTTAAGCCCAGTTTTAGCAGGCGTATCTGGAGAATATTATGTGGCGGCAGAACTGTCTAAAAGAGGTCTTATAGCTTCAATTACCCTAAGAAATACAAAAGGTGTTGATGTCCTATGCTCAAACTCCAATGCCACCAAGACGGTAGGAATCCAGGTAAAAACAAATAGCGGTTCACGCAGAAGCTGGATTCTTAACCAAAAAGCAGAGGATTATTTTGCCGAAAATTTGTATTATGTATTTGTCAATCTGAACGACAACCAAAAAAGCCCCAATTTTTTCGTCGTGCCCAGCAAAGTCGTTGCGGAGTCCTGCAAAAAAGGACATTCCGACTGGCTGAAAACGCCGGGCAAAAAGGGGCAAAAACACAAGGACAGCCCTATGAGAAAGTTTGATGATATTAACGAGGAGTATCTTAATCGCTGGGATTTGTTAAAGCTATAGGAGGCTCTGCCCCAAATGCAAAAGAGAGCTTAGGTTTTAGACACATAAGCCGAGAGCTTATATGGGGCATCTGCAAATTAGGGGGGTGAAAGAAATCGAAGTGGGCGGGGG
>CAZJKT010000023.1:0-12119 GCA_964547015.1 uncultured archaeon
TTCAAGAGGCGGAATAACCTGCTTTTTCCTTGAAAGAATGCCTTCCTTGTAGATTGAACCGTTCTCCATCTTTGCCCCAAATGCTTCTTCAAACTTATCCGAATGCCCGCCAACAAAAAGAAGGTCGCTTGCTTCTTTCATCACATCAGTAAGCATTATCAGGACAAATCCCAATCCCTCCTCCTTTCGGACAGCTTCCATTTCCAATAAAATTTCCTCCCTTCTGCTTTCAAGGCAGGATAAATCCATAACTTCAATCTGGCTGACTCCGCCCTTTACGCCGCTAAAATCAAAGAGCTTATAGTCGCCTTTTATGATATCTCTTGCGGATTTGCTTTCTATGTCGCTTTTTGCCTTTAGCATTTCCATGCCAAATTCCATTGGGTCTTTTTGGCAGATTTTTGAGAGCTTTTCAACAGTTTCTCTATCCTTAACTGCGCAAGTCGGGGATTTGAACATGACTGTATCTGACAAAATCGCGGCCATCAAAATCCCCGCAACCTCTTTAGTCATTTCGATTCCGCTCTGAAAGTAAAAGGAGGCAATAATTGTGCCTGTCGCCCCCACAGGCTCATTATGGAAAAATATGGGGTTGCCTGTCTTTAGCCCCCCGATTTTGTGGTGGTCAATAACTTCAAGAAGCTTTGATTTTTCAAAGCCTTCTACAGCCTGGCCTGCCTCATTATGGTCCACTAAGATTAAAGGCTTTTCTGAGGCTCTTTTGAGGATTTCGGGAGAGTTCATTTCAAACTGCTCAAGGGCAAACTTTGTTTCGCTGTTTAGTTCCCCTGCCACTGCAGGAACCGCATTTTGCCCAAGCGCTTTCTTAAAGGCGGCGTAGGCAATTGCTGAGGCTACTGAATCTGTATCCGGGCTTTTGTGCCCTATGACATAAATAACTTCTTGTTGGGTATCTTCCATAAATATACCCAGAGTTAAAAATTTAATCTTTGAATTCTTAGGTCTCCCAGTGATCCCCCCAGCTGCAGGCGGCATGACCTACGACTATATTAGTTATCTTGTGTAGCCAACCCTCGACCTTATATTCGCAGTGAACACCCTTGCCTTCGCAACTTTCTCTTGTGCACCTCATGTTTCCCTCTTTGCAATCATCACAATCAGGAAGACACATTCCGTGCCAGCACTTATATTCTTTATGGTGGCCTGCGGTTATATAGCCTTTAGAATATTCTGTGCAGGATACTACCTGACTACTTACCCCCCTCTCACTACAAGTAATCTTCCGTATATCCTTGGTAACCTTATTGTCATTCAAACTAAGCTCCCTCCCATTCTCATCAATGCAGAACTCTTGTCCAGAGCCTATTACCTTATCCTGCTTGCAGTTAGAATATTCTATTAGGCTCCAGCGCAACCCTCGGTAATTATAGTCCCCAAACTCAAATACCAGGGGGTATGTCGCCTCGCACCTTTTTTGGTTGACTTGGCTGATTATTGGGCACTGACATTGAACACTCGCCCCGCCGGTATGCTTATATGTTATTTCACACCCATTGCAACTTACCTCAGACCCAAAATAGCCGGGACTTCGGTCAGGAGTCGCCCGGTTCACACCCAAACAGACTTCATTATGGAAATGTGACGCACAAACATCATCTCTCTTTAAGGCCTGATTCCCATCCCTGAAATTTGCATTACCCCCGTTAGCCCTATAATAATTACAAGATCCGCCAGTGCAACTTTCGGAACAGTCCAGAACATACCAGTACTGCGATGAGCCATCTCCCTTCTCACCTCCAGAAGGGTCTTTTGGTTCGGGTCCAGGTCTGCTAACGCCTACAGTTTCTATTCCCTCCCCAATTGGTCGACGACCGACACCTGCTCCCGATGGAGGGTCACCTGAAAGACTAATATCCCCCGAAAGGGCAAAGAAGCCCACAGGAAGAGCTTGTGAACCCTCAATTATCCTTTCCGAAGCTTCAGAAGAAGGCCTTAAAAATTGGGTTTTACCGCAATACTCTGCAGCCTCAACTTCGTTCATTTCACGGCAGCGTTCGGGGTCGTAAGTAATCTTAATTTCGGTCATTCGCGGCCTTTGAGTTAGCTCTACTTCATAATCGCAAACATGGGGCGGCTCTTCGTCGCAAAATGGAATCTTGGGGGTATAAAACCATCCAACTTTGACAGGCAGACCAGTAATATCGTCATTGTACTGACAGTACCATTCTCTATACTCTCCAAAATTAGGCCTTAGCTTTACCTTACCTACAGGTTCCCCTGCACACACTATAGATGCGCTCAAAAACCGGATATTAAATGACTCTGTCTTAGATTCGCCGCTTTCGGATATACTTACCGGCAACCTTGTTCTGGAGCTTTGCGCCCAGTACATTGATTCTGAAATTGGCTCCCCCCAATCCGTCACCTCAATCTGATAGGATTTGCCTACCTCAAGATCTTCAAAAAAGACGGTACCGTCATTTCTTTCCCTAAGGAACTTATCCTTCAAAGCCACCATATCTTGTTCTGACCTAACTTCATAAAGCCGAACGCCGATTCCCGAGTAAGGTTCAGGCTCGCAAACGGGATCTATATCCGAATAAGGCACATAGATGCCTTTTTCACAGTCCAGGTCAGCCTCACAACCCCCCATTTCATCAGTACAGTATTGCAAGAGGGTCCTTAGTTCATCCCTATACTCATAAACCTTTACAGATAGAGAGCCTCTGCCCTCAGGCTCAACAACGGCTTCATCGCAAGGCTTGCAGTCGGACCCTCCGCAATCAATCCCTTCTTCGTCGCAGTTTTGTATCCCATCAAAACAATGGTCGGAATACCATAGACCGTGCACACAAGATCCTTTTCGGCTCGCTAAACAACCCTCATAGTCCTTATCTTCAGGGTCACAACTTGCCGCTCCTGAATTGCACCAGTTCCTTGACTTATCCAGCAGATAGAGTTTTCCAAAACAGCAATCCATCTGGGACCTATCCTCTCTCCAACTGTACTTTCCATGAATACAGGATTCACACACATACACATCCTCATAGGGTGTTTTGCATTCGGGAGGCATTGCATCATTGCAGTAGGGCTTAGTTATAGATGCCCCGTCAGAGCCATAACAACTTCTTTGGCAAGGCTTTGAGTAATCAGAATAGCACTTCCCAAAATCCGGCGAGTCTCGGTTAGTATTGCATCGCCCTATAAGACAGCCCCCAATCTCGGGATTGTCGGGACCTGAGCCAAAAGACAGGCAATCCTCATCTTTTTCGCACTTTCCCTGCAGGTTGGGGTTTACCTCCAAATACAAGGCATAAACATCATCTATCGTTACCTCCGATCCGAGCTTTGCACAGCAGGGATTCATCCTTGGGATCGTATCGCAGCTAAATCCCTCTATATCTTTTTCTATGCCGTTGCAACAGCTTGTTATCAGCATCCCCCCGGTTTTCTTATCTCTCAAGGGAAAAGACTCCCTAGGGCAGATATATGGGGGGCTATGCTTAGAGCATTCTCCCCCGACACCTTCACAAGATTTTAGGCCCATATCCCCAGTATCTGAATATATCCCCGAACCCCATTCAATCTCTTTGACCTGCCCTAGAAACTCAATTCTTATTATCCAGGGGCCGCTCTCAGAACCCCTTGGTATAGGGAACCTTGGGTCCTGCCCAAAACTGCATGAAAATTCTCTGGATTCATGCGGTCCGAGGGTTACAGGGGAGCTGAAAGTAATTCTATACTCCCCAGTCAATGGATCTCTAACCCTCTGGCCCACACTCGTGCCTGTCCTGCACTGGTCAAGCGCGATATATTTGCTGTCGGGATCGTCTTTTACTTTATAACTCCACTCTACCTCTCCAATCGCAGACTTATCTCCAACATTATTAATTATTGCCTGAACGCCGCCACCGGAAGCTGCGCCTTGGCCTAAGTGCTGCTTATCCTTTGAGCCCGAACCTACATCTACAGCCGTCTTTCCGTTAGAGAGGTCATCGTGAGATTTCGGATCGTACCCGTAACTCAGGGGGTTTAGAGGTACCCAATTATCTGTGCGGGAGGGTATATCATACTTTTCATCGCCGGACTGGCCCAAATATCTTGCATAAAGATGGTGTATATCCTGGGACATAAATAACTTGCCAAGGTCATCTCTAGATATTGTGCAGGTGCTGGAAAATAAATTATTTGAGCCCTCCAAGACTACATCTGAGTAAGACCCATATTCTTTACAATACTTTTCTATGTTCTTAGCATCTCCTGTGACACTATCTCTCAGAATTACCTGAATATTCCAAGTTGATTTATCCTTAACTACCGAGTCAATCCTGATTATATCATATACGAGGGTCTGGTCAGCTACTGAAATGCCTAAACAAAGCGCAATTGCAACTAATCCCACAATACACCTGAGAGATTCAGAGGGCTCAAAACAAGACATAATATTACCTGTATTATACTTATGATTCCCTCCCGAACAGGGTCTCGTAAAAGCTTTATCTTTCCTGCACCCAATAGATTCACCTGCAACCATACTATCTAACAACATAAGGCACACACTCTCCTCTTCCGGGCTCAACCTCCGAACAGCCCCAACCTAAGGTATACGGAGTGTCGCAGTCGTCGCTCCCGACCGTGCACTCGGTGCCGGCATAAACCCTTTTCTCACATCCCGAGCAGGACCACCTGCACTGCTGTACGGTCATAATCGGGTTATTGTGGTATTTTCGGCAAACATATAACAGGTCTTTTGCTTCCCCTTCCTCAGTAAATGAAGTCGTGACTTGGGTTACACCCTCAGTGCTGCACTGGTAGCTTGACTTTAGCTGCGAACAGCCTTCCCTATAGGAAGTAGCTAATTCCGCATAACCTAATTGGCCTGAAGACCTACCAAGAAACATGGCAAGCATCAAAAGGACGAATATTGCTAAGGCGATTATAATTACGGAGTTTACAGGGAGGGTGATTCCTCGCCGCAAATTTCCGGATAGTTCCCCTATTGGCTCCGCCATAATATACTATAGGCTACTTCAATATATTATTAGAGGTTTAGATAGTATGGAATTGTCCTTTTTCCCAAAAGATTTTAATTTTCAAAAAATATTCAGCTCCGGGCTTTTCTACTTTTTCTATGAAAAAGAGCCTGTAAGGGTGGTGTATTTTCAGGGCAGGCTGCTCACACTCTCTTTTAGCCAAAACAAAAGCCGCCTTATTGTCAAAATCAAAGGCGAGCCCAAAGACTTAGGCCTTCTTTCAGAACGGATTGAGCAATGCCTTGGCCTTAATGAAAATCTTCACGGATTTTATACTCTGTGCAAAAAAGACCCCGTCCTTAATCTCCACTTGGAAAAAATAAGGGGCTCAAGAATAATCTCCGCCTTTTCCGGCTTTGAGGCGCTTGTCGGGGCGATTGTCTCCCAAAATAATTCCTATATGAACTACCGCAAAAAAATGCTCGAGATTTACCAAAGCCTGAATTTTCTTCCAAAAAACTTTACTCAGGAAAGCCTAAAGGACATGAAGCTGGGCTACAAGGTACCCTTTCTTGTGGCCCTTGCAGATGACTTCGGAAAAAAAGAGCCCCGCGGCATAAAAGGAATCGGGCCTTATTCCCTGCAGTTATTTGAGATTTTCCAGAAGAGAAACTACAGCGCCTTTTATATGGACTGCCTGACCGAGAAAATTATGCGGGAGCAGTATGGAATTACTTCCGGTTTTGAAAAGGCAAGCCTTGAATTATGGGGGAAATGGCGAGGTCTTGCAGAAGCTTATTTGCAGAGATTTTTTGAGGTGAAATGAAGGCTCTCAACTCAAACTATCAGATCCTTCGGGTCAAACCTTGGGTAAGTCCAAACCACAAGCTCAATTGTTGACTCTACAGACTCAATATGGGGTAGGCACCCCGGGGATTAAGTATAAGTTGGGCTTCTTTTTCAAAAAGAAAGTCTTCAATTATGCCAATAAATGCAGGCCCGGAATATTACTTAGCTGAAGAGAGATATCTAAAAGCCTCGACCCCTGACGAAAAAATAGCCTGCCTTGAGGATATGATTCGGTTTCTCCCAAAGCACAAGGGGACCGAAAATGTTCTCGCCCAGCTTAAAAGAAGGCTTGCAAAGCTCAAAGCCCAATCAGGAGCGGGCAAAAAGGGAAGCAGCCTAAGGGGAATAGAAAAGTCAGGAGATGCCCAGGTCTGCATACTAGGCAAGACAAACTCCGGGAAAAGCCTTCTCCTAAAGGCCCTCACCGGAAAAGATGTATTGATAAGCGAGAAGGAATTCACAACGCACGAGCCCCAGGTTGGAGTTATGAGTCTCTCCGGGGCCCGGATACAGGTGATTGAAATCCCTTCAAAGTTCACCAGCGCCAACTTGTCTTTGCTTCACACCTGCGACCTGATTTTAGCCCTTTTCACAAACAAGCCGGAAAAAGAGGAACTCGGCGACATGCTAAAAAAAAGAAACCTCCACAAAAAAGCCCTTTTTGCAGCCGCAAAAATTGATGTGTGCAATATAATTTTTGGGCTCAAATTCTCGGCAAAAACAGGCGATGGCCTCGAAGAGCTAAAAGAAGAAATCTGGAAAGGCCTGGGGCTTATTAGGGTAAAAACAAAAACCAACAACAAAGTAGAGGAGATTCCGGTTGTCTTAAAAAAAGGCGCAACAGTCAGGGATTTTGCAAAAGAAATCCATAAAGACTTTGTGGATAATTTCGGGTTTGCGCGGGTTTTTGACTCTTCAGCCTTTAGCGGGAGAAAAGTCGGCCTCAAGTACAAGCTAAAGGAGGGGGATATTGTGGAGATTCATACTAACTGAAAACTGAGATGATTCTTAAAAATAGCCTTAGGCTCGCCCTATTTGAAAAGCCTGTTCAGAGCTACCCGCCAATATCAAGCTTCTCCTTCCTGTCCGCCAGCTTTATCCCAACAACTGACGACTCACCATTCTCTGAAATCACACCATAAACCTGGCTGCTTTTTGAAATCGTAACCTCATTGTGGGTAATAATTATATACTGCTGCTCATCTGTAAACTCATGAATAATATCTATCACCTTCCTTGTGTTTTCCCTATCAAGCGCCGCATCAATCTCATCCAAAAGGCAAAAACAGCTTGGCTTGCACCTCTGAATTGCAAGAAGGAAGGCAATCGCAGTTATGGTCTTTTCTCCTCCCGAAAGCGAATCAATCCCAAGAAGCCGCTTTCCTTTGGGCTTTGCCTTAATCAAAAGCCCCGAATAAACATTATCCTCTTCTTCAAGGGTAATATAGCCTTCGCCCTCCGTGAACTTCTCATATATATCCCTAAACATTGTGTCCACAGAGTGGAAGAGCTCCATAAAAGCGTCTTTTCTCCTCCCCTCAATTTCCTGCACAACCCTCTCTATCGCATACTGCTCTTCAGTTATTTTTTCAACCTTTTCTCTCAAGTCCTCATATTCATACCTATATTTTTCAAAATCCTCAACAGCCTTCATGTTAAGGGGCCCCAATCCGCTCATCTCCCTTGTGTACTGGATAACCTGCTCCTTTAAGTCCTGAATATCTCCCTCTTCAACTTCATCAAAAAGCTCAAGCTCTGAGAGCTCATCCTGGCAGTTTTTTATCTCAACCTCAAGCCTTGCAAGCTTTATATTTTCCTGAGACATATCGCTTTGTACCCTAAGTTTTCTTTCATATGCCTTTCGCCTCCTCTCACTAATTTCCCTTATTTTCTGCTCAGTTTCCTCAATCTTTTGGCTGTAGCCCGAATATTCTCCCTTAATCTCATTTCTTGACTTGGAAACTTCCTTTAGCTCAGCCTCAAGCTCCAAAAGCTCTTCTTTTAGCTTTCGGTTTTCCGCTTCAAGGGTCTCAATCTCCCTCTGAGGCTTTCCGGAATCCATCTTTTGCTCCTTGTAGCCGCCAAGCACCGCTCCGCTTCTCTCAATTAAGGCTCCATCAAGTGTTACCAGCCGATACCGGTTGACAAATGCCTTTGCATTTCTTATAGTGTCCACAACAATGGTTGAGCCAAGCAAAAACTCCACTGCGCTGTTGAATTTGGGCTCATATTTTACAAGCTCTATTGCCACTCCAACAACACCCTCGCCTTTTGGCTTTTGCGCCAATCCGCCCTGTATTTTGTCAAGGGGAAGGAATTTAGCTGTCCCTATCCGGTTTTCCTTTAAGTATTTTATCAGGTTATCGGTTCGGCTTATAGTGTCTACAATTATATTATTTTTGGATGTTGAAAGGGCGGCATCAATCGCTTCCCGGTATTGCGGGCTGCAGGATATTATCTGGTCGGGCGTTCCCAAAACCCCTTCTTTTCCCAAAAGGAATTTTACTGATTTTGGCTTATCCACCTCCTCAATCCTCTCTATAAATGACCTCAGCCTTTCAATTTCGCGCTCGTTTCCCCTAAGCCTTCCCTCTTTTGTGATAATCCTGCTTTTTATTTTCTCCTGCTTTTCTATCACCTCCACCTCCTTGCTCCCCTTAAAGACATTTTTTGTCATGCTTTTTATCTCGTCCTCAAGGGATTCCATCTGGCGGTCATATTGCCCAAGCTCTTGCTCAACATTTGAGAGCTTTCCTGAGAACTCCGAGCCTTTCTCGGATATTTGGGATTTTCTCTCAAGGCAGTCGTCGAGCTTCTTTTTTGATATTGAAAACTTAAGGCGCTTCACCTTATTGTTGAGCCGCTCGTAGTCCTCAACTTTCCGCTTTTCCTCAGAGATGTTTGTGAATATTTTCTCCTTCTCCCCTAAAAGCAGTTTTTGCTCTTTTAATATCAGGTTTACCTTTTCAAGCTCGGCCTCGCTTTTCTTTTTCTTCTCATCAAACTCAGCCAATCCCGCAAGCTCGTCAATTACTTTCCGTCTCTCAATAGGCGTCATCTCTATCACCCTCATAACATCGCCCTGAGCTACAATATTGAGGCCTTCAGGGGAAATTCTCGCCTCGCGCAAAAGGTCTAAAATCCTTTGCCGGGTCTCTATTTTGCCGTTGAGCTTATAAGTGGACTGCCCATTGGGGTTGACCTGCCGAAAAACCGAGATATTGTCCGAATCCATTGGAATGCCCCTATCTTTATTCTCAAAATCAAGCTGGACTTTGGCGCACTTTGACTGGCCGACATCGCTTTTAAAAATAACATCCTCCATCTTATCTGCCCGAAGAACTTTTGCCGAAGACCTTCCAAGAACAAAGGAGAAAGCATCCAATAGGTTGCTTTTGCCCGAACCGTTAGCCCCCGCAATGCAGGTTATTCCCGGCCCGATATCCAGAGAAATCTTATTTTTGAAGGACTTAAAACCCTGGACGGTGAGCTTTGCCAAAGAGACCATAATAGAGTTGGATTTGAATTTTTAATTATCCCAAACTATGTCTTTCTTTTGCCTTCCCTTTAGGGTTTTTTGCCGCCTAAATTAAAAACCTCACTTCTTCAGGAAATCTGAATTCTATCTGAGCTTTTTCCCGCCTATTATTCCCCGGATACAGTATATTATGAAAGAAGCGCTTTTTTACTCAAAGCTTGAGGGAGGGAAAGTCCGATGCCTTTTGTGCGCGCGGCGGTGCTTTATTAATCCCGGAAAAGCCGGGCTCTGCAAAGCCCGAAAAAATATCGGCGGGACACTTTATGCCCTGACTTACGGCAAGCCCTGCGCAATTTCAACAGACCCAATAGAGAAAAAGCCCCTTTTCCACTTCCTTCCGGGGACTTTTGCGCTTTCGATATCTGCCCGCGGATGCAACTTTCGCTGCAAGTTCTGCCAGAATTATGCCATTTCCCAGATTGAAGATGATAGCCCCCTGCTTCAGGCCGAAGAGATGCGCGACCATAGAAAAGTCAGCCCTTCAGAAATAGTAAAGGCCGCAAAAAAAGAGGGCGCCGCATCTATTGCCTATACCTACACCGAACCGACAGTATTTTATGAGTATGCCCTTGAAATAATGAAGCTTGCAAAGGCGGAGGGCCTAAAAAACATCTGGGTGACTAACGGCTACATTAATAAAGAGCCCTTGAGAAAAATGGCAAAATACCTTGATGCCGTAAATATTGACATAAAGGGAAACGAAGCGGTCTATAAAAGCCTTTGCCTTGCTTCCCAAAAGCCTGTCCTCTCCACCCTAAAGGAATTCAAAAAGCAGGGGATCTGGATTGAGCTTACAATTCTTGTTATTCCGGGCCATAATGATTCTCCTAAATGGGTAGAAGAAATCTGCCGATGGATTGCAGAAAATCTCGGGGAACAAACCCCTCTGCACCTCTCAAGGTTTTTCCCAAGCTACAGAATGGGATATGTAGAGCCGACACCTCTTGCCACCCTCGAAAGCCTTCACGGAATTGCAAAAAAAAGCCTGAAATATGTTTATATCGGAAATCTCCCTCTGGAAGACTATGAAACTACATACTGCGCAAGATGCGGCCATCCTGTGATTAAGAGGTCGGGCTATAAAATTTACTTCAAAAATCCTTCCTGCCCGAAGTGCGGCGAAAAGATAGAGGGGGCATATTTGTAGAATCGGCGGCGCAGAAGGCAGAGCCACCGGGCAAAAGAGCAAGACCTAAAAAACAGCAAAAAAGGGCTAAAAGGCAAGGATTGCCTTTGTGAAATCCTCTGCAAAATCAGGCATTTTGAAAAAATTTTTGGGTAGTTTGGGCTGAATGAAAGGCTATGCCTTTCATCTGCATTTTTAATCTTTTTCCTAGTTGTCCTCAAATATGCCGTCAAAGTCCTGGAAAGGGACTTTTCCCGCGAAAGGCTCCTGCACGATGCCAAACTTTGAAAATACTGTTTCGCAGCTTACGCATTTTAGGAAAGGGCCATCTTTTACGCCGCTTATTCCGCATACCGGACAACGCTCTTCTCCAAACATTAGGAACATATTAATACTTCCCGGAAAAATAATATAAAATTTCAGCAGGTTTCTGCAATAGTCGATAAATGGAGTTTTTATGGAGCAACAATACCTTTGCCTTTCTGCCCCCCATGAATTTTTTAAGAATATATCCCTAAATTCTACCAATATTCTTTATAGTTACGGGCTTTATTTGAAATTATACTCTATTACTATTTAAATTTAGAGATGGTGAAATTATCAAGTATAACCCGCCATGCTGCCGTTATATCATTCACCGTTCGATAATTCTTATTTTCTAGTTGAGGCTCAGGAACATGAACGAAAACTACAGTACGTAAGGGATAATTATAAAGAGACTTATAATATATATAATTACAAAGATACATATTGGTATTTAATTCTCTTTCTAAAACTTGTGCATTAAAACCATTCTCCAGCAAAGCGTCTCTTAATAAATAAACATCGAAATTAGAGTATAACCATTGGTTTGCTCCTGATTCAATTTCCCCTTCCTTCAAAACACCATTATTATCCGGACCCCACATATAATTCTGAGCCCTCCTTTCTAAGGTCACAATATCCGACCCGGGTGCTACCCCCGAACTAAATATATAATGGGGCCTAATATATTCAATTTCTGTTTTGAAATTTTCATAACTACCTGACCACTCTACAGGTAATTGGCGTGACTTAATTAGCCAACCATTTATTATTTCTCCATCAAGAATATTTATAGCTCCCCAAGAAGGATTTTCTTCAATCTCTGCCAAACCAAATGATCCATAACCGGTAAGTAGAATTGTTAATTCTATATCTAATTCATCTCCATCTTTGGTGCAGGTCTCGTCAAACTCACATCTGCACCCTCGACCGAGTATACCTTTAGAAACACATCTTTGATTATCATTGCAAGTTTCCTCCCCACAAACACCACCACAAAAGGTTGTTGCACAGGCAGAGTCCCAAGCCACCCCTATCCCCCTTCCAATTTTGGGTCGGTATATTTCAGGAAGGCAACCTTTTCTAATTATTTCCTCAAAATCATTTTCTCCAAATTCACTGTTAAGCGCTTCATCAGACCCTATCTTACCTACAAAGTATTCAGCGAGTTCATCCATAGATAATTCAGGATACTGTTTTTCACACATATCGTTAAATTCGGGGTTAGTCCTGTAACAAAAATAACCGGGGCCACAATCCGGATCTATCCAACAGGCCTCCTCTTGCAAGTGCTCCATCCCTCTCTTATTGCAACACCTCACGCTACCAAAATACTTGGATGCCCCAGCTACATCAATCTCGTCATCTT
>CAZJKT010000024.1:0-9790 GCA_964547015.1 uncultured archaeon
GTAATTGTAGGCATGCAAGGCTCGCCGGAGCCGGTTCCATTCTGGCATAGGCAACCCTGTGCATCTGCAGTGCCGCAAATGCCATTAGCAGGATATTCATACCAGTTATTTTCTACACATCCGCTTGTTGGGCAAGGGCAATCTGTAGCCTGTGTTGCGGTGGTGCACTCGGCGTCGCACTTTCCAATCACACATTTTGGATTAGAATAGGTGCATATGCAACCATCACAGGCTATATTAGTATAAAGTTTATGAGATATGGCGGTGCATTTATCAGGGCAGTCGCCTGCAGTTTCGCACTCAGCATCACAAGCCTTACTGCAAGAATTATAAGTGCAGTTATCAGAAGTATCTACACATTTGTTAGTTCCATAAGGATTAGTATAATACCAAGTGGCGCCTCCTTGAGGGTTGCCGCACTGAGGGCACCAATAACAATTAGAACCTTCACATTCACTCTGAGTAGATATCATGTTACAGGTAATACCATCCATACCATCGCAATTCTGGTCAATGCCATCTCCAGGAATCTCGGTTGCACCCGGGTTTATTGAAGCATCGCTATCATCACAATCGTTTCCTTGTGGGCAGGAAACCGCATCATAAGCGTAATATCCGTCGCCATCGGCATCAACACACTTGCAGGTTACCGAAAAGGTCTTGGTTTTATCTGGTGAGGATTGAAAGGTAACCCTGTGCTGATTATTTCCCCCTACATAATATACAGGTATATTCCAAACAGGTTCAACTGAAAAATCTCCATTAGTGTCTGTTGTAATTGTTCCCGAACTGACAATTGTTCCTCCGCTTGGTCCATCCTCAACTATATAACCATAGCCTGTTGAAGCAATAAAATTATCCCCATTCAAATAAACAGTCTCTCCACAGCCAAAGTCATTTTTCTGCTGAGCCACCCCATCGGTGGTCCATACTGAACTGTCTGTAAATGTGGTATATGCGGAATTTGACCCGTCAGAAACATAAGCTGTATATGTGCCTTCCATTCCGTTTAAGGTGTAAGCGTAATTATAAAATTTCCCTTCCCCGTCAGTTGTCGGAAGGTCGCCGCATTTGCCGTCTATCGGGCAGAAATAATCATTATTCAAAGGGTCTGTAATTTTTATCTCAACAAGAAGTGTATTCGGAGTAAATCCTTCCCCTGAGATTAAGGCTGTCTCTCCGGGAGCATAATCTTCCTTGTCGGTCCAAATGCTCGCAGAAGTGGCAAAAACCGCAGAAATAAGGGCTATAAGCAAAATCAGGATTAATACAGCACCTGTTGGCGCGTTATACCCCTTTTTAATTTCCTCTCTCATTTGATACCTCTTCAAATATTAGGAAATCTTAGTATATATACTTTTTTAGGAATAACACTTATTGTAGTCTTTTTGTAATGCTTTTGTAATGCCCCAATAATTATTTGCCTCTTTTGGGGGGTAAATCCCTGTTATTTTGCGCGCCTGAATGGCGCCAAATACCCCCCTCAAAACCACAAAAAGGGCCCCTTACTGCAAAGCATCCCAAATCCTAATAAAACCACTCAAAAGCCTGTTTTTTGCCATTATAGGGCACCTAACAAAATATTTGCGATGCCATCGTAAACAATCAACCAAAAGCTTGCGATGCCATCGTAAACTCCTTAAAACACCCTATTAATCAGGGCTTTTGGCATCTCCAGCTTATAGGCCGCCCAGTCGTAAATTGTGTACAAAAATAGGGTTATTTTGCCACTAAGGCTCCCTTCCCTGAAATAGTGCCTATAATACCCAAAATCCCTGCCTTTATCCTCATAGCTCAGGTTATAATCCAAATTTGGAAAAGTCCGCAAATATTCTTCCCAGTCACACCCTTCATCAATATATCCGTCGCAGTTGTCATCCACCCTGTTGCAGATATCCTCTGAAATGCCTGTAGGAATGCATACCGGATGCCTCAGTTTCCATGCCTCATAAGGGGTAATAAATGTGATTCTGGGGTCGCCGTTCAGCTGCTCAATAGTTTCCGTATAATCACCCCATTTTCCCTCATCTATCTTATTATTAAGGGTAGGGTGCTCAAAGTCCGGCTGGTGGACATATATTGGGACAACAATCCTTCCGTTTATTTTGACTGTAGGGACATCCATCCGCTCATATTCCAAAACCTCCCGTATAATCTCGTCAGGGGACTTAAACTCAGTATCCCTGCCCGCCCTTCCGTCTTTTGTAAAGCTTACCGCATACTGGTACATATCAAGGGTTGCAGTGGGCGCAATGGTCCCCAATTCATCAACATAATACACCCCAAAGTTCACCCTAAAGCCCAGTTCCTCCAAAGCCCGCCTTATGTCCGCTGACATCCTCCCGTAAGGCGCAACATAGGTTACGGGAAAATCTATCCTATCAATTTCCGCCCCAAGGATCTTTTCCATATTCTTAAGGTAAGCAAACCTTCCCCTCTCTATTATATATCTTTGCATCTCAGTAGGGTAGCCTTCAATATGTTTTTCATGTTCGTCCATCTTATAGCCCTTTTGCATTAATTCAATATTCGGGGCCAAATACATCCTTTTGAGAATATCCGAAAAATAATAATCATTCGGCTTCATTTCATCGGGAAAAAAGCTGAATGCCACCGGGAGTTTGTTCCCTTCATAATAGGAGGTAATCCTGTCAAAAAAATGATACCATTGGCGCTCGGCGCTCCCGTCAATATTTCCAACATAGGAGATAACATAAATGCTCCCTTCAGCATCAAGCCGGCAATTACTGCATCCGTCCCCGGAAATATTGTTTCCGTCATCGCATTCCTCCCTCCATAAATCCGCCTTTTCGTTGCCGCAATAAGGGATTTCCGGGAAAAGCCCTATAATCTCAACATTATTTCTCGCCCCTGAAGGGACACTAAACCTATAATATTCTCTCCCCCCTTTTTCATAACCCTCAAACCCGACCTCCTCCCCATTTACAAGAACCTGCTCCAAAACACCATCTCCCGGGTAAATGCTAAGGCTCAGTTCCCTTCCAAAAATCCTGCTGTTAAGCGGGCTTGTGACATCAAAAGAAACACCTCGCTTTCCCTCAATAATATTCTCAATATCCGCTGAATTTCTCTGGGTAATGTATTTGGACACCTCGCCGATAGTGTCAACCCAAAGCCCTTTCTCAACCAAGTAGCCGAATACTTCGGGGTTGTCGCAGCTGTCATGGTAAACATAATTAACCCACTCCTGATGGTTTTTTGCAATATCTGCCAGCAGATAATAGTCCATCGGAAGGCTCCCAAACCCTAAAGTATTGAAGCTCTTATAATTGAGATAATTATCCGGGTTTTTTGACTCCATCATATTCCTGTAATACCCCCTTGCAAAGATATAATAGTCAGAGAGCCAATTCTCATATCGGGCATTTGTAACTCCGCAGGGCCACGCAAAAGAAATAAGCTCCTCTCTTGGCATCCCGACCCCGGATATAATATGCTCAATATTTTTCTCCACATCTTCCCTGAAAAGAGTTTCAGGCATATCCCCTCTGCAGGAATGGCTTAATGAATGCCCCCCTATTTCATGGCCGTATAGATAAGCCTCCCGAAATATTTCCCAGTCGGCCTCGGTATACCTGTCCGTGAAAGAAAGAAAAAAAGTCCCCCTCAGCCCCCGCTCTTCAAGCTCATCTGCGCACACAGCCTCCACCCTACCAAGGGTTTCATGGTAGCCGTCATCATTGGAGATTGATGCGGCTCCGCTAAGGCAGTTATGCCATGCGCATATTTCAACAAATGGCTTATCTTCAGGCCTGAAGCTGAAGGTGTGCCTTGTAGAATAGGGGCTTACTTTTCCATTATCTCCCTCGCATCTGTAATAAACCGAAATAGTTTCCTGTTTTGCGGGCCTCTCGACACTCATTATATGAGAAAACCCGTCTTCTGTTTCCATCAAAAAGCCCTCTCCAAATTCAAATTCTTTGCTAAAGCTAAACTCACACCCGGAAACAATATCAGTCCTTATTTTCGCAACAGTATTTTTTTGGCTGCCATCTATTATTCCCTCTTGCAAGGGGCTGATTAATTCTATTTTTGGAAAAGTGGTTTTTGATCCGCAAAGCTCTACTGAATCAATCGCTGACCATGACCATCCGCAAGGCTGTATTCTAACCCCGGCGGCCTCAAAACCAAGATGCCCCAGCTCAAAGTCCAGCTGGCAGTCCGAACCGATGCCTTTTTCATATACTCCTTTTTTGGCAAGGTACCACTCCCCTTCCCTCAAAAGCCAAACCTTGTTTATGCACAAATCATAATCTCCAATTACCCTAATAGTTTCGGGGTAAACAGGCTCATCAAAATAAAGCTCTATTTGCTCAAGCAAATTCCAGTTATCCTTCATCCAAGACACATTTCCTGCAGGCTCCAGTCCGCACTGCATATCTGAGTCAGGCGGCCCTGTTGCATATATAGCCTCGTGCCCGATAAGCTCATTTGTCGCCTTTGCAAAGGATGCGTATTGGCAAAAACTCTCAGCAAAAACCGGCGAATAAAAAACAGATAAGAAAGCCAAAAGGAACATTGCCCAAATGGAGTTTTTTGCTCTCATTAGATAAACCCGAAGAATTCTATAATATTCTATAATCTCTCCCGCCATAGGGTTTTGATGGTTTGTTTTTGGCAGAGGAAAATAATATATAGTCACGACTATTATAGTTATGGCTATAAAGTTTGTGGACAGGAAAAGCGAACTTAAAAAATTAGAAGAGTATTTCAAGTCCGATAACATAGCCTTAATTTACGGCAGGCGAAGGATAGGTAAAACGCGGCTTGCAATGGAGTTCCTAAAGAACAAAAAAGGCCTCTACCTCTCCGCCATAGACAGGGGTGTCGGCTATAATTTGGCCAAATTTTCAAAAGAGCTCTCGGAAAAATTCAGCACACCCGGCCTGAGATTTGAAAGCTTCATCGAAATGTTCAAATTCCTAAATCATCAGGATATAGACTTCATAGCGCTTGATGAATTTGGATACCTTATTTCGGCTCTTCCGGAGTTTCAGGAAATCGCGGATTTCCACCTTAAAAAAAAGCTAATTCTAACAGGCTCAACAGTTTCCCTAATAGAAAGCAGGCTGATGAATTACAAAAACCCGCTCTATGGCAGGATAAACCTGTATATGAAAGTCGGACAGCTAAGCTTTGAAAGCCTTAAGGAGTGGTTTTCTAAGGCAGATACAGAAAGCTTAATAAAGATATACAGCCTAGCCGGAGGAATTCCAAAATACCTTGAATTTTTCCATGGCGACGCTATAGAAAATGAAGCAAAAAAAACGATTTTTGAAGGCACGCATTTCCTCTTTAGGGATGCAAAGTTCCTCCTGGAAGAGGAGCTAAGGGACCCCTCAAGATATTACCTGATTCTTGAGGCCCTGGCAAAGGGCAAAGACACAATTAATGAAATATCGGGCTATACAAAAATAGAGGCCAAAGATATTCCCTTCTACCTCAAAACTCTGGAGAACCTTCACCTCATAAAATCCGAAAGCCCGCTTCTGTTCAAAAAAGGGAAAAAATATCTCTTAGGCGACAATTACTTCCGGTTCTGGTTTACATTCATCTCGCCCTATGAAGACGAGCTTGAAAGAGATTTCAAAGAAAATGCGCTCTCGGAATTTAAGGCGAATTTTAACACTTATCTCGAGCGAATCTTTGAAGATATCTGCAGGGAATATGTCCTCAAAAACCAAAAAATAACTCCCTTTACGCGAACAAAAACCGGGCGCTGGTGGCACAAGGATAGGGAAATAGACATTGTTGCCCTCAATGATGATCAAAAGAAAATTGCTTTCTTTGAGTGCAAATGGAAAGACTTAACCGAAAAGCAGGCAAGATGCTTGCTCAAAGCTCTAGAGGAAAAATCAAAATTCTTTGATTGGAACACAGGCGGCCGAACCGAGTATTTTGGGATTTTTGCAAAGAAAATAGAAAACAAGGCAGCGCTCAATAAGGAGGGTTTTCTGGTATTTGACCTAAGGGATTTTTAGGAGTAGGCGCGAGCCTAAACATTATCTCACAAAAAATGAATAGCTAAAGCAGGCAAAAAACACAAACATTAGGCCGCCAAGAAAAAAATCCTTGCGTTTAGCAGATATGCCAAAATAAGTCTATAATATCCTATAATCTACCTCACTCAGGAAGCTTTATTCCCAAAGTTACATTCCTCAAAAGAAGGGCTTCGGGTCCGTACTCCAAAGTTTTCTGAAACCCCACATACACATCAATCTTTTTCTCAGTCCATCCGTGAAAGGTGTCGTCCGAATAAAATATCTTTGACATCAGCAGGTCGTATACCCACCCCTCAAGATGCCTTGCATCATTCCCCAAATCCACAAATACAATTTTTGAGCCTTTTGGCAGAGGGGGATTTACCGCAACGCTTGGAAATTCTCCGGTCCAGGGGACAAGCTCATTCATAAAAGCCCCGTAAGAGATATCGGACAAATAATGGGTTCTTCCGTCATCAATCCGGTAGTTATAATGGAGGTGCTGTCCGGTATTTCCAACACCATCCCCCACTCCCGAGCCGTCAATTTTCACCTGCCTTAAAAAATCTACCCTATAAATGCCAAGCAAATTTCCATGCTCATCAAAAACCTCCACTTTTTTTCCGCTATACAGCCTTTCATCAATATCCTGATAGGATGTTATTGTCCAGCCCGAAGAAATCTCATAGCCCTCAAGCCTATCCTGAACGCTGTTATTTAATGTATTGCCACCCACCCCCTCGCCGATTTTGGGTTTAGGGTAGGTATCCCTATCCGGTCCGTCAGCTCTGCCAAGGTCCTCCCTGAAATCTCCGGCTATGTGCAAAACCGCAAGAATTGCCGCCGCAAGAATTGCCGCTATTGCGAGCATTCGGCTTTTTCTCAGAACTGCCAATTTTTTTGAATAATTTTTCTTTCCTGCCATAATTATATCTAAACTTTGGCAATATCTTGCCAATTGAATTTATTTTTAACCGCCAAGAACAATTTTCAGGGAACCTTCAACTTTCTGTATTTCTTCTTCAGACATTGAAGGGTATATCGGAACAGATACCGCCTTTTTTTGGGCTGAGACTGTGTTTAAAAAATCCCCTTCATCAAGCCCGAGGTAATTGTGCAGTGGCATGAAAACCGGCTTTGCGCAAGCCACCCCAAAACCACCCATCTTTTCTATAAATTTATCGGGGCTGTCTGTTTCAATAATATACCTAAAAAATATTTCTCCGTCGCACCGACTTGCATTTTGGCCGCAATCGGCCAGAATTTTACCATATCTTGCCGCAATTTGCCGCCTTTTTTCAATAAATTGCCCAAGCCTCCTCAATTGGCTTCTCCCAAGCGCCGCCTGAAAATCCGACATTGAATAATTATAAGATTCCCTATACTCCGGCCTGCAGTCATACCTTGTCAGATCCTCTAAGGCCTCTAAGAGCTCTTTGGAATCTGTAAGAACCATCCCCCCATGTCCGGTGGTAAGGACTTTGGTCGCATAAAATGAAAAAATCGACAAAACCCCAAAATTTCCAAGTTTCCTTCCCTTATACTCCCCTCCTACAGACTGAGCGCAGTCCTCTATTATTGGGATACCAATATTTAGCAGTTCTTCGAGATTGGCGGGGGCGCCAAACATGTGCGGAACAATTATCGCTTTCGCGCGGGAGGTTATTTTTTTGGCCGCCGACTTCGGGCAGATATTATACCCTTGGCTTTCAATATCCGCGAGAACCGGCTTTGCTCCTGTATTATTAACAGCGCTCATAACCGATGCGCAGACATAACTCGGCAAAACCACCTCATCGCCGTTTTTTATGCCAAGGGCTTTTAAAGCAAGAAAAAGCGCGTTTGTCCCAGAATTCACGGCAACTCCCCCAAGAGCCCCGATATAACTGCTCATCTCCTTTTCAAAAATCCTAACTTCGCCGCCGGTCGCGATTTTTCCGCTTTTTAGGTTTGACACTACACAGGATATGTCTTCTTCATTTATCGTCGGCCTTGAGTGCGGGATTTCCATAATTATCCTTCAATTGCTTTTAGCGCTTCGCAAACAAAGCCCTCATAAATTTCCCTGCCTTTGTTTTCGTCAATATGCAATTTTCCCTCTGCCAAAAACTTCCTAATCCGTTTTTCATCGGCGTATTGCCGAAGAACCTGAAATTCTTTCCCGTATTTTTTCTCGTTTTCCCCTAGAAACCAAAAGCCTGAAAGTCCAAAGAGCGGAGGCCACTTCCTTAAAACTTGCTCTGCGCCTTGCTCTCTTGCGACTCTGTGAATCAAATCAACACCCTCATCTTTTAAGTGCCCCAGAAACTTTAGCAGGGAATGTTCCTCATCGCATGCGTGCATCCCGAATTCTGCCCCCGGAAAAACGCAGGTGGTTTTGACGCCGAGTTTTTCCTTGATCAAGGGGCCAAACTCCCTCGGGATTCCCCCGTGACCTGCAACAATTACCAATTCAAGCTTTTCATTCTCCCCAACCCGGCCGCCGAGTTTCAGAATCCTTTCCTGTTCATCAATTATTGACTTCACAAAACTGAGAGATTTTTCATAGAACTCTTTGACAGGCAGATATGCGGGCATCCATGCCTTTGACATATCCCCGACTCTGTCGGTCGTGAAAGGTATATGCCCGGCATAAATCGCGCCAGTTCTTTTTGCCGCATCCGTGGCGGCTCTAATAGCAAAAAACGAGTCGGTATCATGGAACAATGCAGGACCGTGGGACTCGCAGTCATTTCCGATGCTCAAAACCAATTTGCCCGCTTTTTTCGTCCCGGTCAGCATTTCGCCAAATTCGCCTTCCATAATATTACCTTAAGCTAAACAAACTTATGGGGGGGTTCCCAATGGCCGCCTACCTCCTTTGCAAATTCCTCATCAAGACTATGCTCCCCCTCCACGATACTTACGACTCCATCCACGAAGCCTTCATACAACACCTTACCGTGTTCTGGGTTTGCATAAATCCTTCCCCTCTCAAAATATTCAACCTCTTCTGTTATAGAGTTTACAGAATAGCCCCCTCTCAAAAAACAATCAACCCTTCTTCCTTTAAATTTCCTCCGCTCCTCGTTCCCACCAAGAGCCTGGAAGTCGGACCCATACCTATCTATTGAATATTCCCCAAGCGCCCAGTACCCTGAAAGACCCAAAAGAGTGGGGCATATTTTCAGGACTTTTTCGGGATCTTCTGCGGCAACCCTGTGGATTAAATCCTCACCTTTTTGATAATAATAACCCAAATACTTCATAAGCGAATGCTCCTCATCTCCAGAATGCATGCCATAGTTTTTTCCGGGATAAACACAGGTCGTTTTGACCTCCAACTCTCTTTCAACAACTGAAGCAAATTCGGCAGGAATTCCCCCATGTCCAACAGCGATTACCACCTCGACATCTTTCTTTAAGAGTTCCCGGTACCCATCTACAATAGGTCTCAGGTAAGCCGCCGAAAGCGCACAAAAGAAATTTTTTGGCAGATAAGCGCGCGACCAACTCGCCGCTAAATCTCCCCCATCGGTAGTGTATGGTATATGTCCCCCATAGTAAGCCCCTGTCAACCTGGCTGCTTTTAGGGCAGCAAGTGTCGCAAAGATAGAATCAGTATATCGCGGCAAAGCCCAACTGTGATTTTCATCAGGATTTCCAACCGCAAAAATCAAACAGGGTCGCTCTGCCTTTTCCAATCCTACCTCGCATAAGCCTTCCATTTTCACCCACAATTCTTATCGAGAAGCTTCTCATAAACAATCCTCTCCAATCCGTCATCCCCTCGCGCCAACCCAATCCTC
>CAZJKT010000025.1:0-8768 GCA_964547015.1 uncultured archaeon
ATTGGTTTGATGGCAGTGGTGATGGCAGCTATGATGATTGCTCCAGCTATGGCCGCGACTGATATTCAGATGCAGCTTGTAGCCAGCGGAGTAACTTCTGTTAATGAGATTGCCGTTGTTTACGGACCTCATAACGGCGTTAAGACTGCTACCGCTCAGGTACACGAGGGTATAGAGAACACAGGAACCATTTCAATGGTTAAAAATATCTACAACCCTAAAGCAGGGTATATGGTTGAGGCAAAATCCGTCTGGGGAACTGGAACCACAAGCATCGTTAAGGATGTTAACTGGTGGACCGTTTCACCTGCTTTGAACAAAGACGGAACACTAATGCACCCTACCGTGGCAAATATCTACACACAGTTTGCAACAGACACTTTGCTTGTACAGGAAGAAATCCACAACACCGCTAACAAGGCCCCTGCAGGTACAATTAACCAGTACTTGGCAAACATAAACACTAATGATGACTTTGGCTACTATGAGACTGTCGGCATTAATATGCCTACACAGTGCACTGTTGTTGCACCTACCCCTATAGCCACACCATCTTGCATAATGGGTTGCTAATAATAAGAGCAAACCTGAACGGCTTTAATTTTTCTTTTCCCTTTTCTTTTCTAAACTCCTTTTGTTTAGCGGCGGCTATCTTTTTTTGGCGGAACGGCGCTTAGTGCAAATTAAAAGGCATATATTATAATGAAGAGAAGCTATCTTAAGGAGGGTTTTTCAGGGCAATTGGCTTCAAAAGATGCTCAGGAAGACTATTTAGAGAAGGGCCTGGCAATGTACGCGACTTCTTTTGGCGCGACCGGGCTTGCAATTGCCCCCGACTTGGTCGGATATTCGGGCGAAGTTTCATATTTTTCAGGGGCGCTTCTTGTAGGGGTTTTATTTTACTTCATTGGCAGGTCCGCAAGAAAGTATATCTAAGGGGTGAATTTTGGAGAATGCTCTTTTAAGTAAGAATATTTTTTGCCTGTAAGAAGGGCGGATTTTAAAAGTGCTCATTTTTTATGGATTTTGGTGAATATGCCCTTTAAAGCGCTTTCGGGAAAGGAATACGGTATAACTGTTTATATACCCAAAACAGATAAGATTACTATGGGCGAAAAAATCTTTCTCCTCGGGATTCTGATTTTGGCGGGCTTTGCCCCCATCATGGCCGGGCTTTCGATGGTAAGCGAGGTTTCCTGCGCGGGAGAGTGCGAGGTGGTTCATGTGATGAATGGGGAGAAGGTCAAGGTTGTGTCAGACGGGGACATAACCGTTACAGCGAAGGCAGACAATGGCAAGTCAGAAATCAATGTTGAGGCAAAAGGAAGCGGGACCGCAATTGTGGATATTGGAAGAAGCCCTTCTTCAATGGAAGTTTCGGGTGAAAGCAGGGCAATAATTCAGAGGGCGAATAGCGCCCCGGAGAGCGCAGTTCAGGCTAAAACGCCTCAGGAAGGCCTTTTAGAGGAAGGCGGCGAATCCTTGCCAAACGCCGATGAGAAAAAGAAAGCTGTTTGGGGCGATGCAATTGAGATTTATTCGGGCGGAAAAGAAGCCCCAGTGCCAAAAAATGAGGAAAGGGAAATTATAATTGAGTCAAACACAGACGGCCATGAAGAAAAATTAACATTAACGGGGGCTTTTTACAAAGCTTACTCCTTTGTCCGGGGGTTTAGCTTGAGGGTTTTGGTTGGATAATTTCGCGCACTATTATATCGTCGTCCCGAAAGGCCTAATTTAATTTAGCCCCGCCAAAACATTAGTCACACCTGTGTTACTAACCAAAAACTTAGTTACACTTAAAGCTTTTTATGTAACTAATCCAAAATTTAGTTACACACATGTAACAAAGAAAATATTCAGTTACACTTCTGAAACTAACCCAAACCTTAGTCACACCTGTGTTACTAACCAAAAACTTAGTTACACTTAAGGCTCTTTATGTAACTACTCAAAAACTTAGTTACACACCTGCAACAAAGAAAATATTCAGTTACACTTGTGTTACCAACCAAATCCTTAGTTACACTTAAGGCTTTTTATGCAACTAATTCTCAAATAAGTTACACTTGTGTAACTTTCACTAAAATAAGTAACACAATCCGGCACTTATGTAACTGATTTACTTATTAATAACAGATAATTATGGATGATTTGCGGATGCTTCCTGTTGAAATTGATTATACCGAACTTGTGCCTCTTCTGAATAAAGCAGCTTTTTCACTTGGGACACTTGCCGGGCTTTTTAGGATTATCCCAAATCCCTGCCTTTTAATCAGCCCGCTTGCAAACAGGGAGGCGGCCTTAAGCTCCAAAATAGAAGGAACGATGAGCACCCTCACCGATATGTATAAATATGAAGCAGGAGAGGAGGCTGACCACAAGGATGTGGCTGAAGTGGTTAACTACCGAAAGTCCCTCGATTATGCGGTTCAGGCACTAAAGGAGGGGGATTTTGACTTAGAGCTCCTAAAAAAGATGCACGAAATTTTACTGACAGATGTAAGGGGAGGGGAAAAAGATAGGGGCAAGTTTCGCGAGATACAGAATTGGATAGGAAAAGTAGGCTCTTCTATTGGAAAAGCAAGGTATGTTCCCCCTCCATCAGAACGGCTTGACACTTTCCTTGAAAACCTTCGCCAGTATATGGTTCATGACGAAAAGGACCCGCTTGTGCAGGCAGGGCTTATCCATTCCCAGTTTGAGGCTATTCACCCTTTTATTGACGGCAATGGAAGGATTGGACGGCTTCTAATTCCGCTTTTTCTCTACAAGAAAAAGCTTCTGCCTTACCCGATTCTCTACATCAGCGAATATCTTGAGGAAAACAGGGATGAATATTATGAGTGCCTCTGGAGGGTAACAAGGGATAATGATTACCTAAGTTGGCTTAAGTTTTTCCTTACAGCAGTTGAGGCCCAGTGCAAAAGGACACAGAAGACAATATATGAGATGATGGCCCTTTATGAGGAGACAAAAAGCAAGGCCGCAACAATAAAGTCCCCTTATTCCCTTATGTTTGTTGATTTAATTTTCAAAAGGCCGATTTTTTCAAGAAAGGTAGTTGAAACAGCGCTTGAGACAAATCGGACAACAGTTATGAGGCTTTTGCAGTCATTTACGGAGATGGGTATTGTAAATGAGCTTCCGAACAGAAAAAGAAACCGGCTCTATAGATTTGACAAATTGTTTGACACTCTTGACGAGCGGTATGTCGAGGAGCCTGATTAAGTTCCAGAAATCCGGGCATAAAAGAGAAGAATATGGATGCATTACAGATGTAATCTTATTGTAGTATTTATCATAAAGTAACATATATATAAACAAACTGCATATCTTATGAAGCAATTTTTTTATCATGGCGGGAAATTATTTTCAGCAAAGGCAGCGCTTGTGGGTTTGCTTATTATTGTATTCATAGCCGCTCCGGCTCAGGCCACCTACCTTCAACAGCAGATAAGTGTAAACGGGACGGCAAGCATTTTTAGCATTTACATGAATGATGATATGGCTTACGAGCAGGTGGTTTTTATTGACGGAGAAGCTTATCTTAATGTTGTTTACCAAAACGGGCAGGAAAGGCTGATTGCCCTTGAGGAATATGTCCTCTCACAGGAGAAGGACTGGTCAAAGGATGCAAGGGGAATTTCAATGAGCGATGTAGTTAGGGCCCTTGACCGGGCCGCAAAATACAGGCTTGGGGAGAGAGACCATATAGGAAATGAGGAAGAGTCAATTCTTGCCTCAATTGAGGCAATTGCGCATGCAAACCTCGGAGAATTTTACAAATCTGCGGTTGAGCCGATAAATACAGTTTTGGAGCAGCAGCAAAAGTCAATTACAGGGAATTCTTATGAAATTGAGGCGCTTTATCTGACTCTTGAGAAAAGCGACCCTGAAACCTACTGCGAGTCAAGGATGGAGGTTATTAGGAAGTACGGGCTTCCGAGCGTAAGGTGCGGCCTTCACTCAAAAAGATGCTATAATGGAGACCTTTATACTCAAGAGGGGCAAAGGGACTTTTGCGTCCACACAGACAATGATAAGGAATATATTCCCTGCTACAACACTTTGGGGCGGTGTGGAGACCTTGAAACTATAATTGTCCTTCCAAGCGAAGCAAAAAGCTACACCCCGATTGTCCTGACTTTTGCCAATTCCGGGATAATGGACTTGAGGCCGTCAATTAAGGTTGAGGCGCAAAATGCGTATTCTTATGAGCCGATTTATGTTTTTGAGGAAGAGCTTGGGCTTTTTAGGGAAGGTGAGAGGAAGACTGTTGAAGTTTATATGGACAATTCCCGGCTTGATGCAAATAAGCCCTACCTGCTTATAATTACCCTGTCTTCAGGAAGAAAGGATGTTATAGAAAGGGTGGATTACACAATTTACCCTGCAGGGACCTTTGAGAGAAGCGGCATTTTTTCTGCTGAAATGGGGACAGCAAGATACAAAAGGGACCTAGAATTTACAGGCAGCTACAAAAATACAGCCCAAAACGCATATTCAACAAGGCTTGTTGCAGAGGTTTTCCTTGATGGAAAGAGGATTGATACAGTTACCGGAGAGCTTACACCGTTTAAGCCCGGCGAGGAAAAACAGATGGCTGTTTCCTACAAGCCCCTTTCTTCGGGAAGCTATGCAGTTTTGCTTAAGGCGGAAGGGACAGACGCAAGGGAAAGGCTAGACTTTGTTATAGATGAGCCTACCTTAAAGGAGGTAATTGCCGAAACTTTAGATAACCTGCCTGAGAGGGAAAGTATTCTTTCTGAAGGCGTAATAAACGCAAACGGGGTGACTGTTGCCCTCGGCTCCTTTGCCTTGATAATTGCTTTAATCTCCACAATAATGTACTGGATGAGGCGGGGAGATGATGATGAAGACGGGGAGCTTTATTAGTAGCAGAAGCGAATAATGTAATTAGGGTCGGGCAGTTCCCTCCTAAGTGTTATTGTATTTTTAAGTGTATTTAAGTGTATTTTTAAGATTAGACTACTTTAGGCTAATTCTAAATCAAGAGCTTAAAAAAGAGTATATATAGTTTGGAAACAAATAGTAGTAATGGACAAATTGTTTCACCCCGAGAATAAGGCTGCCCTAAAGGTCAAAATTGATGATGGAGTGTTCATTATCGGAAACGAGACGCACACTTTTTTTGATGAGATGTGCAAAACCCGAAGGAATACTTCTTCAGTGCTCGACCATCAGGAAAACTTCTACAGTTTTGCCCTGAAGTTTAGGCGGTCTCAGTGCAATTAGGAAGGGCGGCCTGTTTTAATGCCACTTATAAAATCGTTTAGGGAGTGCTAATTGCAGATTTATGGGAGGTTTAGTTGGGTGAGTGGTGTTAGGCTCAATTTGGCAGAATAATTCTCTTGTTCCGACTATTGGGCAATTCACTATTTCGAAGTCTTGCAGGTTTATAAATCTAAGTTAAGTTTTAGAAGTTGCTTGACCCAAAGGCCATAGAACAGGAAAATCCGCCAAATTCCCCTAGCGGACTTAATTTAGGCTTCGGGCTAAATTTCGGTTACTTCGTAGTGTTTCCCATATTTTTCTAAAAAGTCTTCATCTTGTCTTCCAACTAAACATACAGTCCAAGTATCGCCACATGGGCATCCTTCGTATTCTGGGACACTCATCTGATAGAATATCCCTGTGATTCCTCTATTTAATTTATTTTCTTGGAGGCACTGCGCCACTCGGTGATAAAGGTCTATATCCCTAATATCCACACAGCTTTTCCATGTTCTGAACTCCAGGCTTTCGTCTGATAAAGGCTCTTCAAGTTGCGCATTAATATATTTAATCCATTTTTGCTCTGTTTTTTCAAATCCCATATTAAATCCCCTCTAAAACACTTTTAAGGCTTCCTGAATCTCTGCCATTGCCTGCCCCTTAATGGTTTTTGGGACTAAAATGCCTTTTGAGTTTGCAAGGATTTCGGTTCCGGGAAAGCCGTCATAAAACTCCGCCCTAACTACTTTTACGCCAAGTGTCTTTTCAATTATCTCAACTTCAGCATCGAGGGCCTTTTCGTGGACAAGGCAACCGTTATTTGTGGCATATGCGCCGATTCCGGGAAAGGGGAGGTCAGAAATTGTTGAAATAGAGGTCTTTAATCCAAGCTTTTCCTCAAAGTAGTGCTTTTTTTCCCTGAAATAGGGCGACAAAATGCAGCCCTTATCGTTGCACAAAATCAGGTTCCCGAGAGTATTTAGCACGCTTTGGATTCGGATAACGGTTTTCCCTAAAGGCATTTCCTCAATAGCTTTGGTTTCCTCCTCTTCAACCGTTCCCGGGACAAAGAAATATTTGGCATTTGCGGCAGAAAAAAGCCCGATAAGGTAGGAATTGTAGAGTATTATTTTTTTTGTGTGTACACCTAAGGTTTTTGCGATTCTTTCGGCCTGTTTTAGGGGGATTTCGGGGGGGAGATAGCACACATCCTCTGCGCATAGCCCAAGCAACCCGAGCGTGGGGTTTCCAAAAAATTCTGTCCGGTAAACTGCCATAATTAATGTAGAAATTAGCTTATTTGAGGCATTTAACCCAATTCTTTCTTATCACACCTTATAAATCGCCAATCAGAAAATAAACTTTTGCTGTTTTGGGGCATATTTTTAAGTATAACCCCTCTTAGATTATGGCTATTATCGAAGCGGCTTTTATATGGGCGGCGTTTATCGGGATTTTGGCTATAGTCAACCCTCTAAGCACAGCTATTGTATTTTTGAGCCTCACAGGACGCGACAGCGATGAGAAAAGAAGAAAGATGGCAAAAAGGGCGGTTATAATAAGCGCAGGAGTCCTTATTTTTTTCATGGTGTCGGGAAACCTTATTTTTGACACATTCAGCATCACAATTGAGGCTTTTAAGATTGCAGGGGGGCTTTTGATAGCAAGGCTTGGGTTTAGGATGCTTGATGCTTCCTCAAAAGAGCAGTCAGAAGAGGAGCAAAGAGAATCAAAAAAGAAGGACGACATTTCTATAATGCCTCTTGCGGTTCCATTGCTCTCAGGCCCGGGAGCGATAACAACCTCTTTAGTGTGGATGAGCCAGGCGCCCGGGATTAATGAAAAACTAGCTCTGCTTACAATTCCGCTCGTTATTGCGACAATTTCCTATATTGCCCTTGTAAACGCAAAGGTTCTGCAGAAAGCTTTTGGCACAGGCGGAATAAACCTGCTTGAAAAGTTTATGGGGCTGATTGTAATAGTAATGGGGATACAGTTTATAATAAACGGGCTGGTTGACTTAAATGTTATTAATTTGATATTATAGGCGATTTTTTGGCTTTTGTTTCACACATCTTTTTGCGCATATCTATCTATCCTAATTTTACAAGAAATAGGGAATAAACAGGGATTTTGAGGCTATAGTATCTGCCAAATTAAGCTATTTAGAAGAAATTGCTGATTTTACAGCCTTTATTTCGCAGAGGGCGCTTTTGCCCTTTCCTAGAAGCTCACAGCAATCAATTTTTTCCAATTTAATCTCCCTTTTTTTCATTAAGATTTTTGGGGCAATAATGAATATCCTGTATCCCTTAGCTATAACCTTTGCAAATTCTTCTTCTTTTTTTTCATCAAGGCGGGTATTTCCGTCAAGCTTTACCTCTAAAAAAACTTTTGAGCCCTTTGCAAGAAATGCGGGCAGGGTTGAGGAGCCGAACTCCTCAATAAGCCCGGCTTCATATTTTTCCATCGGGGTCGGGCCATTGGGGCCCTTTGATGAAACTGCGCAGATTGTTGGGAAAGTGTCCATAAGCCCGGCGGAGTAGGGGGAGGTCAGGCTGATGCCTTTTAGCTCTTCTTTAACAAAATAGTCGCACAAATCACCTTCAATGCAGTTTGGAAGCATATTAGGCCCTCTTTCGCCCGCTTATCGCCATTTGGGCATCCTCGGCCATAACTGTTTTTCTTCCGGCATGGCGGCAGAACTTGTCGGCATCCTCAACAATTCTCCTAAACTCATCAGAGAGATATTCTGAAATCAGCTCTGCCGCGTCCTTACTTATCCTTTCCGCCCCAAACTTTTTTGACATCCTCAGGACCGTGTGGATAGGAAGGGTATCGCCCTTCTTCTTTTTTGTCCGATAGTCCTCTTTTTTTTGAAGCGACTTTAGCCTAATATTCTCAAACATAAGTATATAGGTTTAGCTAAAAATAAACCCGAATACCAGCGTCCAAAGGCCTTTTCCTAGGTAGAATATAAAGAGCAGGTTTGAGAGCCCGCCCGCAAATCCGAAAGCCACAAGGATAAGGATTGCCGCAAGGATATCGATTATTGCCATAAGGACGGTTAGGTACTCGAAAGGCGGAAATATTGGGACAAAAGAGCCGACTCCTTTTAGGAGCAAGAGAAGCGCAAAAAACATTGCAATAGGGTTTTCGAGCTTGAATAAAAGAAGGATTGCCGCTAAAATATCTATCAGCCCCAAGGCTTGGAGTATCATAATATTTACACCGCTTCTTATATTATGGGGCTTGAGCCGCTTTTTAGGACAGATAAGCTAAGTTATCCTATGTTCATGTAGAAAATGATCTGCCCAAGGGCATCTCTCATCATGTTCACGTTCTTCCCTAGCTCTAACCGCGCTGGTAGTCAGGTGTTCGGGGTCATCATAAGGCAAATCGGGGTTGTAAATACTATCCCAATACCCCCTTGTGGTGCAATTCTCTGATGTCCCCTTTACTAGTCTCAGTATTTCATCGGGATTCCTGTAGATATTCATTTCAATTGGCATATTTGGTTCACCTATATT
>CAZJKT010000026.1:0-4235 GCA_964547015.1 uncultured archaeon
CCTGTATAATAAATTAAATTATCTATTATGAGAGCGAACATTATTTTTTCGGGGCTTTTTCTTGCATTAATACTGATGCCGGTATCCCTTGCAAACTTTCCCGGAGACTACTGGGGAAAGGCGTATATTGGCGAGGATCTTGCAACAAAAGGCACCCCTGTAAGCGCTTGGGTTAATGGAGTTGAAGTTGCCTCGGCGAAAATCGGAGAAAGCCTTAAGGATACCTCCGGAGAATATGTTCGCGGATACTACCAGCTTATTTTTGAGGCCAAAGAAGGCTCACAAGTAATATTTAAAATTGGCTCTGTTGAGGCTGAGCCTGTGATTTCCTTTTCTCAGGGCCGCCATGACCGGCTTGATATTATTCTGGAAGCCCCCGCATGCGGAGACACAATATGCAACGGGGATGAGACTAAACAAACTTGCCCTGAGGATTGCGGCGAGCCTGAAACCCCCGCCCCTCCTGGCGGTGGCGGAGTAGTTAGCGGAGGCTCATCAGGCGCAAGCTCTTCTTCAGGCGGCTCTTCAGGAGTAATGCCTCAGGAAGAAGAAAAGGAGGAAACACCGGAAAGTGAGGGCAGCGCCGCCTGCGAGTCTGAATGGGACTGTTCTGAATGGTCGGAGTGCCTGGATGGAATTCAGACAAGGGACTGTATAGATATTAACGAGTGCGCGGCTGAAAAAAACCGCCCGATTGAGGTTCAGGAATGCTCTGAGGCGATTGTTGGAGCTGTAGTCTGCGGGGATGGCATTTGCAGCCCGGGAGAAGACTGCCCTGAGGATTGCGGAATAAAGGAGAGCCAAGGCTGGGGGATATTCCCGCTTACAGGCCAGTTCTTAAACAGCCCGCAAAATGTGCTTTACGGATTAATATTCCTGCTACTGCTTGCTTTAGTGATAATCGTTGTAAAAAGAAAAAAGAAATAATTCAGCCGAAAAATTCGGAATTTTAACTTAGCTAATTACTCATTTTTTTGCGGCTTAAGTTATGCCTCCGTGGTGTAACCGGATAACATGCCACCCTGCGGAGTCATTCCTTTTCTTGCAAAGAAATGGTTTGACAACTCCAAAAGAAGCAATTTTCTCATTGCTGCGCAATGGGTTATGAGCTGATTTGGCTGTGGGTGGATAGGTGGTGAGTCTGGGTTCAAAGTCAGGCTTTCTTTTTGGAAAAGAAAGCCCAACACCCCAAAGAAAATAGTTCCTGTTTGCCCTTGGAAAACAAATATTTGAGGTGCGGATGAAAATCCCAGCGGAGGCATATTTTTGCAATAGATAATGTAGCAAACCTAAGTTATGGCAGATTGAAGGGTAATTATGCTATTGATTTCTTCCAAACTCAGCCCTCCAAATTAAAGTCGCTGTAATCAACAAGCATATATCCACCCCCCTTTTTTAAAAGATGCCCCTCGTTTGCCATTTGGGAGAAAAACTTCCCTGCTTTTATCTCCCCCCATCCTGTTGCGCTCTTTATTGCCGACACAATGCCATCCCGGGTTGTGTCTTTGGAAATAACAATCTTTGCGATGATATTTGGGTCTATGAGTTCGGAAGTTTCCTTTCTTATTTTGGCTTCCTTGGATATATTTAGGGAAATTTCCTCTAAATTCTGCTCCACAATTTCGTTTAGCATCCTCATGGAATCGTCTTGGTCCAGCCCTATGGCTCCTGAGAGCGAGAGTGTGCGCCCTACAAGAAGAGGTATTTTTTCGGGCTCAACCGCTATGCCATAGGCAACCCTCTTCTCGCTTGGGGTGCGGGCATATTCACCTAAAACCCTTGTAGCGCTTTCTATCCCCTTTTTCCAAAGCGCCTCATTTACAGAATTTTTCTGCCTTATGCTGTAGAGCAGCAGGCTGTACCTTAAGTCGAGGTTGTCCCGTAATTCCCTAAAGCCTCCTTTGTAAAATACAGGCTCGCTTGAGTGGTATTTGAGCTCAGAGAGCTTTATTAGTCCGCTTTCTTTTTCGCTGCAGGGGTTTAGCCAGGATATGCTTCTTGCCCTCCCCTTTAGCCTTATCCTATAGTCCGAAACCTTTTTTATGTCGCTTTCCCCGACTAGGTTTACAATCCCAAAATCGCTGAAAGGGACCCCCAGCTTCTCAGAGCTTAGGCTTTTATGAAATTCTTTCAAAATATCAAGCGCCTCGACCTTATCTTCAGACATCTGGGCAACCCCAAAGCCGTCAGATATATTTCTGCAAAAACTGCACCCTATATAGGGAAAGGTAAGCGATCTGAATATATGCTTTCCGCTTAAAGGCGAGAAGCTTGAGTAGTTGGAGAGCTCTTTTATCAGCCCCGAATAAGTGAGGCTTGGCTTATCCAGCTCAAGGCCTTCAGCCTTAAGGTAGGTTGGCTTGTATTTGAGCAGGTAAAACTGATTTTCCCCAAGCCTTTTTAGGTCGCACTCAAAAGGAAGGAAGTAGTTTTCCACTTTATAGGGCTCTGCGAACACAAAGACATCGCTTTGGATCTGCGAGGTTTCCGCAAAAAGCGCGTATTTTGATATTGATTCGGAGTCAAGCCCCAAACTCTCAAGTATCTTTCTCTCATTCAAGGTTATTTTTTTTCCTATGGGCTTGAGGTATCCGATAATTGAGACTTCTTTTTTTGACTGGTTATAGAGCTCTTTTGCCGCCCGGGCATAAACCTGCCTTATCAGGGGTATTTTTTGGGTTGTAAGGTATTCTCGCTTTGGGACTATAGGATAATCATACCTTAGCTTTTCCCCAACAATGGATAGTAATTCCTCGTCCATAATAAGGCTTAGATTTCAGAAATAGGTTTGGCTCATCCTGCAGGAGGCGGCGGCTCTTCTAAGTCATCATCATCGGTTTCATCTGCCGGCAGGGTGACATTGTTTAGGACATATCTGCCGTTTTTTATCCCCTCCTCAAGTCGTTCGCTAAAGCCGATATTTTCATTATTTTCGGCATCAATAATGTTGTTAATTTCTGCAAGCTCTTTTAGGGTAATGTCGATGTCTTTGAAGTAGAGCTCCTGGCGGATTGAGACTTTCTGCTGGTTTGCCAGATGCAGCATTGCGACAAAATATTTTGCGGACTCAAGGTCCTCTTTTCCGGAGGTTAGGCTAAAAAATGTTGTGGCGCGGATTTTTTTGATTTCA
The DNA here is from genome assembly GCA_964547015.1 of uncultured archaeon. Taxonomy (GTDB): domain Archaea; phylum Aenigmatarchaeota; class Aenigmatarchaeia; order QMZS01; family QMZS01; genus JAFGCN01. The sequence continues at coordinate 3,131 of CAZJKT010000026.1, forward strand.
TCATAGATTCTTCCGATATAATCATCGACATCCATTTCGACAATATTCTGGATATTCCTTATCTTTTGTTCCCTTATGATTTTGCGCTCTTCCTTGATTTGCGTCCCCCTGACGACTTTTTTTAGGGCAAGCGTAAGCTCCTCAAAGGAGATATTTCTTACAGGTATCCTTTTTAGGGGCATTTCAAGGCTTTCTAACCCTTCAAGGTCTAAGGTTTCGGGAACCCTCTCTTCAACCTCTTTTTCTGTTAGGCTTTCGGATTTAAGGCGAAGAAGTATGGCTGAAATGAGGATAAATCTTGCGGGAATCCTGAAATTCACAACGCTAAGCTCCGAGATGTATTTAACCAAAGCGTCGGCAAGGGCGGAAATATCTATGTTCCACAGGTCAAGCCCCTCCTCAACAACAATTTCTTTTAGGACCGACTCCCAGTCAGAGCCTTTTATGATAAGCTCCAGCACTTTATCCATAATTAAACAAAGTGTATTTTTATGGACTTGATGGATTGCCTAAATTTCCTAAAGAGGAATGGTATTGATGTTGCGGATACCGAGGTTATTGCCTCCGCGCCAAAGCAATTTCCATTAGTCCTCAAAGTGAACACAATTGAGCACAAAACAGAGAAAAACATGGTAAAAGTTGTCCATTGCAGGGATTTTTTTGGCCCGGCGTTTGGGGAGTTGAGTGAATTTGGTGAGGTTTTGGGACAGGAGCTTATCCATGGGATTGAATTGATTTTAGGGATACAGCGTGACGAGACTTTTGGAAAGGTTGTTATGGTCGGGGCAGGGGGAACCTTTACTGAGATCTTGAAAGATGTTTCTTTTAGGGCGGTTCCGCTTACTCATGCCGATGCCAAGGATATGGTGTCGGAACTCAAGATTTATAGCGCCCTAAAGGGGTTTAGGGGAAAAAAATACTGCCTTGAGTCCCTTGAGCGGACAATTATGTGCCTCTCAAAGATTGCCGAAAAAAGCGATATTAAAAGCTTGGATATTAACCCGTTTATTCTGAATGATAAGCGGGGGGTTGCTGTGGATTGCCGGATATATTCGTAGGAATGGCGATAGCCTTATTAATCATAAATGTATAGCCCCGCGCGGAT
>CAZJKT010000026.1:4335-7625 GCA_964547015.1 uncultured archaeon
CCGCGGTCACAGGCTAGCTTCAATCATTGGGCGGGTGTTTCACCCTCAAACCTTTGATTTCCAAAGGCCTGTATGCTGGGCCTCTACACCACGGGGCTATAATTGATTAATCCTTAAATTTAGTTATGGGCGACCTATATTATGTCAGGCAGAGATAAGGAACCGGATGAAGAATGCGGGGAAACAGAGGATGGTGCAATGACGATGGCTTTAATGGGGTTTTTTGTCCCCCTTGCAGCAGCAGGATTAAGGGCGAATAAGTCTCCAAGGGAGGCGGTGGAATATTTTGAAGAGATGATGGATATTCTGATGGCTGAAGAGAAAAGCAAAAAGAAGGTGCAGTAATCAAGTTATTTTCTATATTTTCTTTAAGTTATGTGGAAGAGCCTTAAGGAGATTAGGAAAACAGCCAAGTTTTTGAAAGTCCGGCCAGAGCAGGCGCCAAACACGTTAAGGCGGTTTAAGAAGGAAATAGAGGAGAAAAAAGGGGCAGAAACCCAAAAATAGCCCTAAAACCCCATCAGGCTCGTCTGTGTGCCCTTTTTTTCCTCCAGTTTGTCTAAGGTATTTTTGACGCGCTCTTTTGAGAAGTCGCGCTTTTCGCACAAGATTTCTATTATTTTTTCCCTGTTAGGTCGCCCGAAATTGATTGAGTAATCTTTCTCAACCGGCGGATTCATAAAGAATTCAAAAAGCGTTTCCATCTCAATATCGAATTTCCACTCAACCTGCTTTTTTATTTCTTCAAGGGTTTTGTGTTTTTCCACGAGCGCAAGGGCTTTTTTCGGGCCCAGCCCGTTCACACCGCCGACATTGTAGTCTGTGCCTACAAGAATCCCGATGAGAATCATCTCTTCTCGGGAAAGCCTTTGCGCTGAAAGCTCAACTATCTGCAAGGTTTCGGATTTTGCGATTGAGAGGTTTCTTAATGTCCTTGGCGAGCCGAAAAGAAGGGAGTCAAAGTCCTGGCTTACTGTTGCAAATGCCTTTCCGTCCATGCAGATTCTTGCGCATTGCGCCTCCCCCTCGCTTTTTGCCTGGATTGTTGGAACACCCATTGCTTTTAGCAAAAGCTTGCTTTCATCAACCATTTCCTGAGTTACCTTTGCGCTTGCCTGGGCGTGGCGTTTTGCATCATCCAGCCTGCCCTCTCTGAGCGCAGTGTCCCATTTTTCCTTTGCAGCGGCCCTGATTTCGCGCCTTTTTTCAAGCTCAATTGCCTTAAAGTCCGGTGGCGCTCCGTCAAAAACATAAATGGGCTTTAGGCTTTTGCTGATAAGGTTTGAAGTCCGGTAAAAAAGCCCGGAGAGGTGGGAGGTTATGTTGCCTTGAGAGTCCATCAAAGGGGTTCCGTCTGCCTGGCGGATGTTTCCGAGAAACTGGTAAATCATGTTTAGGGCGTCGATTGCAAGGGCTCTGCCGGTTAGAGACTCCATTTCAATCGGCTCGAAAGTCACCAATTCGGAGATATTGACGCCCATAAGAAGACTTTCTTTTCAAAAAAGAAAGTCCTCTACGTCAAAGAAAACCAAATTTCCTGCTTCGCAGGAATACTATCTCAATTCTATAATCTGATTGATTTCAACAAGAATTGCTCCTTTTGAGGGAAGCCCCTCATTTTCAGGCATTTTTTCGACTTTCGACTTCCATTCGCCCTTGTCAAAATATTCGGCAGCCCCTACAATTTTATAACCCCCTTCATCGTTCCAGACCACAAGGCAGACTTTTTGGTTTTCTTTGAGGTTTTCCCTCGTCTGTACCATATAATTGTCTGTAATTAGCAATTGGTCTTTAGAGACTACTTTTACGCAAGCGACGGGGATCGCGTTAGGTTTTCCCTGAGCATCAGAGGTTGCAATGACAATAGTCTCAGTTTCGATTAATTCTTTGATTTCAGGGGAGATTTCGACCATAATAATAGGTGGCCTAATTAAATTCCCTCGTTTTAATTAATTTCAGCTAATTTTATGGGGTGGTAGCTCAGCTTGGGAGTTGGGCTTTTGGCTGATAATACCTGCCGAAGCCTGCCCAACAGCGCATGGCTGAAGACCATGAAGTCGTGGGTGAAGCCTTTTCTTGCGAAGAAAAGGCCTCAACGCCAAAAGAACCTGAAACCGCGCAGCGGTTTTGGGCGCTGTTCCTTGTGAACGAGCGGCAGTTTTCTGCTTCGCACAAATATTACGCTGAACTGGCAATGAGAACTTCCACAATCAAATCCCACCCGCCCCATTAACCTTAATTTCTGCAATCAAACCGAAAACCCGAAGGGTTTTTGGCGCCGTTCGAGCGCAAGCGAAGAACGAGCGTCCCACCCGCCCCATTAACCTTAAATTTAATTAAGACCTTATTTGACTGCGTAGAAATCCGAGTAGATATCTTTGTTTTCCCTAAGGGGCCGTCCGTTATACAGCAGACGGTCGTTTTTTTCGATAATCCGATCCATTTCACGGGTAATGCAGCGGTAAATCGGGAGGACTCGCCGGAAGGTATTGTTGCCGCCCAAATGGAGAGACAGTTCTATGACCCCCCTCCGTTCAAACTTTATTATTTCCTGGGGGTTTTTCTCAAGATACTTATCGGCGGATTTCAGAATGGAGTACATAGCCCAGCCCCCCAGACCTATATTTGCTGTGGCCTCTAAACAGAGGTATGCTGCGCCTGCGAATATTATACTCCGCTCAACGGGGAAGCTATATTGTATTAAGTCAATCATACACCTATATCTTTTTCGGATTCAAATATATAGGTATTATCCCGTATGTCATAGTCTGTACTACTAGGGTATGTATGGATACCTTTTGCAGAGGATTATGGCTGAAAATGTGGACTATGGCAAACAACTGGCGGAAATGAAGGCTTATATGGAATCCCGGTTTATGCCCTTAGAAGGAAGGCAGGAAATTCTTGGGCATATGCGCGAGCTTTCTGAAAGGTCCTGCGAAGAATACCCCGAAATCTGCAGCATCGTTACCGCAGGGAGCCTCACCCGCGGCGACTTTATATTGGGAACAAGCGACTTTGACATTGCGGCGGTTTTTTATGGAGAGCCCTGCCCCGATGCGATAGATACTCTGCGGACTGGGGCGGAAAAGGGATTTTCTAAGTATTTCGGGCATAGCGCCCACGGCAAATGGGCTTACGACCTCCAGTCAGCGCGGCTTGACCAGATACCCAGGGAAAATAAAAATCCTGAGATTTTCTGCCCGCTTGGGCTTTTCAATTATCGCGCCTTTGACACAAAGGAGTGCGGTGTAGTTTTGTGCGGGGAAAATATACTAAAAGATTTAGTT
>CAZJKT010000027.1:0-7166 GCA_964547015.1 uncultured archaeon
CTATTTTTAGCGCCTCGACCACATCCTTAGGCGAATAATCCCTATATGAAAAGTCAAGCCTAAAATTGCCTGCCCCGGACATTTCAAGCTTAGGAATCTGTTTAGAGAGGTTTAGCGGCTTTTTTGAAATCACCGTTGTCCTGCAATTATTGGTTAAGGCTAAAAATTCCCCCAATTTTTCGGATTTAGCCCCAAATCCTTCAAAAGAACAGGGCTCTTTTTTTGGGCACCCCTCGAGAATTTCCGGAATCGGGCAGAATTCGGACAGAAATAAAGGAATATCCTGATAGATAATAACCTCGGACTTGTCCCCCAAAACTGAAGAGAGCTCTTTTAGCTCATCAGGGCTGTTTTCAATTGACAGGGAAACTCTTGAGGCCCCAAGCCCGAACAGGCATTCTGCGGCCATATGGTTTTGGACATAGAGCTGCCAGTCGGCCGAAATATCCGCTTTTTGGCAGCAGCAGGAAATTGCCTCAAAACCATAGATATTGGAAACCTGCCACTTACTATAGCCCTTGCCTGAAAGATTCTTTATTTTTTCAAATATACCCTCTTTTTCCCAAGCCCTTGCAATAGGTGGAAGGGAAAGCCTAAGCTTTTGCCTGCCAAAAATCTTTTCCAAAAGCCCAAGGTAACTGAAAATTTCACCGGCGGTTTTGCCTGAAATATCTATTATGATTTCCTTAACATTTTCTGCATGCTCAAAGCCCAGCATGTCGAGGGCTGTAAGATTTCCGGCTTTAATAATTACTCCTCGCTTTTGGCACGAAGGGTATTTTTTTGCCGAAATTTGGGATTTTACAAATTCACTCCTCCTTTTCATTTGTTCCGCTATCCTTTTTTCAAGCTCCCTTGAAAGCTCCCTTCTGATTTCCTTAATATGCGAGGCGGGAACAAAAAGCCTGAAGGGGTTATGGAACTCAAAGGAATCCGCCTCAAGCCGCGTATTTCCGAATTGGCTGAATGCCGACCTTACTGCGGATTTGCTCTCATCAGGCTTATCCGCATAGCCGTAATCTCCCTGCGCCTTTTTTCTGACAATTATATCCTCCTCATTAGCATGACGGGCTTTTACAATTGCATAAATATCAAGCTCGTTTTTGGAGAGGGTCAGACGCACATCAATTTTTCGCTTCTTTGACAGCCCCTGAGGATTTTTTAGGCGCGGCAGGTATTTTCTCTTTATTGCCTGGGAGGATGAGCAGAATATTTTTGCGCCTCTTGGGATTTTTGGGTGGCTTTTTGGAAGGAGAATTTCGACCCATGAATTTTTGGCTGAGGAATAAATGCTTCCCCCCTTTGCCATTGAGGAGAACTCAACCGAAAACCCGAAGTGCCTCTCTTTTCCGGGCAATTCAATCTGAAGCCCGTCGTGGCGCTCAAGAGCCCTTGAAGACTTAAACCTTATCTTGTGGCGGCCTTTTTTTGGCAGGACTAGTTTCTCTACTGCGCCGATTTCTATTCCCTGGTGCCCGGTTGTCCTTATATCAAGCGCATTGTTATTTTTTGGCCCTTCAATGCAGGATTCTGTCCATTGCCTTGAAAAAACTGTCTTAAGGCCCGATTCATATTCCTCAATTTCGTTTTCTGAAAGCTCTCCGTCAAGCAGTTTTCGGTAAAAATCAGTTACTGCCGCAACATAAAGGGGGCTTTTTTTCCGCCCTTCAATCTTTAGGGAAGAGGCTCCCGCCTTTTGCAGGAGCTCCACTTTCTTTGAGAGGGCCAAGTCCTTCATTGAGAAAGGCAAAACCTCCACAGGCTTTTGTTCTCCAATAGAGACTGAAAACAGTTCCCTGCAGGGGTGTTTGCATTCCCCCCTGTTTGCGCTTTTGTTTAGGGCCGCTGAGGAGAATAGGCAAAGCCCGCTGTAAGAATAGCATAGCGAGCCGTGGATAAATGCTTCCGTCTCAATTCCGCAGTTTTTGGAAATATCCTCAATTTCCTTAAGCGTAAGCTCTCTTGCAAGGGTAACTCTCCTAAACCCAAGCTTTTTTGCGGCAATTGCGCCCTCAAGATTGTGGACTGCAAGCTGTGTGCTTGCATGAAGCCGAATTTCCGGAAAATAATCCCCTGCTATTTTTGCAACCCCCAAATCCTGGACAATCAGCGCGTCAATTTCAAGGTCGGAGAGTTCCGCCAAAATCTCCGCAACTTCGCCAAGCTCAGCTTCCTTTATAATGGTGTTTAGGGCAACATAAACTTTTCTTTTGGGTGTGAAGGAGTGGGCATATGCCAGAATTTCGCTCAACTCCTCCATCGTGAAATTTTCTGCCTCCGCCCTTGCCGAGAATTTTTTTAGCCCCAGATAAATTGAGTCTGCCCCGAAGTCCAGCGCGGCATAGGCGGCCTTCAGGTCTCCTGCAGGGGACATAAGCTCGGGCTTTGGCAGGACGCTTTTAGCCGAATCTCTTTTTTGTCCCCCCTCTCTTCCCCTAAATATCAAATTCTTGCCTCCCCTAAAGAACCTTTTTGCCATAATAGGGTTTGAAATTGGTTAATTTGGGTGGGCTTTAGGAGAATTTCTCTTCTTTTAGGAACTATATCTCCCTGAATATCTTCAGTTTTTTTATGGGCTTTATAATAGCCCCAAGCCCGATTTGCTCCGCAATTGAGAAAACCTCTTTTAAGGAAATCGCTTTCAGGGCAAAGATTAAGGCCCCAAAAACCGCCATAAAGACCGAAAAGCAGATTGCAACTTCAAGGTAAATGTTGAGGCTTAGGGCAGACTTTGCAATATAGAGGGCGCCAAGGGCAATAATCCCCGAGGCTATGGTTTTAGCCCAGTCCATTACAGGAAGGCTTGGCTCAATAAACTTTTTGAGCTCCCTAAAAGACCAAACCATCATTGCAAAATAAGAGAGAAGGGTTGCAATTGCCGCACCTTCTATTCCGATTTTAGGTATTAAGAGTAGGTTTAGGGCAAGGTTTATCATTGCCCCTATCCAGACAACTTTTGTGTATATTTTAGGCTTTCCAAGTCCGTTGAGGACTGTTCCGTTTATATTTGCGATGGCAATAAATATTCCCCCGACAGCAAGAATTTTTAGGACTCCCGAGCCCAGAGTGTAGGGGTAGCCGAAAAACAGGGCAAGGATCTCCTCTGAAAATGCAAATGCCATGAGGCTTGCGGGGAGAAGCAAAATCCCGATATAGCGGTAAATCATAGAAATGCCTTTTGAGAGCGCTGGCCGGTCTTTGGTCTTGAGTTCGGTTACAATCGGAAAAAGGGCCGCCGCGAGGGCTCCGGCGGCAAACCAAATCATTGAGGCGGTGGGCTGGGCGGTCTGGTATATTCCGACATCCTCAAGCGCCCAAAAAAGAGTGATTATTGCGGTATCGGTGTAGCCAATTATTAGGCCCGCAACTGAAGATACCATTATGGGCATTCCGTAGATAATAAGGCTTTTGGCAAGTTTTGCGTCAATGGCTTTTCCTCCCCGGGGAATTTTTTTTATGGCAAAAGGCGAGAAAATAAGGATGCTTGCAACATATGAGAAAAAGTACCCGATTGCCGGGGCGAGGTATGAAAAGCCCATGTAAAGGAAAACTGTTGTGAATATGAGCCAGCCCGCCGCCCGCGAAAAATCAACCAAGGCATAATTTTTCATGCTTTGGAACCCTAAAAACAAGGACTGCCAGGTGTTGTAGATTATCTGAAGGATAGTGGTTAGGGCGAGGATTTTAATCACAAGCGCCCCTTTTGCAATTTCAGCGCCGGAGAGCTTTAGGTAATTGATTGAGAGGTAATCCGAGAAAATGAATGCAAAAGACACAAGGATCAGGGTGGGTATAGCCTGCATGGCAATGGATGCAAAAACCGCAGGCTTAATCTTTGAGTTTTTTCCACGGGCCGCAAATTCCGAAATGTGGTAAGTCAGGCCCTGCGCCAGGCCAAGGGACCTGAAAAGAAAGATAATCCCGATTAAGGCAAGGCTTGAGTAAAAAAGCCCGTAGTCGGAGACACTGAGATTTGCAATCATCACAAACCGCATCAGGTAACCCAAAAAAGACCCCGCAATGCTGAATATGGCAAGAATTCCCGCGCCCAAAACCACCTTTTTAAGATAATCCGCCATAATAGTATTTTTTGAAAGTTTAGCCCTAATTATGGCGCAAAAAAAGGTCCGAGTTTGGAAGCTTTTGATTTTCTCCCCGTTCTATCCCCCGCATATCGGGGGGCTTGAGACCCATGTTCAGGAATTTGCAACCCATCTGGCAAAAAGGGGCCACAGCGCAGTTGTTTTTGCCCCAAATATCCCAAAGTCAAAGGAAATTGAGCAGGAAGGCAAAAATTTTCTTGTCATCCGCTATCCGGCCTTCCAGATTACAAAGTCTTCCCAAAACGCTGTTCCCAAATTCTGGAGATTGAGGTTTTGGAGGCTTCTGGCGCTGGCCGGGAAAAACCGCCCCGATTTTGTAATGTCTAGGACAAGATTTTTTTTCTCAAGCTTTTTTGCCATGATTTACGCAAAAATTAAGGGAAAAAAGCATATCCATGTTGAGCACGGCTCGGCTTTTGTTGATATGAGAAGCCCGATTATTACAAAGGTTTCATGGCTTTACGACAAAACTTTTTCTAAGCTGGTCTTTTTTGGGGCAGATAGGGTTGTGCCGATTTCTACCCCTGTCCTGAAATTTGTGCAAAGGGAATTTATCAAAGGAGACTTTGAGATAATTTACCGCGGAGTTGACTTTAGCGCCCTTGATTCTGTGAAGCCGGATAGGGAATTTTTGGAGAAATACAGAGGATTTACTAAAATTTGCGTTCTTGGGAGAGTTACTAAAAATAAGGGGATGGATGTGGCAATTGAGGCTTTTATGGGCCTGCCTGACAAATACCGCAAAAAGGCAAAGCTCTTTGTAATAGGGGACGGGCCTGACAGGGAATACCTTGAACGACTGGCAGAGGGCGAGAAAAATATTCTCTTTTTGGGGAGGGTCGAGCGCAAAAAGGCCTGGTCGCTTTTGCAGGGGATGGACATTTTTTTGAATCCCGCGGTTTCCTGCGGAGGGCTTTCAACTTCGCTTCTTGAGGCAATGCATTACGGCCTGCCGGTGATTTCCACCGAGAATGAGGGGGGGATAGATGTTGTGATTTCGGGAAAGACCGGGATTTTGCTAAAAGACACCTCACCCGAAACTTTAAGGAAGGCGATGGAGGGGCTCTTGGAGGACAGGGATTACGGCAAAAGGCTTGGCCTTTCTGCCCGGGAATTTATAAGGGAAAACTTCGGCTGGGAGCGGGTAATTGACAAATATGAAAAAGTTTTTATGGAGCTTGGCAATAAAAGCCAAAAATCGAATAAATAAATATGGAAAAGAAGGCCCGCGGCGGATTTTCAAAAACATATACCGACCGAAATTTCAAGGGCATTATGGGGCTCTACCACAACCGGAGATTTTTATGGATTAAAGATGAGCTTAAGTCTATGGGGTATAGCTCCATTCTGGAGATAGGGTGCTTTAACGGGAGGCTTTTGGACTTTATAAAAGCCGAAATACTATTTCGGCCTTGATGCGGGGTGCGAAAAAGAGGATGGAATTCTGGTTGCTCTTGAAAAATTCAAAAATGACAAAACTATTGAGGTAAAGCTTGGAAGCAGCCCCGCGGATATTCCTGACAGGAAGTTTGATATTGCCGTGTCTTTGGAAACCTTTGAGCACATGAGCCCTCAAATTGCAAGGGATTATCTGGAGGAACTTAGCAAAAAGGTGGCCGAAAAGGCCTATTTTTCTGTGCCTGTTGAGAGAGGAATTCCTCTTCTTGTGGCGTATATTGTCCGTGTACTGAACCGGACTTCCCATACCGAGCCTTACGGATTTTTTGAATTCATAAATGCGCTTTTTGGCAGGATGGATAAGGTCAAAAGGGTTGAGCACAAGGGGTTTGATGACCGGGAATTTGTAAAGGAGGTTGAAAAGCATTTTGTTGTGGAGAGGACTGTAGGGCTTTTCGGGCCCAAATGGCTGGGATTAAACCTCGGGCTTGGGATTGTTGCCTCGCCTAAACGCTCAGGGTGATATATTCCTACAAACCTATTTAATTTAGGCAAGATGTGCGGAATTTGCGGGTTTAACTGGGCCGATAGGAGTCTAATCTCAAAGATGAAGTCTTCAATCAGGCACAGGGGGCCGGATTCGCACGGGACTTTTATTGATGGGGTTATTTCCCTGGGGCATAGAAGGCTCTCAATAATTGACCTTTCCGAGAAGGGAAAGCAGCCGATGTCGGACTCTGAGGGCGAAGTGACAATTGTCTTTAACGGCGAGATTTACAATTATACTGCTCTTAAGCGCGAGCTTGAAGGCAGGGGCCATAAATTCAGGTCGGAAAGCGACACCGAGGCGATAATTTATGCCTATAAGGAGTTCGGCGAGAGTTTTGTTGAGAGGCTTAACGGGATGTGGGCTTTTTGCATTTATGACGCGAAAAAAAAGCTTTTGGTTCTTTCAAGGGACCGAGTCGGAAAAAAGCCGCTCTACTATTATTCTGACGGGAAGAAATTCATTTTTGCCTCGGAAATCAAGGCGATTTTAGAGTGCGGGGTATCGAGGGAAATTAATCCCAAGGCCCTTGAATTATTTTTGTCTTTGGGCTTTGTCCCCGAGCCGCACTCTATTTTTAAGAATATTTTCAAGCTGCCCCAGGCAAGCAATATGGTGTTTTCCCTGAAGTCCGGAAAAATGAAGGTAACCAAATACTGGCAAATGCCCGCCTTTGAGCCTGAAGCGGACAAAAAGCCCCTGATTGAGGGGGGCAGGGCGCTTCTTGACGACTCTGTCCTTTTGAGGAAAATGGCGGATGTGCCTGTCGGGACATTTCTTTCTGGGGGGCTTGACTCTTCCGCGATTTCTGCAACCCTAAAGAGGCTAAAGGATGAGCTGCATACTTTCTCGATAGGGTTTGAGGGAAAGTATGATGAATCCCGGTACGCAAAGATAATGTCCGAGTATCTCGGGACAGCTCATCACCACCACTACTTTACCCAAAAGGATTTTGAGGGCCTGATTGAGAAAATAACCTTTGCCTATGACGAGCCTTTTTGGGACTTTTCAGCCTACCCGACCGCAAAAGTGTCCGAGCTTGCCAAAAAGCATGTTACGGTTGTTTTGAGCGGGGACGGCGGGGATGAGGTTTTTGGGGGATATTACCTGCATAAGGC
>CAZJKT010000028.1:0-6812 GCA_964547015.1 uncultured archaeon
ATTTCTCCTTTATGAAAAACCCAAGCCGCGGCAGGTATTTCCTTTTCTGCTTTGGGGCAGGGGGCGGCACATCCTCATCAATCGCAAAACGCACCTCCTCGACTGAATAGAAAGCCTTAGGCTCATACTGCTTTATTAATCCAATTACTTCAGGTACCTCGTGGCGCCTGAGAGTCATGAACAATACCTTTGAAGGCCCCCTTGCGCTTTCCGCCTCAACAATTGCTGGCCTGTATTTTGTGTCATTTAGGTGCCCTATCAGCTCACTCGCCTCCTTTCTTGTTACAACCCGAAGGCTGACCTTCCCGATGGAAACTTTTTCCTCAAGTAGCATCCCCACATAAGTGCCTGCGGCAAAGCCCGCCCCATAAGCAAGATAGCAATAAACATTTGTCAGGTTCTCGATAATTTTGCTTATGGCAATAAGCCACACTATTACCTCAAAAAACCCAAGCATTGGGGCAATATATTTGTAGCCCTTGGAAATATAGATTACCCTAAGCGTCCCGAGGCTGACATCAACCACCCTTGCAAAAAATATGAGGATAGGAACCACAATAAGGGCAAACATATCTCCAGCAAGGACTCCCTCAATCATGGCAAATACCTTTAGCGTATAGTATTATATTGAGAGTGTCTTTATATATGGTGGCAAAAAATAAGCGATTGTACCGTTCAGAGTCTGAAAAGATGGTTGCCGGAGTGTGCGGCGGAGTTGCCGAATACCTTGATATTGACCCGACAATCGTTCGCCTGGTCTGGGTTTTGTTCACAGCCCTCTCAGGCATAATTCCGGGGGTCATAATATACATACTTGCGGCGATAATTGTCCCTTTGGGAAACAAAAATGCAAACGCTCCTGCAGCGGAAAAAAAAGAGCCGCGCAAAAAATCCGCTAAGCGCCCAAAATAAGGGATCATGCTTCATTTGGTTTTTCTGTTTTCTTCTCCAGTTGCTTCTCAAGCTCTTTCTTTGATTTTTCAAGCTCTGCTACCCTTCCCTTTATTGACTCCGAAGTTCCGTTGTTTCCCAAATATCCGCATATTTCCCCGACTATTTCGCAGACCGCGCCAATGCTTCTCACATTTTTCTCGCCCCTCCATGAATACTGCTTCTCGTCAATCTGCCTTAAAAGCTCAGAGAGCCTATCCAAAGATGTTGTTATGCTGTTAATTAAAAGCTCAAGCTGAATAGGCCCGACAGATTTTAAAAAATCACTCCTCCTACCATTAGGGAAGCACACAACTTTTTCGATATCCATTATAGTTTCCTTTAGTGTGTCTGTGAGAAGGTAAAGCTGGTCTGCGCGCCTCTTGAAGCCCTGCCCTTCAGAAACCCTCTCTATGAGTTTGCTTAAGTCAACCTTGAACAAGTACAGGCTTGACCTGAGGCCCGAAATTTTTCCGTCAAGGGAAATCTCATAGATTTCATTGAGAATCAGGTCTTGCTTGAATGATATGAGCTTTGATATTACAAGCCCAAATATAATCATTCCTCCGATAACCTCTATTATTGCAACTGTCCTTGAAATGCCTATAGGGGTTATATCCCCAAATCCTGTTGAGGTGGCGCATACAAAACTGAAATAAACCGCATTAAGGAACGATACCGCATCATAACCAATATCCACATTTTTCAGGCCGTGTTCAGGATGATAAACATCAAGAAAGAAGAAAACCGCGCTGAAGGCAAAAATATAGGCAATCCACAGAATAAAAATCTTTTTGAAGTCAAGGGCATCAATATACTTCCAGTGGGATTTTTTGGACCTGTTTTGGCTCACCTTTCGGAGGTTTTCAACAAATGCCTTGTAGCCTCTCCCCTTGCGAAGCTTTTTTATCGAGGGCAGGCTCATTGCAATAAGCGGCTTTTGGGATATTTCGCCCTCCATGCCTTTTTTTGATTCCCAAAGAGAGCTAAATTTTCTAATCATTTTCCTATAATATGCTTAGGTATTAATATATAAATACTTAAACAAAGGTATAAAGGTATCTTTATTTTTTGGTATCTCCTTCCGGCTCACATGCGCAGGGATAATTCCAAAGCGGGGCTTTAGGGCATCTTGATTACTTTTTTGCAGGACTTTACCTAATCTTAAGGCCTATCCTTTTCTCTCTAAGGGGGTTTTTGGGCAATGCCTTTGCTTTGGTAAAATTAGGTAAGGCTATTATTTATGATACTCAAAAACTGCGCATTCCTAATAACCCAAGACCAGCAAAGGCAGGTTCTGGAAGGGTATGACCTGAGGATTTCCGGAGGCAAAATATCAAAAATAGCAAAGAATATTGACTCCTCAGGAGAGGCGCAAATAGACTGCAAAAAAAAGATTGTCCTGCCCTCATTTATCAACCTGCACACCCACCTTGCCATGGGGCTTTTGAGGGGCCACGAGGACGACCTCGAACTTGAGCCCTGGCTTAGCTCAATATGGAAAGCTGAGGAAAAAATGTCGCAAAAGGAATATTACGCAGGCTCAAAATTCGCCTGCCTTGAGATGATACGCTCCGGGACTTCAGCCTTTCTTGATATGTACTTTGAGGAGAAAAATACCCTTAAGGCTGCAAAAGAAGCAAAGCTAAGGGGATACTTTGGAGAGGGGCTGATTGACTATTGCGGCTCAAAGAAGGCGGGGCCGATTATTTCAAAACTCACCGAACTGACAAAATACTGCCAAAGCCAAAAAAGCCCTTTGCTAAACCCAATTGTAACCCCGCACTCCTGCTATACCTGTTCAGAAGAGCTGATTGTCGAGTCAAAAAAATTTGCCGCAAAAAACAAGCTGCTCTACGGGATGCACCTCTCAGAAACCCGAAAAGAAGTTTATGGGTGTTATGCCAAACACAAAAAGCGGCCTGCTGAATACCTAGAAAGCCTCGGCGTTCTGGACAGCAATTTTATCGGTTTTCACTCATCATGGCTAACAAAAGGGGAGATTGAAACCCTTGCAAAATATAAGTCTTCTGCCGCGCACTGCCCAACCTCAAACATGAAGCTCGCAACAGGCGGGGCTTTTCCCTATAGGGAGATGAAAGAAGCGGGGGTAAAAATCGGGCTTGGAACCGACGGTGCGGCATCAAATAATTCACTGAATATTTTAGGGGAGATGAAGGCCGCCTGCCTCATGCAGAAATGGCTTAGGTGGAATGCTTCGGAAATGTCAGCCCAACAAGCCCTTGACCTTGCAACAATCGGCGGGGCAAGCATTCTTAAGCTCAATTCGGGAAGCCTTGAATCCGGAAAAAACGCCGATATTCTGATGCTTGACAAAAACCATTTCTCAATGCTTCCCCCAAAAAACCTCGTATCCCACATCGTTTATTCCTGCTCAAGGGAGGCAATAACAGACCTTATCGTAAACGGAGAGTTCCTCATGAATGAGGGAAAAGTAATGTCCCTAAAAGAAGAGGAGGTTAAGCAGGAATTTTTAGAGGCCTTTGAGAGGCTAATATGAAATTAATAGCGCTTGTTTCCGGAGGAAAAGATTCCTGGTATTCCCTTTACCTCATGATGCAGATGGGCCATGAAATAGCCTGCGCAGTAACATTCATCCCAAAAAACAAAGAAAGCTACATGCTTCAAAGCGCAATGTCCCAAAATGTTTCAAGCCAGTTTGCCGCATTAAATAAGCCCATCCGACACAAGGTGTTTGGGGTGTCTGGGGAAAAAGAAATTGAGGTTGAGGAGATGAAAAGCCTAATTGCCCCGATTGTCAGGGAAGAAAGGATTGAGGGCCTTGTGTGCGGGGCGCTGGGGAGCGAATACCAAAAGCAAAGGGTGGACTTTATATGCGAAGAGCTCGGGATAAATTCCTATGCCCCGCTATGGCGAAAAAATGAAGAAATGCTTCTAAGGGAGATGGTTTTAGAGGCCGGCTTTGAATTTATGATTGCGGAAAGCGGGTCGGAGGCTGCCGATGATTGGCGGTCAAAAATCATAAACCGGGGAAATGTTGATGCTTTTATAGAAAGCCTGAAAAAAGGAAGGTGCAATATTTCCGGAGAAGGCGGGGAATACGAAACCTATGTCACAAAATGCCCCTTGTTTAAGGCAAAGCCTGAAGCTTAAATATAGTTGCGGTTAATGTTATGGATAAGATAAAGCCAATACCCCTGGATAAGCTTGCAAAAGGACTTGGACCGATTGACAAGATAAAATACGGAATAACCTACCTGAGGCTGTCCCGGTCAGACATACAGGAAATGAAAGACGAACTGAAGTCGGAAACAATAAGCATAATCAATAGCCTCAACGAGCCAAAGCTAAACATTATTGACACCATGTCAGGATTCATTGAAGACTACATCGACAGCCTTTCAAAAAAGGACACCTTCAAGCTTTATCTGGCATATCTTGAGGTAAAGGAAGCTATAGGGCTAGCCCAAGAGCAATATTCAAAGCTCAACTTCCTGCTTAGGATGTACCAGAACTATCGCAAAAGCGGCTGGACCTTCAAGGAACACAAAAAGGTCAAAAAGGTCGTAAAGAGCGTAAACAAGATTAAAAATGCTCCGGCAGTCAAAAAGGCCGCAAAAGCGATATCGAGCAAAAAGGCGTCTCTCAAAAAGAAAATTGAGCCTGCAAAAAAAGAAAAAAGCGGCGAAAAGAAAAAAGTATCTATAAAGATAGTTGCTAAAAAGCCGGCTACAATCATAAAAAAGGCTCCTGCAAAGAAGAAATCTTCAGCCAAAAAATCCGCAAGCAAGAAAAAGTAAATTATAATTTTTGTTTTTATATCTGTTATTTTTTTGCTGCTAAAGCTATCCCGAAATTCGCAGACCGGCAAGAGACCCATAAGCCAAACCGAGAATATCGCCGCAAGACACCCTATTTAATTAAACCCCCTAAATATGTATATGCAGGAATTTTCCCAAAAAATCGAAATCTACCAAATTGGATATGGCGCCTTTGGCAGAAAGGGCTTTGAGAAGATTATTGAGCTGGCAAAGGAAAATGAATTCCTGGAATTTAGGGGGCTTGCCGAGATTAACCCCGACAGGAGAAGCCACGCCGCAAAATTGGCTAAGGGGGAGGGGATGGACATAGAAATATTCAGCCACACGCTTGAGCTCTACCAAAAAGCCTCAAAGTCCAGAAACAAAGTGCTGATTTATGATTCCGGGCCAACTGAGCTTCACTCCTCCCATATCCTCAAATCATGCCACTTCGGGTTTTGGCACCTCTCCGAAAAGCCCCCCTGCCTTACAAAGCCGGATTTCGAGCGGATATCCAAAGCTAAAGGCTGGCTGTGCAACACCATAGAGGAAGAAAATGAAGTCGTGCTTGCGGCGCGAAAATACCTCAAAACAAACGACCTTGAAATAAAATCCATTCGGGCTTTTCGCGAATCCTCTTTTGGGATACACAAGGTCCTTGGGGGGTGCAAGAGGTCTGCAGTTACAGGAGGGTGCCTCTTGGACAAGGCAAGCCACGAAAAATATCTCTTCGCTCTAATAAAAGCGACAGGGGAGCACGCAACGTCTGTGAATATAACAAAAGCCAAGGGAAAATACCTTATGATTGAGTCCTACTACAAAGACAGCTTCATAGATATTTACAGCCACCCTTCAAAAAAAATCACAAAGATGACGGCAACGGCGCAAAGCTGCTTTGGCGGAATAATACAGACAGACAAGAAAAAAATACCTTTTTCGATTTCGGTAGGCTGGGTAGGGGCCTCAAAAGAAGGCAAAAAACTAGGGGAAATGATTAAGGAGAAAACCGGATATGAAATTTTAAAAGAAAAGCAAATCTCGTGCGTAACAACCCCTTATTCGGACTTGAGGCTGTTTATCCTTGACTGCGGAGACCTCAAGCTCTACGGGGAACTCAAAGAAAAAAGGCTTTTTTCTGAGAGCGAAGGCGTGTTTAGGGAAATAAGTATCCCTAACCTAAAGCGCGACCAGCTTTATAGGGTGCTTGAAAATGCCGCCCTTCTGGCAAGAGGGGGAATTGCCCCTGACACCGAAGACCTGTCATTTATTATGAACGCAATTTTTGACGCCCGCGAAATAATTGAAATAGACCTTGAAGAGAGAACTCCCGAAGATGAGCTGAAAAAAACAAAGGGCCTTATAGAGAAATTCTGCGAAAATCGCCCGGACAAAAAGTAAAATCATGAAAGCCCTATTTTTTAATCCGCATAATGACGACACAATCATCAGCCTTGGGGGCACGCTTATCGGCCTTATAGAAAAAGGCTGGGAAATAGGCTATATTTACATGACCGACGGAAGGCACGGAAGCAATATCATGACGCCCGAAAAGACCTTTGAAGTCAGGTCAAAAGAAGCAAAATCCGAAAGGAAGTTTCTCGGAATCAGGAAATTCTGGGATATGGGGATTGAAGACGGGACACTTTCAAAAATAAGCCAAGACAAGAAGGAAAAGGTGATGCTTAAGATTTCAAAGGTACTTGACGATTACAAGCCGGAGGTGGTATTTATTCCAACCCGCTCGGAAATGCACCCCGACCATCGGGCAACCCACGACCTTGCATGGGAAATCCTAGAGAAAAGAGCGGACCATATTCTGGTTGCCAAATACTTAATATGGTTTTTTCCTGACTTCTACGCAAAAAGGACCGATGTTTGCGAAAAAATTATGCTTTCCGGGATAGACAAACATCTGGATAAAAAAATTGAGGCGATAAGGCTTCATAAGTCGCAGATAGCTGAGGGCCATTACGACATAATTTCGCGGCATATAAACGCATATTTTGCCCAGATTTTCAAGACATATCAGGAAAAGGGGCCTGATTTTGTCGAAGTTATCGGGCTTTTTAACAGGTCGGGGCAGAACAGAAAAGCTGAAGA
>CAZJKT010000029.1:0-6199 GCA_964547015.1 uncultured archaeon
GTCCTGAGGACTTTCCAAGAAACATTGCAAGCATCAATAGGACGAATATTGCTAAGGCGATTATAATTACGGAGTTTACAGGGAGGGTGATTCCTCGCCGCAAATTTCCGGATAGTTCCCCTATTGGCTCCGCCATAATAGTATTTTTGTCTAAAATATATGCTTATTCATACCTGAGCGCATCAACCGGGTTGAGATTTGCGGCGCTTCTTGCGGGAAAAAGCCCTGAAAGCGCCCCGACAAAAAAGGAGAACAAAAGCGCCCCAATTATAAGCTCAATGCTGATTGACGCCTGGAGTATTCCATACCCGGCGCTTGCCGCGCCCCATTCAACAAGCTTTGCAATAGCTACACCTATGGCCACCCCAAAAACTCCGCCGATAAAGCCCAAAAGCCCCGACTCAAAAAGAAAAAGCATAGTTATATGGGAATTTTTTGCCCCAATAGCCTTCATTACCCCGATATCCCTTGTTCGCTCAAGGACAGAGGTGTACATCGAATTCATTATGCCTACGCCGCCGACAAGAAGCGAAATCGCCGCAATACCTATTAAAAATGCCTGAACAACCCCAAAAATAGATGAGAAAGCCTCCATAAGCTGCTCGGCAGAGGAAATTGTGAAGTCCTCCTCCCCTTCCTTTACATTCCTTGAGCGGCGCAGGTCTTTTTCTATCGCAGCCCTCACATCATCATTCTCAAATCCGTCCTGCACCTGAACATATATCACAGCAAAGGATTCCCTTCCGCCCATTGCTTCCCTATAACCCTCAAGAGGCAGATAAATCATTGCATCATCCTGGGGGTTTCCTACGGTATCATATATTCCGACCACCCGAAAGGACACATTGCCCACCTCAATCCTATCCCTTATCCGCACATCCTTTGAGAATATCCTGCTCTGAGTATATGTATAACCCACAACCGCAGAATATTTATCCCCCGGCCGAAGCTCCCGGCCTTCCAAAATTTTTACTCCTGTAGAGCCCATAAGGTCTTGCGTGTCCCTGTCAACCTCCATCCCAAAAACATAAGCAAAAGAGGACTCATCATTGAATTTTGCCCTCCCCATGCTGTACTGAAAGCCCGCCGCATATTTTACACCCCTGACACTCCGGATAACCCTTAAATCATCATCAGTAAGCTCTGCTGAAGACATTCCGCCCATTGCAGACGCAATTCCCCCTCCGGGCATGACAGTCAGAATATTTGTTCCAAGCATCTCAAACTGCTCATTAATTGAGTTTTGGAGACCCTGGCCGACAGAAATCAAGGAAACTACCGCCGCAATCCCAATAAAAATCCCGACAATTGTAAGCTTGCTCCTAAGCGAGCGGTGCATAAGGTTGCCCAAGGCAAGCCTAAACAAATCAGAAATCATTTTTTCTTCTTTCGCCTTTTATAAAGCCAGTATCCTATTGCTGCAAGCAAAATTACCGCAAGCAAAAGTCCGGTGTTGCCCTGCGGCGAAACCAGGCCGTACCGGCTTAATTCGTCCTGAGTATATATCCTTACATTAACCGCCTGCTCTTCAGAGTGGGCATTATTATTTGCGTCGCGATAGCTTATCTCAAAAATCAGCGGCAGGGCGCCTCCTGCAGGTTGGCTCTCCCCTACATAAATATCAAAATCCGCGGAGTCAAAGTCGTCAGACTTGAGGTTCCCTATATAGATTTGGGGCGCGGATATTATATCGTAATCGCCTTCCTTTAGCTCAAGGGTAAGCAATTTTGCATCGGCCAGCCCCTTATTTACAATATTTACCCTGACAGAGCCTTTTTTTCCGGGGACAAGGATATCCGAATTGTCCAGGCCAAGCTCAATTTCAGGCTCTGCGCACACAAGAAGAGTAATATAATCTTTCTTAGTGTGCAAAACCCCTTCAAGAGTCTGGTAGGATAACTCCACAGGCACCTTATAGGGCATGCATTCCGCAACCGGAGAAACCATAAGCTCAAACTCAATTTCCCGGGTTTCGCCGCCGCCCATAAGGGCTATTTTCTTTTTTGCGGTGGAGTTTATCGGGTAGAAAGGCAGGCCTGAAATATCCAAATTCACAAATATGCCTCTTAGGGTTGTGTCCCCGTCATTTTTAAGGGTTATTATCAAAGGTGTGGCTCCTCCCGGCGGAACATGTTCGCTAAGCGCAGAAACAATATCCAGATTCACATCAAGGCTCCTGATATCTATTTTTATGGATTTTCTGACCCAAACGCTTCTATCCCCCGTAGAATATGCGAGGGTAATCTCATTTTCGCCTTCGATTGCATTGTCAGCCACCCTCAGCTTATAATCTATATATGCATTGTCCTTTCCCTCAAGAGTCCTTATGTCTCTTGTCGCATTTTCGCTTGGGTCCAATTCAAAGGGATACTTTGGCTCCAAAATAACCTGAAGATTTTTAGCCGGCTCAGTCCCCAGGTTTTCTACATTAATCCATACCCGAAGATAGCCTCCCGGCTGGGCAGGAAGTGGTTCATACCTTAAAGTGTTTACCGCTATTGCCGCAAAATTATAATCTGATGCAAAGATAATGCCTGCAGGAAAGGCAATGATTGCCAACATCAATAAGCCCAAAATTCTTGAAAATGACATAATAATCTAAATTAATTGTATTTATTATCTTACGATGGATTTTATGCCTTAATGGGGCAGAATTGCTGTCAGTTGCCCTAGCTGATATATGATACCCTACATATATCAATAGACAGATACCCTACATATATCAATAGACAAAACCAAGTTCAGATATTTGTAAAATGACTGTAGTATATTATTCAAAATGTTTTGATGGAAAATTACCTATGTTTGTGAAGCCGTATATGTATGATATTATAACCTATTGTCTGAACCGGCAGGCAAAGTCGAGGAATGGAAAAATATACAAAAGCATCTGTTATTTTTCGCTACCCTCTTGCTTAAGTATATGATTTAGATAGATTATAATATAGGTATTAGAGAAATGCCAAAGGAGTGGGTTTTAAACAGCGCAAATATGCGTTGGGGGCTGAACAGGAAAAAACAGGTGGGCGCAGTATCTGAAGAAATACGGAAGTGCGCTCCAAGGAAAATCGATGACTGGGAGGACTACTATTACAAGAATGTCTACTCAAAGGACCACTTGATAGATCTTGGCAGAAAGCTTTATGTAAAAGTCAGTGAAGTTATAAGGGCAGAAATAGACGATATTTCAGAGGAAGATTGCATAAATTTTGTCATAAACCTTGTAATAAACCGGACTTATGAAGGATATGTCTCAGAGAAAGAAACAATTTATGGTCAATTGCAGGATATTTTGGGTATAAATATTGAGCCTGCGCCTGATGAATGGGACCGGAGATTCAATGTAGATTTTTTCATAAAAGTGAGCGGTAAAAGTATTGGTCTGCAGATTAAGCCTACCGGCTATGCATATATCCCTCAGATAATAAACGAAAGAAGCCAGCAAAAAGAAACGCACGACCGATTTATGAAGAAATACGGCGGGAAGGTCTTCTATGTCTTCTCCGTAAAAGATGAAAAGACAGGCAAGAAGATAATAGCCAATAGTGGAGTTATTGATGAGTTAAGGGCCGAAATAAAGAGACTTTCTCAGTAAGTATGTTCAGCCTCAAATAGCCCTTCACCGATTTTCACGACCCCTTTCAACTTAGGTATGCTAAGCTTTGTCTCCTGATTGGTTACAACAGGAAAATTGTAATTCTTGTTTATATATTTTTCCTCTCCTTCCGGAATCTTCCCTTTGATAAAATCAAGATGTTTTTTTATCCGCAAGTCGTTTCTTTCATTAGCTATATCCCTTATATGGTTTAATCTATCTTCTATCAGGCTCTTAAAGTTTGCATCTATCTCATAGCCAATACTGTTCCTTGCTGAAGCAACCGCAGCCAGAGTAGTTGTTCCTGTACCTAGATAGGGATCCAAAACTGTGTCCCCCTGAACAGAGAACATATTTATGAGACGGTAGGCCAGCTCGATAGGGTATGCCGCGCTTCTTTCTCTCACTTTACTGTGGTTTAGCTTTTGAAAAACGCCGTTTATATCCCTCCATTTATCGGAAAACCATATATTTCTCTCTTCCCAAAAAAAGGCACTTTTCTGCCGATTCGCTTTTTCTTCAAGTCTTTTAAATTCCCGTTTACCCCCCTTTCTTAATATTAAGATATGCTCATGTTCGAGAGTTACATAGGCGCCTACAGGCAACATTCCGGAACCCATAAATTTGTCAGGTTTATTTGTCTCCTTAATCCATAAAATTTCCGGCAGGGCATGAAAGCCGATACTTAAACAAAAGTTAAGAACTCGAGCATGATTGGTATATATCTGAAACCGGCCTTTCATGCTGCGGGTAGCATCACCTACATTTATACAGGCAATTCCGCCAACCTTCAAGACACGATAAATCTCCGCCCAAGCCTTATCCAGTTCCTTATGCATCAATTCAAAAGCCTTTTCCCCATCTTCGTCTTTTATGGCCTTTGCAATAGCCGGATTCTGCTCTGAGAACAGGTCATCCCACATCTGTATCATGGGATAGGGTGGCGAGGTTATCATTAAATCCACACTTTCACACCCAATATGGTACATATTGCGCGCATCATCCAAAATAATTTGGTGCTTAGATTTCATTCTTTCAGTCCCATAAATAAAAATAGTCTATTTCTTATAGATTAGTTGTTGGAAACCTCTGATTCGTGAGTGGGCATATTCCCCTAAAGCTTGACAAAACGTAACTCCAAATGCAACAAAACGCGTCGATAATTGGTAGATAACCGTCTTGCCCCTAATTTCGTCTCTGTTAGCAATAGGCTCCTCACTACACCCGGGGCTTTTTTGCAGCTTTTTCCTTAAGTTTTTGCCCCCTCCGCGCACCCTCTTTTTTCATGGCGGTTTCCTTAAAAGGCGGCTTCGAGCATTTTCCCGATTCGCTTAGAATTTTTCCGTCCCTTAGGTAAATTACCCTGTCCGCATAGCAGGTAAGGTCTGTGTCGTGAGTAACTACAATAATGGTTTTTCCCTGTTTGTGTATATTTTCTAAAATATCCATAACCTGCTTGCCCCTTCTTGTGTCAAGGTTTCCTGTCGGCTCGTCAGCAATGACTATTTTTGGGTCGGAGACAAGCGCCCTTGCCACAGCCACCCTTTGGCGCTCTCCCCCCGAAAGCTCGGTCGGGCGGTGGCCCAGCCGGTGCTCAAGCTCAACCATCTTTGCGATTTCGGCCGCCTTTTTTCGCCTATCACTCTCAGAGATGCCCTGAAAAAGCAGGGGAAGGGCAATATTTTCAAGGACGGTCATAGTCGGGATTAGGTTAAATGTCTGAAACACAAAACCCACCTTTTTTCCTCTTGTTACCGCCAAATCACTTTCAGTAAGTCGGGTAATGTCGGTGCCGTCAAGGAAAATCTTGCCAACAGAGGGGAAATCCAGGCAGCCCACCATATGCATCATTGTAGATTTTCCCGAACCTGAAGCGCCAAGAATCATAACGAACTCGCCTTTCTCGATTTTTATGTTCACGCCGTCAAGGGCGTGAACTTTGCTGTCCCCCATCTCGTAAATCTTCGAGACATTTTTGAGCTCTATTATTGGCATAATCTTATTGGTTTTTTGGGCTTAAGAACAAGACTAGATTCCCAAGGCAGCCCGGCTTTCACTCAATTTTTGCCTGCGCTCTGAAAGTTTAGCAGACTCAGCGTCAAGTTTCCTTTCCTGAGACCTAAGATTTTTCTCTGCCAATTCGTACAATTCTCCCAAAATCACCCCCTCTTTGGAAAACGGAAGGTCAAACAATTTCCACATGCGATCATAAACATTGCCTACCCCCTCTACAAACAAATCACCCGTGCGATTTTCCGTGTCTGCCAGAAGGGGTCGAGTTATTCCCTCAATAACCCTAAATGTTTCGCCAGCGGCTAGACCCAACATATCTCTGTGCTCCGGGTGCTCCGACAGATATTTGGCTGAACTTTCAAGAAGTTCCACAAAACGATCATATACTCTCTGAAGGTTAAAACAATAAATTTCCGCCCTGGAGAGGCGTCCAGAGTTAGAGCTATCCATAGACAGTTTTCTGTAAGTGGGGAATCCCCTAACCCTTCCAGAAAAATCCCTAAACCCATCTTCCAGCCCTCTCCTCTCTGCCTGTTTATCCGCCTCAATCAGCCATTTCTGCTGCCCTTTGGCATCCTTAATTCTTGCCTG
>CAZJKT010000030.1:0-5084 GCA_964547015.1 uncultured archaeon
TGGGGAACATAAGTTTACGCATAACTTGTTCAGCTACTTATGTCGGTGACTATAAATAAGGTTCTTTTCCTTGCATTACTTTTACAAAAGCATAGGGTATTGCCATAATTTAAGGTATTAATCAAAACTTTATAAGGTTTTTCATTCAAAAGGGGTATATGGGGCTCGGGCTCCTGAACTCAAAATCCTTCGGATTTTTGCCCCGCTGCGCTCTCCTCCCTTCAGTCGTCGGGAGACATAACAGGAATTTAACGGAAAAATGCTCGGCTCGCCATTTACCCAAATTTCTTCCGCTACGCTCTGAACTTAAACGACTTCGTTAAATTCCGATGTTCTATACACACTCAGCACTTTTCTCCTTTTTGGCTTTCCTTGAGCTTATGTGGCTTTTGGAGAGGGCTGCCCGGCTGAGGACGCCAATCGCCACAGAAAGGGCTTCTTTTTCCTCATCGTCAACTATATTGTGCCGGGATAACTTCACCAAAAACTCAGCCGCTTTTTTATAGTCCATAAATTCCATATTTGGCAAATTATGGAAGTTGCAGATTTGAAAAGCAAAATAAGAATCATTGTCAAGAAAGCCACCCTACTTAAGGACAAGCACATCAATGACAAGAATGCGCCAGTAAATTACGCCTGCATTTTTGCCCAGAATAAGGAAGAATTTAAGGAACTTGCCAAATCAGCGCAAACAATCGGAAAAGTCGCCAAAGAAACACCCACAGGGCCGCTTTTCCAAATTGAGCCCTTGCAGACCTTCTCCGGCATTTTGAAATTGCTGAAAATACGCCTTCCAGACCCCACACGGCCTGAACTTGGAGATGCCGACTTCACAATTTCCGACTTTCCCGCCTTTGAAAAGAAATACCTCTCCAAACCCGGCTTTAGGAAGATAGAACGGCAGGAGTTCTGCATGATTGAGCTTATGGACACTGATTTTGATGTGCAGGCGTACTTCTCAAAGCCTCCCCTATAGGTGCAATTGGGCATAAGATGAGGATTATCCAATAAACTGCCTTATTTTAAAATCTCTATTATTTTATGCGCCGATAGTCTAATGGCAGGACATTGACGGTGGAAAAACCGGTGGATGCCTTCCAAGCCAACAATCGGGGTTCAAAGTCAGGCTTTCTTTTCAAAAAAGAAAGCCCGACACCTCAAAGAAAATAGTTCCTGTTTGCCAAAGGCAAACAGCTATTTGGGGTGCGGATGAAAATCCCCGTCGGCGCATTTTAATTTACTTCAAAACCAAGCCAATTTAATTTTCAAGCACTTTTATGGGCGCGTTAAAGCAATTCCTGGAATCCATTGCAGAAATCGAGAAGAAACACACAAAACCTCTTTTCCTTCTTGTTGTGCTTTTTACGGCACTTATGATTCCCGGGCTCCAAAAAATCGAACTTGAGACCGACTTTACCAAAAACCTGCCTCAGGAATTGCCGATTCTCCAGCTAAACCAGAAAATTAACGAGAAGTTCAGCGGCCAGGACACAATGATTGTCATTTTGACGCTTGACGATAACGCCAACCTAAATACCGCACTAAGGGACATCCGCGACCCCTCAGTTATCGAATATATGGCTCTTTTGGAAGAAAACCTAAAGACGGAAAGCAGCATTACAGGCACCTTCTCGATTGCGACCTATCTGCAAGGAACGCCAATTAGCACCCCCGGGGAGGCAAAAACCGCCATTATGAACTCACCGGCGCAATCCTTTGTGAGCCGCGACTACAAGACCGCAGTGATGTATGTCAAGGCGGATGTCGGAAACAGCAACGAAAAAATAGTTGCTCTTGACAATTTAATCAGGGAAAGAATCGGGGAGCTTTCCGCCCCACAGGGAGTCAAAGTTTATGTAACCGGAACTCCCCAGATTACAGTCACGCTTTTTGAAATTTTGGGGCAGGACTCGGTAAATACCATCATTTACGCATCAGCCATAATCCTAGTGCTTCTGTTCTTCATCCAGCGCTCGTTTTCCAAGGCGCTAGTTATATTCGCCCCACTGACCCTCGGGCTTGTGTGGGCGTATGGGACCCTTGGCTGGCTTGGGGTCAAAATCTCTGTTGCTACAGCAGGCCTTGGCGCCATAATTCTCGGCCTTGGGGTTGAGTACGGGGCATTTATGTACACCCGCTATCAGGAGGAAAAACTGGGAGGAAAAGAGCAGCTTGAAGCCCTAAAAATCGCGCTTCCATCAATCGGCTCGGCAATAATAGGTTCAGGAACAACCACAATGGTCGGGTTTCTCGCCCTCACACTCTCGAGCATGCCAATGCTCCAAAACCTCGGCATGAGCCTGGCTCTAGGGATATTCTTCTCCCTTTTGGCAACTATTCTCGTCCAGCCGATAATCATAATGGTTCAGGAATGGTTCTCCTGCAGATATGTGGGATATAACTACAGAAAATTCCGCCGAGAGGCGAAAATGTATCGAAAATCAATATGAACGCAATAAGGAATCTGATTGGGAAATATTCGCATTATGTGTCGCACAACCCATATCTTATGCTGATTCTTGTGGTGCTCCTGACCCTGATTGCCTTTGGAGGGCTAACTCAGGTCAGCACAAAATATATGGAAACCCGAGATATGCTTCCTGAAGTTGAAGTAGTGCAGTCTTACACCCTGCTTGAGAATAGTTTTGGCACAGACACAACCCTTATGATTGCGCTTGAGGTCAATCCCGCCGTTGCCGGCTCAAACGAGGTAAGGGACATTCGGGAAGTCTCAGCAATCAGGTATATGGATACTTTGGGCAAAATGTGCGAACTCTATCCCCAAGTAAGTTCAGCCAACAGCGCGGCGTCAGTTCTTCGCCAGCTTAACGGAGGCGTCCTTCCAAAGTCGGAGAGGGAGATTATCGAGCAGACTTACGAAAACCCGCTCTTTGAGCCCTATATCAGCCAGGATTACACAATGAGCATAATTCGCCTTACCCTAACCGACATCGAAAACTCAGAGGATGAGGAGGAAATAGTGCTCGAGATTATGCAAACTGTCGGGGAGGTCCCAAAACCTGCCGGGCTTGACGCAAATGTCGCCGGAGAAATCGCTGTCGGGCCTTCAGTAATGGCTCTTATCGAGCCGGATATGGCAAAAACCACCCAAGCCTCATTTTTGGGGATAATCATAATCTCCTTCCTACTTTTCCGCTCGATTCGGTACGGCTCAGCCCCGCTTCTTGTCATCGGAATCGGAATCGTCTGGGCAATGGGGCTGATGGGGCTTTTGGGGATAGATTTGAGTTCAGAGACCTCGGGCGTAATCTCGATGATTATGGGAATAGGAATTGACTTTGGTATCCAGATAACTTCACGCTACAGAGAGGAGCTCAAAAACCTCAATCCAAATGAGGCAATGGAGATAACTCTCAACAATGTGTTTGTGCCCATGGGGACGACAACTCTTGCAGCGCTCATCGGATTTAGGGCAATGGCTCTTGGGCAGATTACAATCTTTGCGGAGTTCGCCCAGATAATGAGTATTGGAATCGCAACTTGTTTTGTCGTGGCAATAACCCTTGTGCCGGTGATTCTTGTGGCAGGCGAAGGAGTTTGGCAAAAAATCAAAAACCGGATTTCTGGCAAGATAAAAAGCCATAAGAACTTTTTTAAGTGATAGGATAATGGTCGCCACTCTAAGGAGCAGGGCTTACTTTGAACTGATTTTCGGGCTGATGATGTGCTCGATGATGTGCCCCACGATGGCGCTCGACATCGAGTCAAATGTGCTTGTCGAGAGGTTCCTAAATCAGGACCCTGACCCCGCAGAGCCGGGAGAATACCTTGAGCTTCGCTGGAAGGTCGAGAAATATGGAAATAGTGTGATGGAGGGCATCACCTATACGCTAGATATTGATTACCCGTTCTACTTTGACTCAAGCGACAACCCAACAAAATTTCTTGGGAACTGGCAGGGATTTTCTGATAAGGATGAATATTACACGCTTTATTATAAGATTCTGGTTGACGAAAACGCCTTGGGGGGCAATTACAATGTGCGGCTTCGGCTAAATACTACCTCAGGCAACGCTGAGGCGATAAAGGGATACACAATTCGTGTGGGCGAGAAAACAAGCCCGGAATTCGTGATTGGGCTGCTTACAACTTCTCCCAAAAAGCTCTCAGGCGACATTGACGAAGCGGAAATCAGCGTGGAAATTGCAAACATCGGAGACGAAGACGCCCAGAACGTCGTGCTTGAAGTCGAGTTTCCGGAGGGTTTTGAGCCATCCTATAGCTACTCAGACCGGGCGGTGCTTGGGACAATTGAGGATGGAAGCGCAAAGACCGCGACATTTTATGTTGACATTGACCGGCTTGTTGAGGCGAAAGTCCACCTTGCAGAACTCAAAATAACCTACAAGGAGGCAAATGACGACAAAAACGAGCTAAAGACAATTTCACTGCCTTTGGAGCTTCCCATAATGGAAAAGCCACTTCTTGATATCAAAAAGGTCTGGACAGTTCCTGAAACCATCCTGCCGGGAGATTCTGTTGAAATCTGGCTTGAAATCGAAAACTCCGGGGGAAAAGAGGCAGAATCAGTCTCAATTCGGGGATTCAAGGACTCATCCCAGCCGTTTGACTTCAGCGAAAAGTCCGACTTCATAGGGCGGCTCAAGAAAGGCGAATCCTCTGAGGCGATGCTAAAAATTGATGTTGATTCTGACGCTCCGGGGAAAAATTATCTTATAGATATTGAAATACGCGCAATTAGCGGGGCAGAGGTTATTCTCGAAAAAAAGACAATTTCGTTCCATATATCAGACCGAAACCGGGAGATGCCTGGATTAATCAGCAGTAAGCTCTTGTATATCCTGGCGGGTATTGCAATTCTATTCTTCATCATACATTCTGTTTTCCCGGATATCTTCAATATGAAATCCTCCAAAAATCAGAGAAGCTCTAAAATAAAAAAATAATCCCTAATGAAGCATATGTTCCGGAAGGCAATAATCCCCTGTAGTTTTGCCCTGCTTAAAAATATCAATAAGGTTTAAAATAAGTTTTAATATTGCCCATCTATATTATGGTTATCGAGTCATTGTTTGACCCGTGCACAATAAGAAGGCACCCTT
>CAZJKT010000031.1:0-3266 GCA_964547015.1 uncultured archaeon
ATCCCGCCAGCAAGCCAGCGGGGTTTCTTTCTATGCTTCGCATTAGAACTAAAAACAAAAAATGACCTTGTTTGGCTGACCAAATATTTGATTAAATTAAGCTAAGTTTGCAGATTTGCATTTTAATTGGCCCTCTACTTAAGAGCCTGAGCCAAATTCCGATAAAAATCTGCGGCTTTCTTGATTATTTCTTTTCCTGCGGGCGTAATCGTGTAAACTTCCTTTCGCCCCTCCGGCCTTTTCTCCACGAAGCCGTCTGACCTGAGGGAGTAGAGCACCCGGTAAGCGGTCACATTTCCGGGCCTGAAACCGTACTTTTTGGAGATCTCTTCCCTAAGCACATAGGCGTGTTTTGGGCCTTCAGAGAGAATTCTCAAAATGTAAATCCAGAGGCAGTCTTTTGTATTAAGGCCGATAAGTCTTTTTAAGGGTTTTTCCATTAATAAAGCCGGATTTTTACCATATATTAAGTTTTATTCAGATAAATTTTACAAAGGTAAAACAATATATATACTTTACGCATATAAAATAATGAGCAATAGCATAAAAATTGCAATAGCCGGAGTCGGCAACTGCTGTTCAAGCCTTATTCAGGGGCTTTTTTATTATAAGGGTGTTGACTCAAATGACGAACTTGTTCCTGGCCTTATGCACAATGTGCTTGGCGGCTACAAAATTTCAGACATTACGCCTGTGGCGGCGTTTGATGTGGATATTAGAAAAGTAGGCAAGGATTTGTCAGAGGCAATTTTTGCCAAGCCAAACAACACAAAAACCTTTTGCAAAGATGTCCCAAACCTTGGAGTAAAAGTCCAAATGGGGCCGGTAAATGATGGTGTGCCCGCCCACATGGCAAACTACCCCGAGGACGAGGCCTTTCGCGTGGCAGATGTAAAGCCTTGCGACATGGTAAAAGTGCTTAAGGAATCCAGAGCGGAAATTTTAGTAAATTATCTGCCTGTCGGGTCGCAAAAAGCGGTCGAATTTTACGCAAACTGCGCGCTTGAGGCGGGAATAGGCTTTGTAAACTGCATGCCTGTTTTCATCGCATCAGACCAAAAATGGGCAAAGAAGTTCGAAGAGAAGGGCTTGCCTTGTGTTGGCGACGACATAAAGGCGCAAGTTGGAGCAACAATTACACATAGGGTGCTTGCAAAACTTTGGGCTGACCGTGGAGTGAAGCTTGACCGAACCTACCAGCTAAACTTCGGCGGAAACACAGACTTTCTGAATATGCTTGAGAGGAGCCGCCTTGAAAGCAAAAAGGTGAGTAAAACCAATGCTGTCCAGTCTCAGCTTCCAAAACCCCTGCCTGAAAACGACATCCACATCGGGCCATCAGACTACGTGCCCTTCCAAAAAGACGAGAAAATCTGCTACCTTAGAATGGAAGGACGAAAGTTCGGAGACGTGCCCACAACAGTCGAGCTTCGCCTCTCAGTCGAGGACTCGCCAAACAGCGCAGGTGTCTCAATCGATGCCATAAGGTGCTGCAAGCTTGGGCTTGACAGGAAGGTCGCAGGGGCGCTAAAGTCAATTTCTTCGTACACGATGAAGCACCCGATTGAGCAGTACTCGGATTCTGAAGCCCGAAGGAGGGTCGAGGAATTTATAGACGGACAAAGGGAGCGATAAGATTAATTTTTTGTTTTTAGTTGAAATTTTGGTTGATTTTATCAAATACCCTCATTCTGGCAAAAATGATATATATTTTTTGAAATGGGTTTTTAAAAAAAAGTCGACTGAAGAAATAGGCATTGCCCTCAGAAACCGGTCAACAGGCACCAATCTCTCTGCAACACCTTTCAGAATGGAGTTTAGAGTATTCAAATTACCAAGTACCCCAAGTAAATTCCAGAAGTGGTGGAACGTGAACATCTCTGAAAAATTATCAGGGAAATCCAAGGTAGTCCGATTAGCCTCCATAATATAATATCCAGAACATATTTATATAACACAGTTATACCACCAACCTACTCCAGACAATTAGTGACAAACTCTTTGTCAATCAGAACCTATTTATCGCAGACCTGCCTCAAGTGCCACGAACTGCTCGACCTAAAATGGCAATTTTCGATCTTCTTTCCGATTTCCTGAACGGCCTTTATCGCCGGAACAAAATCCCCGTCTCCGGAAACCAAAACCGCCGTATCGTAGGCATTCTTATAAGCCAAAACAATCAGGTCTGTCGCCAGATGAATGTCGTCGCCCTTGATAAAATACATTGGCTTTCCGTTTACAAGCCTCTTTTGCAATCTCACCAGCACCAGATTGAAATGCGGGATTTTTCTCAGCTTTTCAAAAAACTGCCTCTGCTTTTTGTACTTCTCAATATTCGCATTTTGGTCAAGTGGCGCATTGTAATAATTGATACTCGCCAATTTTCTGCCACCAGCGAGTTTCTTGGCGAGTTTTGAAAAATCAAGTTCTTTGCATCCAATCTCCCTTCTGAGCCCGTGGTAAAAATTGCTTCCATCAATGAAAATCGCGACCCCCTCAGGCATAAACTAAGAATGTAGAAACATAAAAGCCCGGTGTGGCTAAAGCGACACCGGGGTGGATATAATTATAATCGCATTTATACTATTTATACCCTTTAGGCCTTTTTTTCCAGCCAAACCCCGCCAAATCCACCTTCCCCTCCCTGACTTCAACCCCTTCGCTCTCCAAAAGCCGCACTTTTTCTTCAATTCCTCCCCGATATCCCCCAATTCGCCCTTCACTCATAACCACCCTGTGGCAGGGGATTTCCACCAGGTACTCATTTGAGTTCAAAATTCGGCCTATTGCCCGCGGACTTGTACCACAGATTTGGGCAATCTGTTTATAGGTGGCGACTCTTCCCCTTGGGATTTTTGAAACCGCCTCAAAGACTTTCGTGCGCATAAGATCCGAATCTGCCATAGTAAATATAAACTTCAAAAACCAAAAACAGGCAAAATTATTTTTTTCGGGGGGTGGCGGGCTTTTTGCTCTCATCGCCGCTACCGCTTGAAAAATACTGGAAAACCGCCAGTATTATCCCAAATATCGCCAAAACCGCCACAATCACCGCAATATTGCCCATATACTGAGGCGCAATAACCATTGACGCCAGTACCAGCAGGGCGGCGCAGCCGCCTATTACCGTAGCAATGCTTACATAAGGGTTTGATTTTGTTTCAGGCATAAATATATTGTCTATATTATATTCTAAAAGATTTCAAAATTAATTGTTCTATCCCTATTTTTTGGACCCTCATTTGTCCTAGATAAAAATTATGAAA
>CAZJKT010000032.1:0-2290 GCA_964547015.1 uncultured archaeon
CTTCCTCAAAACTTTCCCCCTTTTTTACCTGGCCGCCGCCGCATTCCCAGAGATTCGGGTAAATTTCGCGGTTTGGCGCCCTTTTTGCGGCAAGGACACAGTCCCCATAAAAGCAAACCCCCGAAACATGCGCCTCAATCTCGACGAGGGTCAAGATAACGCCGAGGGCGACGAGAAACGCGCCGAACGCCCCGACGAAGAGCACGCCGAGAGCCGTCAGAGCTGACATCCCGATGTAGTCTCCAAATACCTCCCCGCCAAGGCACCAGGAAATGCCTGCGACAATCACCAGAACGCTTATGAGCAGCTTCACTTAAGGGTTCATGTAATAATATGGTTTTTTGGGCCATAACTGGTTTGGAGGTCAGATGCGCCTTATTTAACTTCTAGATGTTGATTAATATTATGAGGCTGGCAATAATCTTGTTGACTTATGATGGTGTTGTAAGCTGGTACTGCGGTGTCGGGTCAATTACGCAATACTTCATACATTCTATGCCAGAAGTCATAAGCAGGTCAAAACCTGGAGTTGACATATCTTTTTTTGTGGGGATTCCTTTTACCGGGAAAGATTGTCTGGGATATAGGGAGGGGCTTGTCGACGGCGTGAAAGTGGTTGTTGAAAAAACAGGCGGGCGTTTGCTCTTTTTTTCTGATGATTCGGATGGAATCTCTCAGTATGGTGGCCCCGCCCAGTGGGAGGCAGCGTCGGTTGGGGGCGCTTCAGTAGTCCTGAATCTTTTGGATAGATTTGATAAGATAATAATTTTTGCTTTTGACACACCTTACTGCAAGGTGGGAGAGCTTATTTGCAATCAACTTTCAGATTATCCCGGGGAAAATCCGGTAGTTATTTGGGTACCCCATAGCACGGGCCTTATCCATGAAATAAAAACCCTGCCCCATTCTAGTGAGCGATATGCGTGGGAACTTGCTGCAATAACAGCTTCAAAAAAACACGAGTCCTGCTATGTAGGATATATAAACCGATTTATGAAAAACCATCTGATGGCTCATTTTAAGGCGGATGAGGCAAAAATGCTTCCGTTGATAAACGGGGTGGTTCCTGTTGTTGCCAAAAGTCCAAACCTTCCAAAATGGATGCCAAACAAGCGCGTAGTATTCTCCTGCGGCAGGGCCGAAGCATACAAGGGGTTTGAGAAACTAATAAAAGCATTTGCAAAGTCTCAGAGGGAACATGGCACCCACCTTTTGATTAATGTTTCTACATCCACTTCTTATGCGCCTGTTTTCGAGAAACTCTTGAAACTTATGGACGAATTAAAGGTAAGGGGGAAAATTATCAATGAATTTTTGTCTATGGAGGACCACCTTGCAGCCATGACCTCAAGGAATGTCCGCGCAGTTGTTGTGCCTTCCCTTGGGGAGCCATTTGGCCTTGTGCCTGAGGAAGCGAGACTGTATGGTAAACAAGATTGCCCGGTGATAATAGCTTCCGATGTGGACGGGCTCTCCGAGCAGATTTGCACAGGTGTCGACGGATTTTTGGTGGATGTTTGTAACGAAGATGAGTTTGCTAAAATAATAACAAAGGTACTTTCGCTCGATAATGAGCAAAGGAAAAGGCTTGCGGTAAATGGTTTGGAGAGGCTAAAGCAAAGTTATAATTATCCTGAAAATGTGGTAACTTGTATAGCGTCCCTTCCAGGCTTAGAGGAAGTATTTGACTAGTCGTTCTGTCGTGGCCAACACGTCAAGATATGGGCGTGAGGCGTCGATTACATAGCAATTTATTCTGGGGTCATCTTGGAGGTGCCTTTTGTAAAATGCACTTGTCTTCTCCAGATTACCTATCCAGGACCATAGATCGTGAGGATTGTTTTTCTTTTTGTTTTTTCTGGCCAAGGACTTCTCAGCGGGGAGGCTTAGGAAAATATATAAATCGGCCTGCCGGAAATTTTGCTCAAATTTAATCTTCCATTTGAGGGCCCTGCTTGCGATCCCAGTATCTTCTTCGCATAAGGAGTACGCAATCGTGGACAGATACGACCTGTCCATCAGGACGCTCGTTTTGGCTAGCAGTCTTTCGGAGAGCAGGTATTTCCTCTCATCCGAATCTATAAAATACTCCAGCGAAGGATTGGGCACGTCAGCAGGCAATATTTCGTTCTCCTGAGGATCCAATATCTCGCCTACCCTACAGATGCCCAAACTTTTAGACACCTTTTTACTAAGACAGGTCTTACCTGACCCGGGAAGCCCTTCAAATGCTATTTGTTCTATCCCTATTTTTTGGACCCTCATTTGTCCTAGATA
This sequence comes from uncultured archaeon, assembly GCA_964547015.1. GTDB lineage: Archaea > Aenigmatarchaeota > Aenigmatarchaeia > QMZS01 > QMZS01 > JAFGCN01. Next base: position 2,278 of record CAZJKT010000032.1, read on the forward strand.
AAAATTATGAAAA
>CAZJKT010000033.1:0-1896 GCA_964547015.1 uncultured archaeon
CACAAAGGAGTGCGGTGTAGTTTTGTGCGGGGAAAATATACTAAAAGATTTAGTTGTCCGGGATCCGAAGCCCGACTCCCCGGAGAGAATCCAGCGCCTCTTCCTAATGTATAATAACTGCCCCTCAAAAGAGCCTCTCGAAATAGACATATGGAAAATCATCCACACAGGCGATATCATAAAGGCGGCCCAGATATATTTTGGGGGTAAGACTTACTTCAAGACAGAAGTTCTTGAGGGCTTTGTGGACTGTGTGCCTGATTTTGAAGGGAAGGTCTTCATTTTTGATTTTTTTGAGGAATATCTGGACTTGGATTACTTTTCTAAAAACGACAAGGCTTCATTCATGAAGCGACAGACTGCTTTTTTATCCGGCCTGCTTGATATTTTTGGCATCGGAGGGGGATGAGCCGCTTTGCAGGAAATTACAAACCCGCATTATCCAAAACCTGCCGCATCCGCCCTTAAATGCAGGCATGTTTTCACCTTATCGGGAGTTTATAATTAGGGCAATAATAGCCCTATATGGGCCAATATTTTGGCGTTTAGCCGAAAAAGAGCATATTTATAATTTAGGTGATATATTAGGGTATGGCTGACAAAACACATGTGAATTTGGTAACTATCGGACACGTAGACCACGGAAAGAGCACCACTGTTGGGCGAATACTCTTTGATACCGGGGCTGTAAGAGAGGAGACTCTAAGAAAGCTTCAGGAAATCGCAAAAGAAAAGAAAAAAGAGACCTTTGAGTTCGCGTTCGTAATGGACAGCTTGAAGGAAGAGCGAGAAAGGGGTGTAACAATCGATGTTGCGTTCAAGAACTTTGACACGCAGAAGTATTACTTCACCATCATTGATGCGCCAGGCCACAGGGACTTCATCAAGAACATGATTGTCGGTACTTCTCAGGCAGATGTAGCTTGTTTAGTTGTATCTGCAAGGGAAGGCGTCCAGGACCAGACAAAGGAGCACGCGTTCCTTTCAAAGATCCTTGGAATTGACCAGATGATTGTTTTCGTCAATAAGATGGACGCTGTGGAGTACAAAGAGCAGAGGTTCAACGAGGTCAAAGACCAGGCGCTTAAGTTGCTTACAGGAGCCGGATACAAAATGGAGAAAATTAAGGTTGTTCCGGGCTCCGCATACAAGGGCGACAATGTGGTCAAAAAAGGAGAAAACATGCCTTGGTACAACGGGCCTACTTTGGTGGAGACTTTTGACGCCATCATTCCTCCTGAGAGGGCAACCCAAAAGCCTTTGAGGCTTCCGGTGCAGGATGTATATTCCATTACCGGCGTAGGGACAGTCCCTGTAGGTAGGGTTGAAACCGGCGTTATGAAGCCTAACCAGGCAGTCCTTATCATGCCTGCGGGCATCAAGGCAGAAGTGAAATCCATGGAGATGCACCACCAGCAGCTTACTGAAGCTAAGGCTGGGGACAATATAGGGTTTAACCTAAGAGGCATAGGAAAAAAAGATATAAAGAAAGGAGATGTCCTCTGCGACGCAAACAACCCTAGCCCTGTAGTAGAAGAGTTTACCGCGCAGATTATTGTGCTAAACCACCCTACGGTCATCGCTCCGGGATACACTCCGGTGTTCCACATACATACAGCCCAAGTCACCTGCACAATAAGCGAAATCCTAAAGAAAATGGACCCTAGAACAGGCCAGGTTGTTCAGGAGAACCCTGAATTCATAAAGACAGGAGATGCCGCGATAATCAAGGTAAGGCCAACAAAGCCTATTTCCCTTGAGAAACAGAGCGATTACCCGCAGTTGTCAAGGTTCGCTATAAGGGATATGGGGCAAACTGTTGCGGCAGGAATGTGCATTGATTTGGTTGCTAAGAAATAATTTATTTTCGGTTTTTGTTTAAATTGCTTATTTAGT